>NZ_LZIK01000038.1:0-116759 GCF_001667105.1 Mycobacterium sp. 852002-51152_SCH6134967 | reverse complement strand
CCTCCCCCGCCTCCGCCCCCTGCGCCTGCCCCGCCGCCCGCTTGTCCGGATGTGCAGGTGGTGTTCGCGCGCGGGACCGGCGAGCCGATCGGTGTCGGCGGGGTCGGGCAGGCGTTCGTCGACCAGCTGCGCGCCCAGGCCGGCCCACGATCGATCGACGTCTATCCGGTTAACTACGTGGCCAGCGGCGACTTCGGCAACCGCATCCAGTTCGCACGCACGGTCGTGGACGGGATCCGGGATGCGGGACAGAAAGTCGAGTCGACGGCGGCGGCATGCCCCGATACCGACATCGTGCTCGGCGGATTCTCACAAGGCGCTGCGGTCGCCGGATACGTGACTTCCGCTGAGATTCCCGAGGAGATCCCCGCCGAGTACCGCGAGTTCATCCCCGAGCCGATGTCTGAGGAAGTCGGCGACCACGTTGCCGCTGTCGTTCTGTTCGGCAGGCCCTCGGATCAGTTCCTGACCGATGCCGGCGCGCCCGCGATCGTCATCGGACCGTCGTATCAGGACAAGACGTTGGATTTGTGCGCCGAGGGCGACACGATCTGCAACGGCGCTCCCATCGGTCTTCCAAGCTTCGCGCACAACTCCTACATCGTGAACGGGATGGCCGCCGAGGGTGCGGCCTACGCGGTGGCGCGTCTCGAGCCGGCTCCGGCACCCCCGCCGCCGCCGGCCCCAGCGCCGGCTCCGGCGCCGTTGGCCGCGCCGGCACCGCCTCCGCCTCCGGCCCCCGCGCCGTTCGCGGCACCCGCACCCGCGCCCGCACCGCCGCCTCCGGCGCCCGCACCTGCCGGCTGAGCACTGCTCGTCGCGGTCTGCCACTCTCGAGTGGTGGACCAAGACGTGTACGACAAGGGCCGCGAGATCCGCACGGCGGTGCTCGGTGAGGCCTATGTGCAGAAGGCGGCAGACAGTGCCGACGATTTCACCGGGCCGTTCCAGGATTTGGTGACCGAGTACTGCTGGGGAGCGGTTTGGGGACGCGACGGCCTGTCCCACAAGACGCGCAGCATGCTCAACCTTGCGATGCTCGCGGCGTTGAACCGCCCCAACGAGCTTCGCACCCACGTCCGAGGCGCCCTGACCAACGGCGTAACCCCCGAAGAGATCCGCGAGATCTTCATGCAGGTCGCGGTGTACGCAGGTGTGCCCGCCGCGGTGGAGGCCTTCCGCACCGCGCGCGCCGCCTTCGACGACGCCGAACAGCGGTAGGGCGCGGCATGGACATCGGATTCGTCGGACTCGGCAACATGGGCTTCCCGATGGCAGACCGCCTGCGGGCGGCCGGGCATCGGGTGGTCGTCTGCGACGCCCGCCCCGAGGTGGTCGACAGGGCGGTTGAAGCCGGTGCCGAGCGGGCGGCCTCGGCGCGCGAGGTCGCCGACCGCGCGCCGACGATACTGACGAGCCTGCCGACCCCGCAGGCGTCGGAGTCCGTCGCCGCCGAGGTCGCCTGCGGGACCGTCGTCGAGCGTTTCGTCGACCTGTCGACGGTGGGACGCCAAGCCGCGCAGCGCAACAACGCGCTGTTGGCCGAGCGCGGGATCGCGGCGCTCGACAGTCCCGTGAGCGGCGGTGTGCACGGGGCCGAGGCGGGCACCCTGGCCATCATGGTGTCGGGGCCGCGGGCTCACTACCAGACGTGCGCACCGCTGTTCGAAACACTCGGGCGGGCGACGTTCGTCGGTGAGAAGCCCGGCGCTGCGCAGACGATGAAGCTCATCAACAACGTCATCGCCGCGACGACACTGGCTGTCACCGCCGAGGCGGTGGTGGCCGGTGTGAAGGCAGGACTCGACGCCCAGGTGATGATCGACGTCCTCAACGCCGGTTCCGGTGGCACTCACGCCAGTCGGGACAAGTTCCCGCGGGCGGTGCTGCCCCGCACGTTCGACTACGGCTTCGCGACGCGGTTGATGGTCAAGGACGTCCGGCTCTACCTCGACGAGGCCAGGGCGCTGGGCCTGCCGACCGAACTCGCCGACGCCGTGGGCCAGGTCTGGGAGGCGACGATGGCCAGCGAGGGAGCCGAATCGGACTTCACGGCTGTGGTGAAACCCATCGAAGCCGCCGCGGGGGTCGTGGTCGAGGGGTGACCCGGTGGCGCCGACGGTAGAGTTCTGCAGGTGAACACGCCGAAGTCGCGCGCACGTTGGGTGCGCGGGAGTCTGGTCGGATCGTGTTCTGCCGTCTTGACCGCGACCGCGCATACGTTCTCCGGCGGTCAGCTCCCCGCGGGATCGGCGCTGATCGTCGCCATGCTCGTCTGCGCCACCGTGGGCGCCGTGGTCGCCCGACCCGCGCTCGACGGTCGTCACGGGCGATTGCTCGGCGCCGTCGGCGCCCTGAGCCTCGCACAACTCCTCGGCCACCTGTCCTTCGTCATCGCCGGTGGGCACGTGCACTCGGCCGCCGCCCTGGGCCTGACGCCCGCGATGACCGCGGCCCATATCGGGGCCGCCGTCATCCTGGGAACAGCGATCGCGGCTGTCGAATACCTCTACGTCGTCTGCGTATCGGTGCTGCAGTGGCTGCGGATCTTCGCCACGGCCGGACTGCGCCCGCGCGCGCGGCGGGTACACCGTGTCGTCAAAACCGTTGTCGCCGAATCCGTCCTGTTGAGTTGCGGGCTCGGCATGCGCGCTCCGCCACTGAGGTTGGCAACGGCGGCTTAGCCCCGCCACGCACCGAGATCGGCCGCGACAGGCGTCGCGGCTTTCGACGCAACTCACCCACCTCAATTTCCGGCTCGACGAGCGTGCTCGCCGGGCCGCCGGCTGAAGGTCCGCCATTCATGACAACGACCCCCACTCTCGGCACGCCCGCGCGCCAGCGTCAGCGCGGCGTGCGTCCTCTGTTACTGCGATTGCATTTCTATGCCGGCGTTTTCGTCGGTCCGTTCATTCTGATCGCCGCTGTCACCGGCTTGTTGTACGCGGTCATTCCCCAGATCGACGACGCGGTCTACCGCGAGAAGGTCACCGTCGACAGCGTCGGGGAGCACCGACTCCCGCTGGCCGAACAGCTGCGCGCCGTGCGTGCCGCATACCCCGAGGGGATGGTGGAGCAGATCGGCCCGCCCGTCGCGGCCGATGACACCACGCGCGTCGTCCTCGCGGTCGACGACGTTCCGCCCGACTATGCGAGAACGGTATTCGTCGACCCGTACAGCGGTGAGATCCGTGGCGCGCTGACCACTTACGGCCAGTGGCTGCCGGTGCGCGCGTGGTTCGACGAGTTGCACCGCAACCTGCATCTCGGTGCCGTGGGCCGCAACTACAGCGAGCTTGCGGCGAGCTGGCTGTGGGTGATCGCGCTGGCGGGTCTGGCGCTGTGGTACCTGCATCGCCGCGACACCAAGAAGCTGCGTCGCATCGCGCTTCCCGACCGTGACAAGACGGATCGTCGCCGCACCCTGTCCTGGCATGGCGCGGTGGGGGTTTGGATCATCGTTGCGCTGCTCGGGCTGTCGGTCACCGGTATCACCTGGTCGCGCTACGGCGGTGAGACGGTCAATCTGCTGCAGGAAAGGCTGAACACCACAGCGCCGTTGGTGGACACCGCACTCATGCAGTCGGCCGACACCGACACGGACCATGAGCATCACCACGGAGGGGCCGTCGTCGGCGGTAGTGACGCTGCGCTCCACGGTGCGGACACCGCGTTGAGCGCGGCCCGCGCCGCGGGCCTGTCCGGCCCGATGTGGATGTACCCCCCCAGCGACTACGGCCAGGGTTGGGAAGTTGCAGAGAACAAGCGCGACTGGCCCACTCGGTATGACGCGGTCTCGGTGGACCCCGATTGCGGAGCGATCATCGACCGGGTGAACCAAGCCGAGTGGCCACTGCTGGCCAAACTCACCAACTGGGCGATCGACGCGCACATGGGTGTGTTGTTCGGTGTCGTGAACCAGATCGTGTTGGCGCTCACCGCGATCGGGCTGATCACGATCGTCGTCCGCGGTTACCTCATGTGGTGGCAACGCAGGCCGACAAGGGGTTCGGCGTGGGCGGCCGGTCGGCCGCCGCTGCGCGGCGTCCTGCGTGATCTGCACCCGGGGGTGATCGTGTTGCTCGTCGCCGGCGCTGTGGCGGTGGGCTGGGCGTTGCCGTTGTTCGGCCTCAGCCTCGCCGCATTCGTCGTCGTCGACCTGGTCGTCGCAGCGATCAAGAAGCGGGGCACCGGGCAGGAGGCGAAAGTCGATGTCTAACAGGATCTATCAAGCACTGGTACTTCTCATCGCTGCGGCCGTCGTGGCGGCATGCACGGCACACGGCCAACACGACGAAGGGCCGATGGCCTCAGAGGTAACGCTCGCCGACCAGTGGGCCAGCGCGGCCGAGACCGGTATGGCCGCGGTGTTCGGCACGCTCACCAACGTCGGGCACCACGACGCGCGCATCGTGTCGGGACGTTCGGACGCGGCCGGACGGGTCGAGGTGCATGAGGTCGCGGCCGATGCGGGTGCCAGGACGATGCGCCCCAAGGACGGAGGCTTGGTGATCCCGGCCGGCGGCTCACATGCGTTGGTGCCCGGTGGTGACCACCTGATGCTGATGGACCTCAAACAGCCGCTGCTGCCTGGTTCTGAGGTGACGCTGACTGTCGAGTTCGAGGACGGTTCGACGCTGCCGGTCACCGCGCAGGTGCGTGACTTCGCCGGTGCCAACGAGGATTATCAGCCGGCCACGGGTGGTTCCGCACCACACCATGACCATGGGTGACGGTGTGGCAGGCGGTCGGTTCCACCTCAACCGGCGTCGCCTTCTCGCGGGCGGCGCCGTCGCGGTGGCGGCCGGGGCGACGCTGACCCGCAGCGGGATCGCCCAATCCGCCGTCCCTGCCGACGCCGTCGACCGGGCCGTCGAACCGTTTCATGGGCGGCATCAGGCCGGTGTCGCGACGTCCCCGCAGGCGCACGCGTTGTTCGTCGCACTCGACCTCGAACCGCAGCCGCATCGCGGCCCGCGGGAGACGTTGGCAGCCGTGCTGAGGCTGTGGACCTCAGACGCCGAGCGATTGACTCAAGGCACTCCCGCGCTGGCCGACACCGAACCCGAACTCGCGCAACGGCCGGCCAGGCTCACCGTCACCGTCGGTGTCGGACCGGGCCTGTTCGACCGGATCGGGCTCGGGCATCGGCGCCCACAGGCGGTGGCCGATCCGCCGGCCTTCGCCACCGACCGGCTCGAGCCCCAGTGGTGCGGCGGTGACCTCCTGCTGCAGATTTGCGCCGACGACCCGATCACCGTCGCGCACACCAGCCGGGTGCTGCTCAAGAACGTGCGCGCCATGACCCGGCAGCGCTGGCGCCAGAAGGGGTTTCGTCAAGCAGCGGGCTCGGGTGCGCACAGTATGCGAAATCTGATGGGTCAGGTCGACGGGACCGCCAACATCGTCGACGGGGCGGGTTTCGATCGGCACGTCTGGGACTCCGGTGACGACCAGCCGTGGTTCGCCGGGGGTACGACGCTGGTGTTGCGGCGCATCCGCGCGGAGATGGACACCTGGGACGAACTCGACCGAACCAGCAAGGAACTCAGCGTCGGCCGTCGCCTCGACAGCGGCGCGCCGTTGACCGGGCGACGGGAAGACGACGTCCCGGACTTCGACGCGGCCGAAGACGGCATACCGGTGATCCCGCCGAACGCGCACATCGCGCTGGCCCGTCCACACAGCGACGACGAACGGTTTCTGCGCAGGCCCTACAACTATGACGACGCGCCGCCCGCCGGGCGTATCACGGACAGTGGGCTCATCTTCGCTGCGTACCAACGTGATCCGGCCGTACAGTTCACACCGGTGCAGCAGCGGCTCGCTGCGGCCGATGCGCTGAACGAGTGGATCACCACGATCGGGTCGGCGACGTTCGCGATCCTGCCGGGGGTCGAGCCGGGCGGCTACCTGGGCCAGACGCTGCTGTCCTAGGCGTCGGATCAGGATCTCGACGCGATCAACGCCGCACGGGCCAGCGTCTCTTCGGCCATCTTGACGTGCGCGGCGTCGACCAGCACACCCTCGACGCCCACCGCGCCGCGGCCGTTGGTCTCCGCTTCGCGGTATGCGGCGACGTTGCGTTCGGCCAGGGCGATCTGGTCGGGCGTCGGGGCGTACACGTCGTTGGCGATCGGCACCTGGTCGGGGTGAATGGCCCATTTGCCGGTGTAGCCCATCAGCGCCGACCGGCGCGCATCGCGCTCGTACCCGGTGAGGTTGCCGTAGTCGGGGTAGGGCGAGTCGATCGCGTCGATACCGGCGATGCGAGCGGCGACGATGACTTTGTTGCGGGCGTACGCCCAGAAGTCACCGACGTATTCGCCAAGCGGGTCGAAGTTGGTGTCCACCCGTGCACCCTGCGACAACGAGAAGTCACCCACCCCGAAGATCAGCGCGTCGAGACGGGAACTGGCCGTGGCGATGGCTTCGGCGTTGGCCAGTCCTTCGACCTCCTCGATCAACACCTCGAGCCGAATCCGGTTGTCCAGACCCAGTTTCGACTCCAGCTGGGTCAGCAGCACGTCCACCCACCAGACATCGCGGGGCGTGCGCGCCTTTGGGATCACGACGGTGTCGAGGTTGCGTCCCGCCTGCGTGACGACCTCGATCAGATCGTCGTGACACCACGGTGTGTCGAGGCCGTTGATGCGGATCGCACGCGCTGTGCTGCCCCAGTCGATCTCGTTGAGCGCCGTGATCGCCTTGGCGCGCGACTGCACCTTGAAGGCTGGCGGTACCGTGTCCTCCAGATCGAGGAACACCAGGTCCGCACCGCACCCGGCGGCCTTGGCGAACATGTGGTCGTTACTTGCGGGCAGGGCGAGTTCGGAGCGCCGCAGCAGGTTGGTCATCGAACCTCTTTCGTGGTCAGAGCACGCCGTCGGCGCGCAGTTGTGCGATGTCGGAGACGGACATGTCGAGCAGTTCGCCGTAGACCTCGGCGTTGTGTTCGCCCAAGCGCGGCCCGAGATGGCTGACCCGGCCCGTGGCCGCCGAGAACCGCGGCACCGGCGCTTGTACGGTCATCGCCCCCAACTCGGCGTCGTCGACCGGAACGAACACCTCCCGATGTCGAAGTTGTTCGTCGACGACCAGATCGGTGATGTCGTAGACGGGTGCGGCCGCCACCTCCTGCGCCTCGAACACCGCCATCGCCTCGGAAAGGGTCTTGGTGGCGACCCAGTCGGCGACCACCGCGTCGACCTCGCGGGCCCGGGCGAGGCGGCGTTGCGGGTCCGAGAAGTCGGCATCGGTGACCAGGTCGTCGCGACCGATGGCGCGAAACACCCGCAGCGCCAACGCCGGTGAACTGCCTGACATCGCCAGCCACCTGTCGTCGGCGGCGCGGTAGGTGTTGCGCGGCGCCGAGATGTCCCACCGGTTGCCGGCCCGTTCGGGCACCAACCCCAGTTGGTCGTAGCCGAGCAGCGTCTGTTCCAACAGCCTGGCCAGCGGGTCGATCAAGTTGATGTCGATCAACTGGCCCGGCGCCCCGTGCACGTCGCGGTGGTAGAGCGCCATCATCACCGCGTACGCGGCGTTCAGCGACGCCACCCCGTCGGCGAGCATGAACGGCGGCAGCGTCGGTGGGCCGTCGGCCGCTCCGGTGATGTGGGCGAAACCGCTCATCGCCTCGCCGAGCGTGCCGAAGCCGGGGCGCTCGCTCTTGGGCCCGGTCAGCCCGTAGCCGGTGATATGCAGCATCACGATCCGGTCGTTGAGCGCGCGCAGGCTCTCGTAATCCAGTCCCCACTTCTGCAGGGTCTGCGGTCGGGTGTTGACGACGACGACGTCGGCCTGTTCGGCCAGACGGCGGGCGATGGCTTGTCCGTCGGCGCAGCGCAAGTTCAAGGTGATGGATCTCTTGTTGCGCGACAACGACTTCCACATGAGCCCGACGCCGTTGCGCTGATTGCCCCAGGTGCGGATGGGGTCGCCGTATCTGGGGTCCTCGACCTTGATCACCTCGGCGCCGAACTCGCCGAGGTACGTCGCCGCCAATGGGGCCGCAGCCAGCGTTGCGAACTCGAGTACCCGCAGGCCGTCGAGCATCACGCCGGAACCCGCGCGGGTGGGCGCTGCAGCCCGAGGTGCCCACGCAGCGTCGAGGACTCGTACCGGGTGCGGAACAGGCCGCGACGCTGCAACTGCGGAACAACCATGCGGACCACATCTTCGAATGCGCCGGGTAAATGCGTTGCGGCCAGCACGAACCCGTCGCAGGCGTCACCGGTGAACCACTCGGCCATCTGGTCGGCGACCTGTTCACCGGTGCCGACGAACCGCGGTCCCTGCAGCAGAGTGGCGCGGTGGCCGGCGAGGTCGCGCACCGTGACGGTGTCGCCGCCGATGTGATTGCGCAGGTTCTGCACGAGTCCGCGGATTCCGGAAACCGATGCGATCATCTCGTCGGTCACCGGGTCGTCGAGGTCGTGTCGGGCGAAGTCGTAGTTCATCAGCTCCGACAGCAGGGTCAGCGAGGCCATCGGGTGCACCAGATCGTTGAGGAACATCGCCTCGCGCTCCTTGGCGTGCGACTCCGTCTCGCCGACGACCGCATAAGCCATCGGGCAGATGCGCACCGCATCAGGGTCGCGCCCAGCATCGGCGATGCGCGCCTTCTGATCGGCGTAGTGCTCACGCGCCACCTCCAGGCCGGGGTCGCCGGTGAAGATCAGTTCGGCCCAGCGCGAGGCGAATTCGCGTCCGCGGCCTGACGAGCCGGCCTGGATGATGACGGGACGTCCCTGCGGTGTTCTGGGGACAGTCAGCGGTCCGCGCGCGCAGAAGTACTGGCCGACGTGACCGAGTTCGTGCACCTTCGCCGGATCCGCATACTGACCTGACGTCCGGTCGTGCAGCACCGCGTCGTCTTCCCACGTGTCCCACAAGCCGGTCACCACGGCGAGGAATTCGTCGGCGCGGTCGTACCGTTCGTCGTGGCCGAGGTGGCTGTCGACGCCGAAGTTCTGCGCCTCGCTGTCGTTGACCGACGTCACCACGTTCCACGCGGCGCGGCCGCCGGACAGATGATCGAGCGTGGCGAACGTGCGCGCGACGTGGAACGGGGCGTAGTAGCTGGTCGAGTAGGTGGCACCGAGCCCGATGTGCGACGTCGTTTGCGCCAGCACGCCGAGCACGACACCAAGATCGAGCTTGACCGGGCGCGCGCCGTAGCGCGCGGCCTCGGCCACCGAACCGCCGTAGATTCCGGGCATGGCGAGCCGGTCGTCGAAGAACATCAGGTCGAAGCAGCCCTCTTCGAGCTGCCTGCCGATCTTGGCGTAGTAGCCGGCGTCGAGGTAGCCGTGCTCGGTGGCGGGGTGACGCCACGATCCGGCGTACACCGAGGTGCTGCCGGCTTGCATGAAGGCGACGAGCGCCATGTGATCGGTCCGGGTCATGGTCCTGAAAGTTAACATTTGATATATCAGATTTCAAATGTGGGGTGTTTTGCCTGCTAAAGTCAGAACATGACCCGGTCCGTCGACATCTCCGGCACCGTGCGTGAACGGGCCGCCCGGGAGTTGCGGGACCGCATCCTCACCGGAGCGCTGCCTCCCGGCACCCGCGTCGACCTCGACGCGATCACCGAGGAGTTCTCGACCAGCCGTACGCCCGTGCGGGAAGCGTTGCTCGAACTGTCCTTTGAGGGCCTGGTGAAAGTGGCGCCGCGCAGCGGCATCACGGTCATCGGAATCAGTCCGCGCGATGTGCAGGACAGCTTCACCATCCTCGGTGTGCTCACCGGGCAGGCGGCCGCGTGGGCGGCCGAACGGGTGGCCGCCGACGAACTCGCACAGCTGCGGCAGCTGGCCGCCGATGTCGCCACGCGGTCGGGGGACGACACGATCGGCGAGGCGAACTGGCTGTTCCACCAGGCCATCCACCGTGCCGCGCACTCGCCACGGTTGCTGACGCAGATCCGGCAGGCCGCGCGGGTGGTGCCCACGAACTTCCTCACCGTCTTCCCCGAACATGAGAAGCACTCGCTGTCCGAGCACGAGGAGCTACTGGATGCGCTCGAGCATCGTGATGCCGACGCCGCGCGCGACATCGCGGAGCGTCATGTATTGGAGGCAGGCAGGTCCCTGGCCGAGTGGCTGGCCCGGCGGTAGGGGTAGGCTGGTCGCGCAGCTGGTTTGCGGGCGAACCGATCTCGGAATCGAGGGAGGGCCGTCGGCATCAAGTGCCGCACGCCGATTCGGGTGCGGTGCAAGAGGGAACCCGGTGAGAATCCGGGACTGTCCCGCAGCGGTATGCAGGAACGACCGCCGTCATCAGCACTGGCCCCACGGGCTGGGAAGCGACGGCCATTAGGTGCACGACCATGTGCGAGCCTGCGAGTCCGAAGACCTGCCAGATGTACCGGGCGCGCCGCGTCCGGTGGTTCATCGCCTCGTGGAATGGGCTGTGGCCGAAGCGGGTTGCGTATGCGTGACCTCACTCGGCACGACACCCTCCGGCGATGAACATCCGCCGTACCGATGAGGACGTCGTCATGACCGCAACACCGTTCTATGCCACCATCCTCGGTTCCCCGCGCATCGGGCCGAACCGTGAACTCAAACGAGCCGTCGAGAAGTACTGGGCCGGCACCGTCGGACGCGACGAACTCGAGTCCGTGGCCGCCGAACTGCGCCGCGACACCTGGGAAGCGCTCGTGGCCGCAGGGCTGGATTCCGTTCCGGTGAACACGTTCTCCTACTACGACCAGATGCTCGACACCGCCGCCATGGTGGGTGCGTTGCCGCCGCGGGTCGCGGACGTGTCCGATGACCTGGACCGCTATTTCGCCGCTGCGCGCGGCAACGATGTGATCGCTCCGTTGGAGATGACGAAGTGGTTCGACACCAACTACCACTACATCGTGCCCGAAATCGGTCCGGATACGCATTTCGCGCTGAACCCGGCAAAGATCCTCGGCGAACTCGAAGAAGCTCGCGCACAGGGTATTCCGGCCCGTCCTGTGGTCATCGGACCGATCACGTTCCTCGCCTTGAGCAAGGCGGTGGACGGAGCGGGCACGCCGATCGACCGGCTCGCCGAGTTGACCGTGTTGTACGGGGAACTGCTGGCGCTTCTCGCCCAGCAGGGCGTGGAGTGGGTGCAGATCGACGAACCCGTTCTGGTGACCGACTTCGTCGACACCGCAGCCGAACTCGCCGAGCGCACCTACGCGCAGCTCGGGCGGGTGACCGAGCGGCCGGCGATCTTGGTGGCCACCTACTTCGGCGAGCTCACAGATGCCTTGCCCGCGCTCGCGCGAACTCCGGTCGAAGCAATCGGTGTCGACCTCGTCGCGGGCGGCGTGTCCGCGGTCGCCGCGGTGCCCGAACTGGCCGACAAACTTCTCGTCGCCGGTGTCGTCGACGGCCGCAACATCTGGCGTACCGACCTGGAATCGGCTCTCGGCACCCTGACAACACTGCGGGGGTCGGCGCAGCACGTCGCGGTTTCGACGTCGTGCTCGACGCTGCACGTCCCGTACACCCTCGATGCGGAGCCCTCTATCGACGGCGCCTTGCGGAGCTGGTTGGCGTTCGGCTTCGAGAAGGTAACCGAGGTCGTGGCGCTCGCCCGCGGGTTGAAGGACGGACGCGAGGCGATCGACGGTGAGATCGCGGCGTCCAACGCGGCTATCGCGTCGCGGCGCGCCGATCCCCGGTTGAACAATGACGATGTGCGAGCGCGGATCTCGGCCATCACTGCGGCCGGCGCCGAACGCGGTCCCGCCGACCAGCGCCGCGCGGCGCAGCAGGCGCGGCTGAACCTGCCCGTTCTGCCGACGACGACCATTGGGTCGTACCCGCAGACATCGGCAATCCGGGTGGCCCGAGCGGACCTGCGCGCGGGCAAGATCGACGCCGCTGAGTACAAGCGCCGGATGCAGGCCGAGATCGCCGACGTCATCCGGTTGCAGGAGGAGATCGGTCTGGACGTGCTGGTGCACGGCGAGCCCGAGCGCAACGACATGGTGCAGTACTTCGCCGAGCAGCTCGACGGATTCTTCGCCACACAGAACGGCTGGGTGCAGTCCTACGGCAGCCGGTGCGTTCGCCCCCCGATCCTGTACGGCGACGTCAGCCGGCCCGAACCGATGACGGTCGAATGGATCACCTATGCGCAGTCACTGACCGACAAGCCGGTCAAGGGCATGCTGACCGGACCCGTGACGATCCTGGCGTGGTCGTTCGTGCGCGACGACCAGCCGTTGGCGCAAACGGCGGCCCAAGTGGCGCTGGCGATTCGCGACGAGACCGTCGATCTGCAGTCGGAGGGTATCGCGATCATCCAGGTTGACGAGCCCGCGCTTCGCGAGCTGTTGCCCCTGCGCTCCAAGGACAAGGATGCCTATCTGCGCTGGGCGGTCGACGCATTCCGGTTGTCGACATCGGGCGTCGATGACTCGACACAGATCCACACGCACCTGTGCTACTCGGAGTTCGGCGAGGTGATCGGTGCGATCGCCGACCTCGACGCCGACGTAACGTCGATCGAGGCGGCGCGTTCGCACATGGAGGTGCTCGGCGACCTCAACGCGGCCGGGTTCGCCAACAGCGTCGGCCCCGGCGTGTACGACATCCACTCGCCGCGGGTGCCCGCCGTCGGCGAGATGGCTTCCGCGCTGCGAGAAGCATTGAACTCCGTTCCCGCCGAGCGTCTTTGGGTGAACCCGGACTGCGGTCTCAAGACGCGCAGGACCGACGAGGTGACCGCCTCGTTGCGCAACCTGGTCGCCGCCGCGAACGAGGTTCGTCCTCACTGATCACAGCGTGACTGCACGGCACCGGCGACTCCGCGTGGCCTAGAAGGGGCTGCTGTTCTGCTGCCAGCGAGCCTCTTCGGGGCGTGGGCCGAAGCGGCGGATGTAGTCCTCGTGCATCCGCGCATCCTTCTTGCGCTTGATCTCGTCGACCAGGTTCTGGTCCAGTCCGTGCTGGGTCAGGCGGTGCCGACGCCAGATCTTGTTGAGCGCGAGCGCCATGAGGATCGCCCAAATGTAGATCGGCGCAGTCATTTCCAGGTGTACGTACAGCGAGGCCGGAAGCAACCAGAACGGAGCCAACACGAACAGAGGGGGAATTGCCATCCGGATCATGTGGCGGCGCAGCGCGCCCGGACCGGCCAGGTCGCGCGCCACCCACTCGCGCATGGAGTCCGGAAGCCGGCGTCCATACGAATAGGTGAGGTATTGAACGATGTTGGGGCGGGCGGCAGCCACGAATCCTCCTTGAGTAGTCAGTTGTCGAGTGCGCCCGCGGCGAGGGCGGCGGTGTTCACACGGTTCAACACGTTGCGAAGCGTTTCGAGTTCGTCGAGGTCCACGCCGAGGCGCTCGACGACGGCAGGCGGTATCTCCAGCGCGCGGTGCCGTAACCGCACACCTTCCTCGGTGAGCCGCACGTCCGTGGCCCGTTCGTCGACGGCGCTGCGTGCCCTGGTGATCAAGCCCAGCGACTCGAGGCGTTTGAGCATCGGGGACAGCGTCGCCGAGTCGAGTTGCAAAGCGCTCGCGATGTCCTTGACCGACAACGGTTTTGTGGGCGGCTCTGCCGTCTCTGAGGTCTTGTAGTGGTCCCACAGCGCCAGCATGACGAGGTACTGAGGGTGGGTGAGGCCGAGTGGTTCGAGTAGGGGGCGGTATATCGCCAGCACGGCCCGGTTCGTGACCGCCAGCGCGAAGCAGACTTGCTGTTCGAGCGCAAGCGGGTCGACCCGGGCGGGCAATGACGTGGACATAACTCCATCGTGGCCTAATAGTTAGGGTCCTAGCAATGTACTTCTGGTCACAGGGGTTTCGTCGTAAAGCGAGCGGTCGATTCTTGTCGAATGTCAACGCAGAACGACCCGCCCGCTACTCCGATGGACGCCACCAAGGCGACCGAGGAACAACGCGCACTGCAGGACGACCTGGACCACCGCGACGACGATCCGGACGCTCCCGGTGGGCATCAGGACCGGCACGACGTCGCCGACGAGACCTGACTAAGTGTTCGCGGGCACCCCCAGCGCGAGCACCGCGGCGTCGTCCTTGACTCCGGGCCCGAAGCTGGTGAGGAGTTCCTTCAACGCGTTGACGATGGTGTCGGCGGTGGCGGGTGCGTGGGCGTCGACGAAGGCGAGCAGCGCGCCTTCGTCGTCGTAGCGCTGATGGCCGATTCCGGTGCTCGCCTCGGTCAGTCCGTCGGTGTAGAGCACCATGGTGTCCCCTGGGGCCAAGTGAAATTTGTGAGCGACGAACCGTGCGTCATCGGTGATCCCGGCGGCATGACCGCCGACGGTGTCGGCGTAGTAACCCGATCCGTCGGCGCTGAGAAGCAGCGGCGGGGGATGGCCCCCGCTGGCCAGGGAGACGTCGAAACCGTCGCCGCGCATCGTGAGGCTTCCGTCGATCACCGTGCACAGCCGATTGGCGCCGATCTCGACGTCCTGCATCAGCACCGAATTGAGTACGTGAAGCGCCTTCACCGGATCGTGGTCGGCGACCGCGGCCGAGCGAAGCACGTACCGTGCCAGGCCGGCGACCACGGCGGCGTCGACGCCCTTTCCGGCGACGTCGCCGAGGAAGAAACCCCACGTGGAGCGTGACAGCGGGAACAGGTCGTAGAAGTCGCCGCCGACGTCGTCGTCCGACGCGGTGTGGTAGTACGCGGCGGCGTCCAGTCCCGGCGGCGGTGCGAGAAGCGGCGGAAGCAGTGAGCGACGCAGGGTTTCGGCGAACGCCTGTACCCGGCTGCGCTCGGTCTCGGCGCGCTCGCGCTGCGCCAGCAGTTCCTGCTCGTACGACCGCCGATCCCTGGCGTCGACCGCGCTGACGCGCAACAGTTCTGGATGTCCTTCGGCGTCGTAGGCCATGTTGGCGGTGAGGAATATCGGTAGCCGCGTTCCGTCGGCGGTCAGAAAATCCAGCGTCACGCCATCGAGCTTTCCGCTCATCCGCAGGATCGCCCGGAAATGGGTGTCGTAGTGCAAGCGCCCGCCGACGGTCAACAGGTCGGTGATCAGCTTGCCGTGCAAGCGATCACGCTCATAGCCGAGCCAGTTGGCCAGGGTCGCGTTGGCTCGGATGATGCGGCCGTTGGGATGGGCGATCGCGTTGCCGGTCGGCGCGTTCTCCCAGTGGTCGTCGAGATCCAACTCGGTCATGTCGCTAGGGCGAACTCGGCGATCGATTGAGCCGTGGCGTCTGGATCGCTGACGTGGGGGCAGTGGCCGGTCGCATCGAGCGTGACCAGTTGGCTGCCAGAAATATGTTGATGCACATAGGCTCCGACGAATGCCGGTGCGATCGCGTCCTCGGAGCACTCCAGGATCAGCGTGGGTACCGAGACGCGCGGCAGGTCGGCGCGGTTATCGGACAGGAACGTGGCGCGGGCGAACACCCGCGCGCAGTCGGGATCGGTTCGGCAGAACGACGCCTCGAGTTCCTCGGCGAGCTCCGGTCGGTCAGTATTACCCATGATCACCGGGGCCATGGCATGCGACCAGCCAAGGTAATTCAGTTCCAGGGACTCCAGAAGTTCGTCGATGTCAGCCCTCGAGAACCCGCCGTGGTAGCCGTCGTCGTCGATGTAGCGAGGCGACGGCGTGACCATGACGAGTTTGGCGATCCGGTCGGGCTCGGTGATGACCGCGAGGACACCGATGATCGCCGCCACCGAGTGGCCGACGAACACCACGTCGCGCAGATCAAGGTCACGCAGAATGTCGACGATGTCGTCGGCGTAGCCGTCCAGCGACGAGTACTTGGTGGCGTCCCACGCCTTGGGGTCCGAGGCCCCGGAGCCGACGTGGTCCATCAACACGATGCGAAAGTCCGATTGCAGCCGGTCGACGATGAGCCGCCACAGCTTCTGGTCGCACCCGAAACCGTGGGCCAGGAATAGCGTCGGACCGCTCCGGTTTCCAACGATCTTGATGTTGTTCCTGGTCCAAACGTCCATGACCAGCAGCTTAAAAGCCACCGACCATCGACTGCGCCTCACACCGCTGTCCGCCCGGGTTGTCGGCGCGTTTCGGCTGGTCATTACGGGGGTATACGTGCTCGATCAGGTTCAGATCCGCGAGCCCATTTTGAAATTCTTCGAGGGACGGACGTACCCGTGGCTGGACCAAATTCCGATTATTCCGATGTGACCGAGATGTTCCGTCATCTCAAGACGCTGAAACAGGGTTCGGGCGCCTACCACCGCCAACGCGATTTGATCTGCGAGCGTTGCCTGCCGCTGGCCGATCACATCGCACGTCGATACCGCAACCGCGGTGAGTCGCACGAAGATCTCGTGCAGGCAGCGCGTGTCGGGCTGGTCAATGCGCTCAATCGGTTCGACGTCGACAACGGAGCAGAATTCCTGTCGTTCGCCGTACCGACGATGATGGGCGAGGTTCGTCGGCACTTCCGTGACCACGCGTGGGCGGTGAAGGTCCCGCGCACCGTCAAAGACCTCCAGATGCGGGTGAACAAGGCGACCGCGAAGCTGGCGCAGGGTCTGGGGCGCGCACCGACCGCGAGCGAGATCGCCGAGGATCTCGGCGTCGATCGCGAACAGGTGGTGCAAGCGGTCATCGCCGGGTCGAACTATTCGACGCTGTCGACCGATATACCTGCGATGCGCGACGACGATTCGGCGTCCATCGGGGACAGTTTCGGCGGTGACGACGCCGGCTTCGACAAGGTGCTCGACGTCGAAACCGTACGGCCGTTGATCGCGGCCCTACCGACCCGGGAACGCGACGTGCTGACGCTGCGCTTCTTCGAGGACATGACGCAGAGTCAGATCGCCGCGCAGGTCGGTTGTTCGCAGATGCATGTGTCGCGCCTGCTCGCAAAGGCGTTGGAAACGTTGAGAAGTCAGGTCAAAGAATCGTTCCTCGCCGCAGCGAGCTGATATTGTCCTGCGCCAACCCCAGAACGGGAAGCTCCAAGCGGAAGCTAGTGGGCCACCCTGTTGCGAATCACCCGCTCGAGCGCTGCGACGTCAGATTCGATCTGCCGCGAAAGCCAGTACACGAGTACAAACCCCGCGATTCCCCCGATACACAGCACCCGGATGGGCACGATGACTTCGGCGATCTCGTCAGGAGTCAGGAAGGTCACAGCGACGACGCCGAGTAACGGCACGGAGGCTGCGATCGCCAGATAGCGTGCCAGTCGACGGCTGAGTGCCCGCAACTGTTCGGTTTCCCGAGGGCTCGTCTTTCCGTGTGCCACGAGTTCCGGATAGACGCTGCGCACGATGTAGAAAGTCAACAGAAAGAACGGATACGCGATCGCGATTGCACCACAGATCGTGATTGATCCGAAGAAATGGATGGCAGACCTACCGGGAATCCCCCCTGCTGCGAATTGCATGGTGAGCGGAAAAGTCAACCCTGACAGCAACCACAAGCCGAAAACGATGAATACCGCCCGATCGCCTGCGAGAAGACAGTCGTGACGCGCTCGGGCCAAGGCCGCTGCGGGCGGCGCTGGTCCACGTCGTAAACGCCGCGGAACTAGGACGATGTAGCGATACCAATAAAGCAGCACCGCAGCGCCGAGCGGGAAAAACGCCACGTTGACCACTGTGGTGACCAGCATGAACCGGTCCTGCGCATTCTCGGAGAGCTGACTGACGATAAGCAGCTGGTTGTGTTGGATGTTGTACGCGCTGGCCAGCAGGTTGGGAATCATGATGGCCAGGAAGGCAATTGGTACAAAGAACGGCCGTAGCCGCAGCCGCCAACTTCGAGCTGGCGGATCAACCAAGTCACGAGCCTTCGGATCGAGACACAGCTGGAGTTGCTCGGCGAGTTCGGCTCCCGAAGCCCAGCGCTGTTCACGCTCGGCGCTCAGTGCTTTGAGCAGCACTCTACGCAGTGCCGGCGGACAATCCTCCGGCAGCGCAGCCAGTGTTGTCGGCGAAATCCCCTCTGCGCGGGTGGTCAACATCAGCTCGAGCGCGGTGGTGTCGCCGACAGCATTGGCTGCGTTCGCCCGCGCGGCTTGCGCCGCCGAGTCATCGAACGGCTTGTGGCCGGTCAGCAGCTCCCACAGCACGACGGCAAGGGAGTAGATGTCGCTGCGGGCATCGAGGGCAGCCATGTCGAGGGTGTGCCCGGGCTGACAAGCCAATAGTTGCTCGGGGGACATGTATGAGAGTGAACCGCCGAAGTATTCGAAGGGACTCGTGCCCTTTACGTTGCGGGCGAAGCTGATGTTGAAGTCCGCGAGTTTGGGCGTCCCGTCGGGGGCAAGGAGGACATTCGCCAGCTTGATGTCGCGGTGCAACACACCTCGTGAATTCGCATAATCCAACGCCTCTGCGAGCCGCTTCCCCAGCCACGCGACGGTGTCCGGCCAGGGGAGCGAGGCGAGCGCAGTGCGCGTCGCTGATTCCGTGGGACGGATTCCCCCTCGCGCCTCCAGTGCGTTGTCCACCGCGTTGAGCAGTGTCTGACCGGTTTTGGGTGGCCCCTTCGCGCGATGAATCGCCTCGACCACGTCCAGCAGGGTCCCGCCGGGCAGATACTGCATGTACAGGAGCCGCCAATTCTGTTCGCGCAGAATCCGCTGGTCGAAAACCCGGACGATGTAGTCGTGATCCAGCTGAGCCAGGGTTTGCGGTTCGTGGCCCTCATTCGCGGAAATCTTGACCGCCACCAACCGTTGCATAGACCGTTGCCGGGCAAGAAAGACCTTGGCGAATGCGCCGGTGCCTAATTGAAGCAGCAGATCGAAGTCGTCGAGCCGCTGACCGACCTCGATTTGTGAGAGGCGGGTCGATGGGCTGAGCCCGGCGAACGAGGGTTCGTATGTTCCGGTACGAGTTCCGTATTCGCTGGCGGCACCGGTCGCCGCTTGAGATTGAGTCAATTCGAACGGATAGTCGGCGGTCGAATCAGTCATGACAACCTCGTTCCAGGTCGCCTTATCGTATCGGCGAGCGGAGTGGCCCAGGCGTTCTTGTCACAACCCCGGACGAAGTGCGCCGATTTCTGCAGCGGGGTCGGTATTTTTCGAATCCTGGAGCCTGCCGCGAAATAGAGTCGGAGCCTCCTGTCAGGATTGAACTGACGACCGCTCGCTTACAAGGCGAGTGCTCTACCACTGAGCTAAGGAGGCCTGCGAGCCTCGAGTTTATCGGGTCGCCGGTTCGGGGAACTCCGCTGCCCGTGACTGTCAAGGACGATCTACTCGCCGACTTCCCGCAGGTGTACCCGGGCCTCACGCGGTCCGACGTCGAGCGACTCCTCGCGCTGCTCGACAAAAACACGAGCATCGAGGGTGGTCGAGGCCTCAGTATCGCCACCGCCATCAAGCCGCTGGTTCCTGATATCTCCCAGCGCATCGAGTCCTACAAGCAGTCCGATGTCGACGACTACGTGCGGATACTGCGCGGCGCTGCCGTGCTGCTGTTGCAGCGCTGGCAGCCCGAAGACCAGCCCCCGACTCCGGAGAGCGTGTCAGCGGCGATTCAGACCATCGAAGCCGACGCCTGAGCTCACTCCTCGACGTCGATGATGCGTTGAGAGGTCACCGTTCTTGACGACGTCCTGGCGCGCGGCCGGCGACCGGGTAGCGGGATCCTGTCGGCGATATTGCTCAGCGGATTGACGACCTGGCTCAGTGTCACGACGGCGTCGTGCAGCGCGTCGATCGTCGGCGCCAGCGCTTCGAGGCCGGGCGCCAACCGGTTCAGCGTGTCCGCGACGTCGGCCAGCTTGAGCAACGGACCGTCCGGATCGGTGAGCGTGTCCAGCAGGCCGTCCTCGGCCAGCAAGCGGTCGGCCACGCCGTCCTCGCGCAGTACCCGCTCCACGAGACCATCGTTGGCCAGTAGCTGGTCGGCCAGCCCGCCCGGGGCGATCACCCGTGACAACGCGCCATCGTCGGTGGTCATGCGGTCCACCAGACCGCCTTCGGCCATCAACTGGTCCACCAGACCGCCGGGGGCCACCGCCCGGGCGACTGCACCGTTGTCCGCGGTCACGCGATCCAGCAGGCCGCCCTCGGTGGTCAGCTGATCGACCAGTCCGCCCGGTCGCAACAGCCGGTCCAGGGGTCCGTTGGGTGCCAACGCCCGGCCCAGCGGGGCGTCGTCGTCCATCAGGCGTGCCAGTCGGTTCGCCCGCTCGACCGCGTCGTTCAGGCCGAGCATGGTGGCGAACGACGCCGATCCGGGCCCACCCTCGACGGCTTCGCCGAGCGTGCGCTGCGCCATGCTCACCGCCCCGGTCGCCATGGCCAGTCCCGCGTCGGCGACAGCCAGGGCGGCTCGCGCCGGTGCGGTCGCGATATCGGTCAGCGCTTTGCCGAAGTTCATCACCTCAGTCTATGGACGGCGCAAGATGAAGACTCACAGGAAGTACACAGCCTGCTGGCAGGAACATCACCGGTGACAGACGGACAGTGAGTAGGTGGCCATGCCTGCACTACCCGAGAACACACCGGAGGCCAAGGTCCTCGTCGTCGACGACGAGGCCAACATCGTCGAGCTCTTGTCCGTCAGCCTGAAGTTTCAGGGGTTCGAGGTCTATACCGCCTCCAACGGAGCCGCCGCGCTGGACAAGGCCCGTGAGGTACGCCCGGACGCCGTCATCCTCGACGTGATGATGCCCGGGATGGACGGCTTCGGGCTGCTGCGACGACTGCGCGCCGACGGTATCGACGCACCGGCACTGTTCCTCACCGCGCGCGACTCGCTGCAGGACAAGATCGCCGGCCTCACCCTCGGCGGTGACGACTACGTGACCAAACCGTTCAGCCTCGAAGAGGTGGTGGCCCGGTTGCGGGTGATCCTGCGCCGCTCCGGCCGAGGCGTCGAGGAGCCACGCAACTCCCGGTTGTGCTTCTCCGACATCGAACTCGACGAGGACACCCACGAGGTGTGGAAGGCGGGGGAGCCGGTCTCGTTGTCGCCGACGGAGTTCACGCTGCTGCGGTACTTCATCATCAATGCCGGAACGGTGCTGTCCAAGCCCAAGATCCTCGACCACGTCTGGCGCTATGACTTCGGCGGCGACGTCAACGTCGTCGAGTCCTACGTGTCCTATCTGCGGCGAAAAGTCGACACGGGCGAAAAGCGCCTGTTGCACACGTTGCGGGGTGTCGGGTACGTGCTCCGCGAGCCGCGGTGACGCAGAACCGCCCGCGCGCCGACAATGAATAGATGACCGCACGCGTGCCGCTGAGGGTGGCGCTGGTGGCGGCCACCCTCTTGCTGGTGGCGTGCGGTCTGCTCGCATCCGGCGTGGCGGTCACCACGATCCTGCGCCACACCCTGAGCAACCGCGTGGACCAAGAACTGCTCGACGCTTCACGCGGGTGGGCCCAGGCGCCGCGCCAAGGGGCCGACAACGCGCTGGAGAGCCCCAACCCCGCACGCCCACCGACGAATTTCTATGTCCGCGGCGTCGGCGCCGACGGACACATCTGGATTGCCGTCAACGACCGAGATGCCGAACCGGCGCTGCCTGCGGACAACGACGTGGGTTCGGAACCGGTCACCATCGGCTCGCTCAACGGTTCCGATGTGCAGTGGCGCGCGATGACGGTCCGCAGCCCCGACGGGGTCGTCACCGTCGCCGTCGACTTCTCCGCCGTGCAGACCACAGTGCGCGAGTTGGTCTACGCACAGGTGGGGATCGGGCTGGCGGTACTGGTGGTCCTCGGGGTGGTCGGCTATGCAGTGGTGCACCGCAGCCTGCGTCCACTGGTCGAAGTCGAGCAGACCGCGGCGGCGATCGCAGCGGGCGATTTCGATCGCCGTGTCCCTCAGCGTGATCCGCGCACGGAGGTCGGCCGGTTGTCGTTGGCGCTCAACGGCATGCTCGCCCAGATCCAAACCGCCATGGCGGCCTCGGAGGCCTCCGCCGAACAGGCCCGCAGTTCCGAGGAGCGGATGCGACGGTTCATCACCGACGCCAGCCATGAGCTCCGCACGCCGCTGACCACCATCCGTGGATTCGCCGAGCTGTACCGGCAGGGCGCGGCACGCGACGTCGAGATGCTGATGAGCCGCATCGAGAGCGAGTCCGGCCGGATGGGTTTGCTTGTCGAGGACCTTCTGCTACTCGCCCGCCTCGACGCACAACGCCCGCTCGAGCACCGGCGCGTCGATCTCCTCACGCTGGCCACCGACGCCGTCCACGACGCGCAATCCATCGCCCCTAAGCGAGCGATCAGGTTGAAGGTGCTCGACGGGCCGGGCACCCCGGAGGTGCTTGGCGACGAAGCCCGGCTGCGCCAGGTGCTGGGCAACCTGATGACGAACGCGCTTCAGCACACCCCCGAAACCGCCGGGGTGACCGTGCGGGTGGGCACCGCGGGTGACCGCGCTGTGCTGGAGGTGTGCGATGAGGGGCCGGGTATGACGGAAGACGACGCGCAGCGGGTGTTCGAACGGTTCTATCGCGCGGACTCGTCACGCACTCGGGCGAGCGGCGGCACCGGGCTGGGATTGTCGATCGTCGACTCGTTGGTTCTGGCCCACGGCGGAACGGTCGACGTCACCACCGCGCCGGGGCAGGGGTGCACGTTTCGGGTCAGCCTGCCGCGCATCGCCGATGTGGCGGCTCAGGTCAGCTGAGACAGCGCCGCCTTGATCTTGGCCTGGGCTTCGTCGAGGGATTCCTGCGACGGGTTCTGGTCGGCGTTGGCGAACCCGAAATCGGCCAGGTCGTTGGTGGGGAAAACGTGCACGTGCAGGTGCGGCACCTCGAGTCCGGCGATGATCACACCGGCCCGATCGGCTGGGAACGCCTTGACCACGGCCTTGCCGATCAGCTGAGACACCTCCATCACGCGGCCGAAGACTGCCGGCTCGACGTCCTGCCAGTTGTCGATCTCGGCTCGGGGCACAACGAGCGTGTGGCCCTGGGTGATTGGGGCGATCGTCAGGAAGGCGACGATGTCGTCGTCCTCGTAGACGAACCGGCCTGGTAGCTCCCCGTTGATGATCTTCGTGAACACGCTCGCCATGGCGTCGAGCATAGTGAGCGACGCGCCGCGGTCGAGGGCGCGTCGGCTATCCGCCGCCGTCAGCTGTGTCCGGCTTTCGGCCGAAAATGGTCGTGAAGCTCGGCAACGGACCAGGGTGCGGCGTCGTGGTGGTCGCGGTAGGCCAGAATCGTCGGCGTCGGCCTGTCGAAGCGCCCGACGAATCCGCCGGCGGCGATGAAGATCTGTCCGGTCACGTCCTTGGCCAGGTCACTGGCCAGATAGGCGTAGGTCGGCGCGACGTACGCCGGCGGCGCGGCATCGAGGGCACCCTGCATGCTCACCTCGTCCAACAGGCCGCGACGGTTCAGGGCGGCGATGTGCGCCTCGTAATCCGCTCCGGTTGAAAGCCGCGTCCTGGCGCCGGGACAGACGACATTCGCGCGCACGCCGTGCTCCTTGAGTTCGGCGGCGATCGCCAGGGTCAGCCCGTTGACGCCGCCCTTCCCCGCCGGGTAGCCCGTACCGCCGTAATCGCCGAGGAACGCGAACGAGCTCGTGTTCACAATGGCTCCTGCGCCCTGAGCGACCATCCTGGGCGCGGCGGCTCGGCAGGTCTCGAAGGCCGTATTGAGGTGTGCGTCGAGCAGCTCGCGGAACTGGCCCGACGTGATCGTGAGAATCGACGATCCGACGGGCTCGGCTGTGCCCGCACAGTTGATCAGGATGTCGATGCGACCGAACTCCTGGACGCAAGTGTCGATGAGGCCGTCGGCGATCTCCGGGTCGGCGGGCGAGCCGGATACTCCGCATGCTCCCGGAATCCGTTGCGTCGCCTGCGTTACGGCCTGCGGATCGCGGCCGTTGACGACTACCCCAGCACCGTGGGCAGCGAGCAGTTCAGCCACCGCCAGCCCGACACCGCGCGAACCGCCGACGACAACCGCGCCCCGCCCGGTCAGAGACGGGCTACTTGCCATCCGATGTCTGGCCGCCCGCTTGCCCGAACTGCATCATGTCCATGTTCCAGTAGCCACGAAGGTTGGTGAGCAGTCCGGCGTCGTTGACCTTGTAGGTGAACACTCCGCGCACCGTGCTGGTCATTCCGTTGTCGAATTTGCTGCGCAGCACCAGGATATGAGCCACCTCGTGCGGCGAACTCGACGGGAACGTCTCTTCGCAGGTAATTCGCAGATCGTTTGAGGCGATGTTGGCGTCGTAGAAGCCGGACACCGCCTCCTTCCCGCGAATCCCCGTGCCGTCGGGGTTGGTGAAGGACTGCCCGATCGGATCCTCGATGACGACATCGTCGGCCATCAGGGCCAACCAGCCCTCCTTGTCGTGGGAGTGCACGCATCTCCACGAATTGTGGGAGGCCGCCAAAGCGGGTGTCTTCTCGACGGTTTCGGCAGACACGAGCTCTACCGGTCGTCGTCGGTGTAGCGAATGACGCCGCGGATGTTCCTGCCCTCGAGCATGTCCTTATAACCGTCGTTGATCTGCTCCAGCTTGTACTGCCGCGTGACCATGTCGTCGAGGTTCAGCTTGCCCGCTTGATACATCGACAGCAGCTGCGGGATGTCGTAGTGCGGGTTTCCGCCACCGAAGATGGTGCCCTGCAGGTTCTTCTGCAGCAAGGTCAGCATCGCCAGGTTGAGGTTCACCTCGGTGTCGAGCAGGCTGCCGATGGCGGTGACCACGCAGGTGCCGCCCTTGGCGGTGAGGTTGAGGTAGTTGTCGACGTCCTTGCCGTGCAGCTCACCCACGGTGACGATCACCTTCTGCGCCATCAGGCCCCAGGTGACCTCCGCGATGCCGGCCATCGCCGACTCCCAGTCCGGATATGCATGCGTGGCGCCGAATTTCAGCGCCTGATCGCGCTTCCACTCCACCGGGTCGATCGCGAAGATACGGCGCGCACCCGCGGTGACTGCGCCCTGCAGCGCGCCCATGCCGACACCGCCGACACCGACTATCGCGACGTCCTCACCGGGTCGGACGTCACCGCTGCGGACGGCCGAGCCGTAGCCCGTGGTGATCCCGCAACCGACCAGGCAGGCGACCTCGAACGGGATCGACTCGTCGATCTTCACGACCGAACTGCGATGCACGACCATGTAGGGCGAGAATGTGCCCAGCAGGGTCATCGGGAAGACGGGTTGCCCCTTGGCGTGGATGCGGTGGGTGCCGTCGGAAACCGCGGTGCCGCCGAGCAGTCCGGCGCCGAGGTCACACAGGTTGCGCATGCCGGCCTGACACGAGGGACAGTTGCCGCAGGAGGGGATGAACGACATCACGACGTGATCGCCGGGCTTGAGGTCCTCGACGCCCGGACCCACCTCGGTCACGATGCCCGCGCCCTCGTGGCCACCGAGCACCGGGAAGCCGCCCATCGGGATGCCGCCGGTCACCAGATGGTGGTCGGAGTGGCACATCCCCGACGCTTCCATCTGCACCTTGACCTCGTCCTTGACGGGGTCTCCGATCTCGATCTCCTCGATCGACCACGGCTGGTTGAACTCCCAGATGAGAGCACCTTTTGTCTTCATTCGAACGTGCCTTCCGCTAGTACCGGTGACCTCAGGGTAGAGGCAGTAGTTAGGTAGGTCACACCCACCCCCAATCAACTGCTTGGCCGGGTCACCAGATCGGCACCGGGGCCTGGCCGAGGGGGTAGTAACCGGGCAACTTCTCGCCGGCCAGGGAGCGCTCGATGCGCTTCTGCATACCGGGCGACAGGTCGCCGGATTCGATCAGCTTCGCGTAGCCCTTGGCGACGTGGCCGAAATCGAAGAAGTCGCGCTGCCATTCGATCTTCAGATCAGCATTGAGGCGAAACCAGCTGCCCCCGATGCCGTAGATCTCATCGGTGGTGCCGTCGGACTTGTTCGCGACCTGCTTCCAGAAGCCGACGATCTCGCCCTGCTTATCGTCTACGAGCACCTTCTGGTACTCGTAGACCCAGTTCTCCAGGCCCTCCATCTCCAAACCCAGCGCGACGTCGCGGATTTCGTCCTTGCCGACACACATCACGTCTTCCTTGGGGCCGATGTTCCAGCCGTAGGTCGCGTCGTCGGTGTAGAACTCGGCCAACGGCTTCCAGTCGCCGTTGCGTTCGGCCTCCCGGTTGGCCTCCAGCCACTGCTCGACCCAGTTGTCGAGTGCTTCGCGGGGTAGTGACGGCATTGTCAATCTCCTATTTCTGTGATGGCCAGTGCTTGGGTCGGGCACATGTCGACCGCGTTCTGTATCTCGTCGCGGGCGTCGTCGGGCGGTTCGGCATCGAGGATTTCGACCTTGCCGCGTTTGGGCACCCGGAAGTAGTCCGGCGCCTCGAGCTCACACATCGCGTGACCCTGACACAGGTCAAGATCCACTTCGACTCTGTAGCAGCCCATTCGGTACCTACTTGGTCCGACGGCGGTACCGAGCCTTGGCGGGCCGCTGCAGCTGAACCACCATCTTCGAGTGGTCATTGCGGTAGCTGTCGGCCGGTTGCGCCATCTCGAACTCATACTCGCGCAACAGGACCGAGAAGATCGCCTTGATCTGCATCTGCGCGAACGCCGCGCCGACGCAGCGGTGCCTGCCCGCGCCGAACGGGATCCACGTCCACCGGTTGACGACGTCGGCCTGCTCGGGCTTGTTGTAGCGGTCCGGGTTGAAGGCGTCGGGGTCCGGGAAGTCCTCAGGGATCCGGTTGCTGATCGCCGGCGAGGCGGCCACGAAATCGCCCTTGTGAATGGGGAATCCGGCGACCTCGAACTCGCCCTGGGCCACCCGCATCAGGATAATCAGCGGCGGGTGCAGCCGCAGGGTCTCCTTGACCACGTTGTCCAGCAACGGAATCTGGCGCAGCGCGTGGAAGCTGACTTCCTGGCCGTCGGCGTAGAGCTCGTCGAGTTCGGCCTGCGCCTTGGCGTAGATCTCGGGGTGGCGGATCAGCTCGATCAGGGTCCACGCCGAGGTTCCAGAACTGGTGTGGTGCCCGGCGAACATCAGCGAGATGAACATTCCGGTGACCTCATCGGCCGAGAACCGCGGGTTGCCGTCCTCGTCCTTGATCGACACCAGCACGTCGAGCATGTCACGGTCGGACTTGTCGGTCGGCGGATTGGCCAACCGGTGGTTCATGATCTCTTGAACCAGCGCAACAAGTTTGACGCGCGCCTCGTCGCGGCGCTGGAAGCTTTCGATCGGCAGGTAGGGGTCGACGTAGCACAGCGGGTCGGTGCCGCGCTCGAGATCGTGGTAGTACTCGGCGAACCGGTGGTCGAGTTCGTTGCGGAACTTCAGCCCGATCAGGCAGGCCGTCGAGGTGTAGATCGTCAACTCGGCGAAGAAGTCGAGCAGCTCGATCTCGCCCTGGGGTCCCCAGTCGGCGATCATCTTCTTGACTTCGCCCTCGATGGTGGTCGCGTGGCCCTTCATGTGCTCACCGCGCAGCGCCGAATTGTGCAGCATCTCCTTGCGACGCTCGGGGCTTGCGTCGAACACCACACCCTTGCCGAAGATCGGCGTCATAAACGGATAGGCCTCGGCCTGGTCGAGATCCTCGTCGGCCGAACGGAAGAAGAACTCGTTGGCCTCGGCGCCGGACAGCAGGATGACGTGCTTGTCCACCAACTGGAACCAGCCGACGTCACCGCACTCGTCGCGGACCCGTTGCATCAAGCCGATCGGGTCGGTGCGGAACTCCTCGAGGTGTCCGTGCTCTTCTTCACCACCGGAAACCCGGGGCACGATGGCGGTCGTCATGACTTCAGGTTCTCCTCGTTCAACTTGAGTTGCTGGCGTTCCGCCGGCGCGGTGGCCAGCGGCGCCTCGGGCTGAAGTTCCATGTTGGCGATGAACCCGCCGCGAGGGGTCTCCGCCACGAAGGCGATGGCCCTGGCCAGGTCGGCCGCCCGCAGGAAGTAATCGTGCCGGGCCTGGCCCCACTTCGCCCAATCCTCGAGTGCCGGGCCGATCTTCTCGGCGGGCAGACTCCAGCCCATGCTGGTCTTCGTCGGGCCGGGGTGCACGATCGAGGCGCGCACGCCGGTGCCCTCCAGTTCCATCTGGAAGTTGTTGACCATGGCCAGAAGCGCCGCCTTCGCCGCCCCGTAGGCGCCCATGTGCGGCCGCTGGCGCAGCGCCACGTCGGATCCCACGAAGATCAGGTCGCCGCGCTGGCGCGCGAGCATGCCCGGGAGCACCGCCGACGCCAGCCGGTTGGCCCCGACGAGGTGGATCTGCAGCTGCGACTCGAACTCGTCGGTGCTGATCTCGGCCAGCTTGCCGAAGTAGGTGTCACCGGCACCGGCCACCAATACCTCGATCTCGCCGAGTGCCTCCACCGATTGGGCGACAAACGTTTTCACCGAGTTGGGGTCGGTGACGTCGAGATGGAACCCGACGGCCTCGCCGCCGTCGGCGTTGATCTTGCCGACGATGTCTTCGAGTTTCTCGACGCGACGGGCGCCCAGCGCGACTGGGAAGCCGCGCGCGGCCATCTCGATCGCCGTCGCCTCTCCGATTCCGGATGAGGCGCCGGCGACGATGACGGGTCGTCGTTCGGGCAGGGGGTCGAACCGGGGCATCAGACAGTCTCCACAGTGATGGGAAGGTGAGCGAATCCGCGGACATTGCTCGAGTGGACGCGGACGGCGTTGGCCTCGTCCACCTCGTATCCGCGGATTCGCTTGAACAACTCGGTCAACGCGACCTTGGCCTCCATCCGCGCCAGGTGCGCACCGAGGCAGAAGTGGGCACCGCTGCCGAAACTCATGAGCTTGGAACCTATTTCGCGGCCGATGAGGAAACGGTCGGGGTCCTCGAACACCCGCTCGTCGCGGTGAGCCGACCCGGGCAGCAACAGCAACACGTCACCGTCGGGGATGGTGGTGTCGTACAACGTCAGCTCGCCCGAGACCGTGCGCGCGAGGATCTGGCTCGAGGTGTCGTATCGCAGCGTTTCCTCGACCCAGAGCGGAATCCGCTGCAGGTCGGCGTAGACCGGAGTCAACTGGTCGGGGTTCCTGTGGCCCCAGAAGGCCGCATTGGCAAGCAGTTTCGTGGTGGTCTCATTACCGGCGATCACCATCAGGAACATGAAGCCGATGATCTCGTCGTCGGTGAGCCGGTCGCCGTCGATCTCGGCCTCCAGTAGCGCGGTGGTCAGGTCGTCGCTCGGCTCCTTGCGGCGTTCGGCCACCATGCCCTGGTAGTAGACGATCAGGTTGATCGATGCCTCCACGGCCGAGGGCGGTACGTCGGTGACACCCTCGTCGCGGTGCATGACACCGTCGGCCCACGCCCGCACCTGGTCGCGATCGGGCTCCGGCACACCCATGAGCTCCGAGATGACGTCCATCGGCAGCTTGCCCGCGAATTCGCCGACGTAGTCGACGGTCTCGTTCGAGCGTGCCTTGTCCAACATGACATCGAGGTGCTGCACGGCGATCTCGGTGACGCGCGGCTCCAACTCGCGGATGCGCCGAGGCGTGAAACCTTTCGACACCAGTGTGCGCAGTCGCAAGTGGTCGGGGTCGTCCATCGCCAGGAAGGACATGGTCTTGGAGGCGTGCGGTCCGCGGGACGCGGGATCCAGCGATACGCCGAACTTGTTCGACAACGTGGTGCTGTTGCGGAAACCCTGCAGGACATCCTGGTGCCGCGAAAGGGCCCAGAAGCCGAGTTCGTCGTTGCGATACAGCGGTGCCTCGTCCCGCAGCCGCTTGTAGTACGGATACGGATCCTCGTGGAAGTCGTAGTCGTATGGGTCAAGAACGATTTCGCTGATGGTCACTGCTCGTCTCCCAAGATGAGGCCGACGACGTAGCTGAGCCGGTCGGCGATCTGGTGGTAGGTGAAGACGCCGCTACCCGCGTTGACCAGCGCGCCGAAGAACGTCATCTCCAGGGCCGCCAATGCGCGCGGGTCGGCCTCTGGGCCCATGGCCGAGCGGATGCGGCGGTGGATCTCGGCACCGATGCGGTCGCGTACCGCGCGCACTGCGGAGTCGCTACCGCTGAGTAGCGCGGTCGTGCACGCCGCCGCGACCTCGGGTTCGTCGGCGACCATCAGCGCCATCGCGCGCAGAGTCTTCTCGACGCGGGCGACCCGGCTGTCGTTGACGTCGGTGAAGTACGGCACCTGACGCATCAGGTCCAGGTACACCTCGGCGATCAGGTGGTTCTTCGACGAGAAGTAGGTGTAGGCGGTGGCCGGGGCGACCTTGGCCCTAGCGGCGACGGCGCGCACCGTCAGGTCGGCGTAGGAGGATTCGCGCAGCATCTCGACACCGGCGGTGAGCACCTTGCGGAACGTCTCCTCCTGGCGACGGTTCCGCGGTGTCTCGGCGGTGCTGACAGGCGCCGGGGCTGGGACCGCAACCACGGGCTCGCTGGACACCTGTCCAAGTTATCGGACACGGGCTCGGCTCCGCAAGTATGCAGCTAGTAAACGCTATGCTTGCCAGCCGCACTGCGAGGGGACTATCGTTCGGTTCAACAATTCGGACACTTGTCCAGCAATGGTGAACGGAGACGGCATGGCTGTGCTGGCGAATCGGGAAAGTCAGCTGCTCATCGACGGCAAGCTCGTCGCGGGAAGCGGCGGGTCGTTTGAAACCGTCAACCCCGCCACCGAGGAAGTGCTGGGTGTCGCGGCCGACGCCACCGCCGACGACATGGGTCGTGCGATCGAGGCGGCCAGGCGCGCCTTCGACGAGACCGACTGGTCGACCGACACCGACTTGCGGGTGCGTTGCCTTCGCCAGCTGCAGGCCGTCCTGAAGGAGCACATCGAGGAACTGCGCGAGATCACGATCGGCGAGGTGGGCGCGCCCCGGATGTTGACGTCGGCGGCTCAGCTCGAGGGACCGGTCGACGATCTGAGCTTCTGCGCCGACACCGCCGAGTCCTACGAGTGGAACACCGATCTCGGGGTCGCGTCGCCGATGGGCATCAAGACCCGCCGCCGCCTCGCCCGCGAGGCCGTCGGCGTCGTCGGCGCCATCACCCCGTGGAACTTCCCGCACCAGATCAACCTGGCCAAGATCGGCCCGGCGTTGGCCGCCGGCAACACCATCGTGCTCAAGCCGGCCCCGGACACCCCGTGGTGTGCGGCCGCGGTCGGAGAGTTGATCGCCGAGCACACCGACATCCCGCCGGGCGTCGTCAACATCGTCACCTCCAGCGATCACGGGGTCGGTGCGCTGCTGTCCAAAGACCCACGGGTGGACATGGTTTCGTTCACCGGGTCGACGGCGACCGGTCGTAGCGTGATGGCCGATGGCGCCGCGACGATCAAGAAGGTGTTCCTGGAACTGGGCGGCAAGTCGGCGTTCCTCGTGCTCGACGACGCCGACCTGGCCGCCGCCTGCTCGATGTCGGCGTTCACCGCGTCGATGCACGCCGGACAGGGATGCGCCATCACCACCCGACTGGTGGTGCCGCGGGCTCGCTACGACGAGGCGGTGGAGGCCGCGGCGGCGACGATGGGCGGACTCAAGCCGGGCGACCCCCGGGACGCCGGAACCATCTGCGGCCCACTCATTTCCGCGCGCCAGCGCGACCGGGTTCAGGGCTACCTTGACTCGGCGATCGAGGAGGGCGGCAAGTTCGCCGTCGGCGGTGGCCGCCCCGCCGATCGCGATACCGGCTTCTTCATCGAGCCCACCGTCATCACCGGACTGGACAACAACGCCAAGGTCTCGCGGGAGGAGATCTTCGGACCGGTGCTGACGGTCATCGCCCACGACGGCGACGACGACGCGGTCCGCATCGCCAACGATTCGGCGTACGGCCTTTCAGGCACGGTGTTCTCGGCCGACGAAGAACGCGCGAACCGGGTCGCGGCACGGATGCGGGTCGGCACGGTCAACATCAACGGCGGCGTCTGGTATTCGGCGGATATGCCGTTCGGCGGATACAAGCAGTCCGGGCTGGGTCGCGAGATGGGACTGGCGGGCTTCGAGGAATACCTGGAAATCAAGGCGATCGCTACGGCGGTGTGACGATCACGCCGAACGTGGGTTACCCGCACGCAAAACGTCGCGAGGCGTGACACAACCCCACATTCGGCAACGAGGAAGGAACACGATGGGGCTCTACGAGGACCAGTTCAAGGACAAGGTGGCGATCGTCACCGGCGCCGGCGGCGGTATCGGCCAAGCGTATGCCGAGGCGCTGGCGCGCGAGGGCGCCGCAGTGGTGGTTGCCGACATCAACACCGAGGGCGCGCAGAAGGTGGCCGACGGTATCAAGGGCGAGGGCGGCAGCGCGCTCGCCGTGCGTGTCGACGTCTCCGACCCGGAATCGGCGAAGGAGATGGCCGCGCAGACGCTTTCGGAGTTCGGCGGCATCGACTACCTGGTGAACAACGCCGCGATCTTCGGCGGCATGAAACTGGACTTCCTGATCACCGTGGACTGGGACTACTACAAGAAGTTCATGAGCGTGAACATGGACGGCGCGTTGATCTGCACCCGGGCGGTGTACAAGAAGATGGCCAAACGCGGCGGCGGGGCGATCGTCAACCAATCCTCGACGGCGGCGTGGCTGTACTCGAATTTCTACGGTCTGGCCAAGGTCGGGGTCAACGGGCTGACCCAGCAGCTGGCGACCGAGCTGGGCGGGCAGAACATCCGGGTCAACGCGATCGCGCCGGGCCCCATCGATACCGAGGCCAACCGCACCACCACGCCTCAGGAGATGGTTGCGGACATCGTCAAGGGAATCCCGTTGTCGCGCATGGGACAACCGGAGGACCTGGTCGGCATGTGCCTGTTCCTGCTGTCGGATCAGGCCAAGTGGATCACCGGTCAGATCTTCAACGTCGACGGCGGGCAGATCATCAGGTGAGCGACGACGTCAAGCTGGGATACATCGGCCTGGGCAACCAGGGGGCGCCGATGGCCAAGCGTCTGGTCGACTGGCCCGGCGGGCTGGTCGTGTTCGACGTGCGTACCGAGGCGATGACCCCGTTGGTCGAGCTCGGCGCCGGTGTTGCCGACAGCGTCGCCGATGTCGCGAAGGCCGACATCATCAGCGTCACCGTGCTCAACGATGCCCAGGTGCGCGACGTGGTGGGACAACTCGGCGAACACGCCGCGCCGGGCACCGTGATCGCGATCCACTCGACGATCGAGCCCGACACGGCCGGCGAGCTCGCCGAGCAGTTGCGCGACAAGGAGATTCACATCGTCGACGCGCCGGTGAGCGGGGGCGCCGGGGCGGCCGACAAGGGTGAGCTGGCCGTGATGGTCGGCGCCGACGACGAGGCGTTCGCCAAGGTCAAACCCGTGTTCAAGAAGTGGGCGTCGCTGGTGGTCCGCGCTGGTGAACCCGGGGCCGGAACCCGGATGAAGCTGGCCCGCAACATGTTGACCTTCATCGGGTTCGCCGCGTCCTGCGAGGCGATGCGGCTCGCCGAGGCGGCGGGCCTGGATCTGCAGAAGCTCGGCCGGGTGGTCCGTCATAGCGACGCGCAGAGCGGCGGGCCGGGCGCGATCATCGTGCGCGACGACATGAGTGACCTCACGCCGGACCACTGGCTGTACGACATGTTCACGCACACACGTGGACTCGCAGAAAAAGATCTCAGCCTGGCGCTCGCGCTGGGCGAGGCCACCGGGACCGAACTCCCGCTGGCCGAGATCGCGCTGCAGAACCTGGCCGCCGGGCTCGGCGTGCCGCACACGAAGGAGTGACGATGGACGAGTTGCGCCGCAAGGGCCTCGAGAAGATGAACGAGGTCTACGGCTGGGAGATGCCCAACATCGAGGGTGATCCGTATTTCGACCTCACCGTCGACCACCTCTTCGGCACCATCTGGTCGCGCCCCGGGCTGTCGATGCGCGACAAGCGGATCATGACGCTGACCGCCGTGACCGCCGTCGGGAACTCCGACCTCGCCGAAATCCAGGCCAACGCGGCGCTGGCCAACGGGGAGATGACCGAGGACGAGCTCAAGGAGATGGCCGTCTTCCTGACCCACTACCTCGGGTTCCCGCTGGGCTCCAAGCTCGACGGCGCGGTCAGCAAGGTGATCAAGAACCGCAAGAAGCGTCCGGCGGATGACAAGAAGGCCAATGTGAACGCCGCGGTGAAGATGCATTCCGGTGGGACGGTCCATGACGAGTAGGTATGCGTCCCTGTCGCGGGAAGAACTCGCGGTCCTGCTGCCCGAGCTGCTGCTGATCGGTCAATTGATCGACCGGTCCGGAATGGCCTGGATCATCGCAAATTTCGGCCGCGAGGAGATGTTGCAGGTCGCGATCGAGGAGTGGATGGGCGCCAGCCCGATCTACGCCAAACGCATGCAGCGGGCACTGGACTTCGAGGGTGACGACGTCGTCACGATCTTCAAAGGCATGCAGCTCGACATCGGCGCCCCACCGCAGTTCATGGACTTCCGCTACACCGTGCACGACCGGTGGCACGGCGAGTTCCACCTCGACCACTGCGGCGCGCTGCTCGACGTGGAGCCGATGGGCGAGGACTACGTGCGCGGCATGTGTCACGACATCGAGGACCCGACGTTCGACGCGACCGCGGCCGCCACAAACCGTCGCGCGCAGATCCGTCCGATCCACCGGCCTCCACGCACACCGGCCGACCGGCATCCGCACTGTGCGTGGACGGTCGTGATCGACGAGTCCTATCCCGAGGTGGACGATCACCCGGTGTTGGACGTGATGCGCCGAACCCGCGCCGCCAGAACCGAATTCGATCCAATCAACCGCGATGACGAGGGCCAGTCGGACTACTCGGGACCGCTGGTGTCGGACTTCGACTTCGGGGCGTTCTCACACTCGGCGCTGGTGCGCATTGCCGACGAGGTGACCCTGCAGATGCACTTGCTGAACTTGTCGTTCGTGATCGCGGTGGGCAAGCGCGCGGGCACCAACACCGAACTGGCGACCGAGATCTGCACCAAACAGCTGATCGGCATCGCCGGCATCGCCGCCGAACGCATCCACCGCGCGCTGAGACTGCCCGGCGGCATCGAAGGCGCCGTGCGCACACTGCAGTTGCATCCGATGCTCAACCCGGCGGCCTATGTGGACGCCGAGTTCGGTCCGGATGTGGTGCACGTGCGGCGTTCGGCGGCGCACGAGGACGGCGCGTGGGTGTCGCTGGTGACCCCCGACGAGGTGCGTCCGTTGCAGGCCGCCGTCACGGCGATCGACAAGCATCTCGATGTCGAGGTCACCGGCACCGCCCAGGAGTGGACCGCGCGGGTCGTCGACACGGACAGCGAAGCCAAGGAATTCTCCGAGGTGTCGGTTGTCAGGGTCAGCGGCGGTTCGACATGGGAGTTCGAAGACCGCAAGTCATTGCCGTTGACCGTGCTCTGAGCCTCGTGGTCAGCGGGGCGCACCCGTCTGTTCAGCGCGCGGATCTACCGAGTTCCTCGTACTCCGCACCGAGTGTGCGCATCCTGGCCGCAATGGCAGCGAGGTCGCTGTGTGAGCGCTGGATGATCTCGGCGACCTCGCCTGCGCCCTTGCTGACCACCGGCCACAGCATCTGTTGGCCGGCCGGGGTTTCGGGCGTCGTCGCCGCCGCGTCCAGCACCCACTGACGGACCGCATCGAGCTCACGCCTGCCGGCCGCGACCACCGCGGCCGACCTGTCCACCTCAGCCGCGAGGCGGCGATCCAGGTCGGCCAATGCCCCCAGAGCCCTTGCCTGCCTGGCGTTCCGGTCTCGATAGCCCTCGGCGCCCGCGCCCGTCCAATCCGAACCCGGTGTCGCCGACTCCACCTCGTCCCGCAGGGACTCCAGGCGGGCACTGTGGTCCAGCCCGCCGCCGTCCTGCGGGATGCCCTCACCGAACGTCGCGCGCGCCCGCGCCCACGTCGAGAGGAAGGCATCGACGACACTCACGATCGTGAGTTTACGGCCCACCAGACGGCCGGCCGAGCACCAATTGCGGCGCCTAGCGGGCCGCGGTCGGAGCGGCCACGGACGCGCCGACCCAGCGTCGCAGGTAGCTCCGCAGCTCAGGGCCGCGGCGCGGGGGACGCCCCGGGTCGATGACGAACGACTGGATGATCCGCAGCAGGTGTTCGGCCAGTTCGTCGAGGTCGTGGTCGTCGAACCCCTGCGCGGCCCAGTCAACGTCGAAGCGGCGCAGCATCGAATTGGCGAACTCCAACGCCACATCCGAGGTGACCGTCTGACTGAACTCGCTGGCCCGCGCGGGCATCAGCAACAGTCCCATGTGTTTGTCCTGTGGCAGCCACTCCAGCGCGGTGGCAATGCCCTCGGCGACCGCCTCCTGCGGGTCGGTCAACCCCTGCAGGTGGTCGGCGAGCCGGTCTAGAAAGCCGGTGGCCGCACGCTGTGCTGAGGCCTGAAGCAGCGCGTCGGTGCTCGGAAAGTACCGGTAGACCGTCTGCCGCGTCACCCCGAGTGTGCGCGCGACGTCGCTGATCGAGAACTCGGCACCGCGCGCGTCGATCGCCTTGCCCGCGGCGTCGAGGATTCGGGCCACCGCCTCCTCATCCGTCGACGGCGCCGAGCCGGACCAACCGTGTGTGCGCACGGCGAAAATCCTACTCAGCCCGCCCGGTCAGCCGGTGTAAGAGACCTGCAGGTCCTTGACGCCGTTGATCCAGCCCGACCGAAGGCGCTGAGGCTCACCGGCTTTGGCAATTCCGGGGATCTGGTCGGCGATCTCGTTGAAGATCAGCTTGATCTCCATGCGGGCCAGGTTCGCGCCGATGCAGTAGTGGGCGCCGTTGCCGCCGAAACCGAGGTGCGGATTGGGGTCGCGCGAGATGTCGAACCGGAACGGCTGGTCGAAGACCTCTTCGTCGAAATTGGCCGAGCTGTAGAACAGGCCCACCCGCTGGCCCTCGCGGATCGTGACACCGGCGAGTTCGGTGTCGGCCAGCGCGGTCCGCTGGAAGCAGTGCACGGGGGTGGCCCACCGCACGATCTCGTCGGCCGCGGTCGCGGGCCTGTCGCGCTTGAACAGCTCCCACTGCTCGGGATTCTCGAAGAACGCGTTCATACCGTGGGTCATCGCGTTTCGGGTCGTCTCGTTTCCGGCGACCGCCAGCAGGATCACGAAGAACGCGAACTCCACATCGTCGAGCGACTCCCCGTCGAGGTCGGCCTCGATCAGCCGGGTCACGATGTCGTCGGCCGGGCACCGACGGCGCTCCTCGGCCATCGCGTAGGCGTACCCCATCAGCTCCGCATTGGCGGCGGTCGGATCGGAGTCGAAGTCGGGGTCGTCGGTGTTCATGATCGCGTTGGTCCATCCAAACAACTTCTCGCGATCGGCCTCGGGCACACCGATCAGGTCGGCGATGGCCAGCAGCGGCAGGCGCATCGCGATGTCGTCGACGAAATTGCCACTGCCCTTTTGCTTTGCCTCGGAGACGATTTCGCGTGCGGCGGTCGCCAACCGCTCCTCGAGCGTGGTGATTGCGCGCGGGGTGAACAACCGCGACACGAGTTTGCGCAGCCTCGTGTGTTCGGGCGCGTCGTGGTTGATCAGCAGCGCCTTGGTGAGCTCGAGCTGATCCGAGGTGACGCCCTCGGGAAGGCGCATCACCGCCCCCTTGCGGTTGGTCGACCACAGCTCGCCGTTGCGCGAGATGGCCTTGATGTCCTCGTGGCGGCTGATCACCCAGTAGCCGCCGTCGTCGAAGATCGACTCGGGCTGCTCGTTCCACCACACCGGCGCGGTCTTGCGCAGCTGAGCGAATTCGGTGTCGGGGATACCGCGCAGCAGCACCTCGGGGTCGGTGAAGTCATATCCGGGTCCGAACGGGCATGTGGCCTGCGTCATACACTCGACCATACACTGGTTAGTCAAGTGTATGGCCTAACTAGCGTCGTCGACCGAACCGAGATCGAGACTGCGGTTAGGGTGAGCAGTTGTGCGAGTCCTGGTAATCGGATCCGGTGCCCGTGAACATGCGTTGCTGCTGGCGCTGCGGCGTGACCCGCAGGTCGAAGACTTGTCGATCGCGCCGGGCAATGCGGGTACCGCCGCGATCGCCGACCAGTACGACGTCGATATCACCTCAGGTGAGGCCGTAACCAGGCTGGCGCAGCGGCTGGAGGTCGACCTCGTCGTCATCGGGCCGGAAGTACCGCTGGTGCTCGGCGTCGCCGATGCGGTGCGCAGCGCCGGGATCGCCTGCTTCGGGCCGAGCAAGGACGCGGCCCGCATCGAGGGTTCGAAGGCGTTCGGCAAGGAGCTGATGACGGCCGCCGGTGTGCGCACCGCCAGGAGCGAGGTCGTCGACAACCCCGCTCACCTCGACGCGGCGCTCGACCGCTTCGGCCCCGACAGCGGCGAGGCCGCGTGGGTGGTCAAGGACGACGGTCTGGCCGCGGGCAAGGGTGTGGTGGTCACCACCGATCGCGCGGCCGCCAGGGCTCATGCCGCGGGCCTGCTCGACGCGGGACATCCAGTGCTGCTCGAGTCGTACCTCGACGGGCCCGAGGTGTCGCTGTTCTGCGTCGTCGACGGCGAGACCGTGGTGCCTATGCTGCCCGCGCAGGACTTCAAACGGGTCGGCGACAACGACACCGGCCCCAACACCGGCGGTATGGGGGCGTACGCGCCGCTGCCGTGGCTGCCCGAGGACATGGTCACCCACATCGTCGACGATATCGTGAAACCCGTTGCCACCGAACTGGTCAAGCGCGGTAGTTCGTTCTCGGGGTTGCTCTACGCCGGCCTGTCGATCACGTCACGAGGCCCGGCGGTGATCGAATTCAATTGTCGCTTCGGCGATCCCGAGACCCAGCCGGTGCTGGCCCTGCTGGAGACGCCGCTGGGTCAGCTGCTGTACGCGGCCGCAACGGGCAGCCTCGCCGACGAGCCGCCGCTGCAATGGCGCGACGGCGCCGCCGTGACCGTGGTGTTGGCCGCGGAGAACTACCCGTCTCGCCCGCGTGTCGGCGACGTGATCGCCGGTGCCGAGGTCGACGGTGTGCTGCACGCGGGCACGAGTCGCCGCGAGGACGGTGCCGTCGTGTCCTCGGGAGGCCGCGTGCTCTCCATCGTGGGTACCGGCGCGGATCTGTCGGCAGCGCGTGAGGCCGCCTACCAGGTGATCGAATCGATTCGGCTGCCGGGCAGCCACTTTCGCAGAGACATCGCCCTTGCCGCGGCCGAGGGGCGCATCAGCGTCTAAGACGTCAGCAGCGGGGCCATCCAGGACAGCTCGGCGGGCAGCTGCGCGCTCCAGAACCCGGCATCGTGCCCACCCGGCGAGAAGCCGCCCGCGGGCGGATTCGGCAGCTGCGCGATGAACTCCTTGGTCGCCGAGTAGAACGGATCGCCGGTCCCGCAGTCGATCCGGATCGGAATCGACGCCAACGCGGGCAGGCCCCAAACACTGTTGGTGGCATAGTCTTCCGCGCCGTCGAACGCACCGGGCGCGGCGGCTCCGGGGGACGTCCACAGCGCGGGGCTGACGGCGCAGATCGCGGCGGTGCGGGCGGGGCCGAGCCGCGCCCCGAGCAGCAGCGCCCCGTAGCCGCCCATCGACCAGCCCAGGAAGCCGACTCGTGAGGTGTCCAAACCTTGTGAGCCCAGCATCGGGATCAGCTCGTCGAGCACCATCGCCCCGGAGTCCTCACCGGAGGCCCGCTTGTGCCAGTAGCTTCCACCGCCGTCGACGGCGACGACCGCGAAGGGTGGCAGGCCCGCGGCGACCGCGTCGGCCAAGCCCTGTTCCACACCGCCGGCCATCACACCCGCTGCGTCCTGCCCCTTACCGTGCAGCGCGATGACCGGACGAAGCGGCGCGGTCTGGCCGGGCGGACGGGCGATCGCCCAGTTGGTCTTCTGCCCGCCGCGGGCCGCCGAGACGAAGGACCCGTCGACGTAGGTGGGTGCGGCGGGCGCGGCCGGGGCCGCGGGCGCCATCCGCAGCGCCGCCACTCCGGCGGCCGCGCCGACCCCGAGGCGCAGAAGCGAACGGCGGCTCAGTTCGGGCATGGCGGCCATGATGCCATCGCGGGTTGTCTGCCCGACGAGCGGCGGCTGGCCCGTCGCACCAGAAACACCAGCCCCGACTTCGGTTCGAAAACCTGACGATTAGGCGAAAGCGCGATGGTAGGGCCGCCCGACTGGCAGCATGCTAAAGGTGACGGCAGCGGTCACTCCCAAGGGAGAACGTCGACGCTTTGCGCTGGTCAGCGCCGCTGCCGATCTGCTGTGCGAGGGCGGCTTCGACGCGGTGCGACATCGCGCGGTGGCCCGTCGCGCCGGCCTGCCGCTGGCGTCGACGACCTACTACTTCTCGTCGCTGGACGATCTGATTGCCAGGGCCGTCGAATACGTCGGCGAGCGTGAGGCCGAGCAGTTGCGAGCCCGGGTGGCGATGCTGTCGCGGCGCCGGCGAGGCGCGGAGTCGACCGCCGACATCCTGGTGGATCTATTGGTCGACGATGTGGCGGGGCAACGGGTCAGCGAGCAGCTGATCTCACGCTACGAGCGCTACATCGCGTGCGCGCGCCACCCGATGCTGCGCGACATCCAACGGCGAATCATGCGCCAGCGCACCGATGCCGTCATCGAGGTCATCGAGCGGTCGGGTCGCTCGGTGCGCGCCGAGTACCTCACCGCTTTGGTCAACGCGGTCGACGGTGCGGTGGTGGCGGCGCTCGTCGCCGAGGGTGACGGGCCTCGCGCAACAGCACGCGCAACGCTGATCGACGTGATAGACGTGTTGGCACCAATCGACGAGCGAGTGGCGCAGGTGTGACGTAGTAGGAGGCCGATGAGTACGCCGACCGACACGCAACCGGAACTTCGGCGGGTCATGGGTCCGGGGTTGTTGCTGCTGTTCATCGTCGGTGACATCCTCGGTACCGGTGTCTACGCGCTGACCGGTCAAGTCGCCGGAGAAGTGGGTGGGGCGGCGTGGCTGCCGTTCCTGCTCGCGTTCGCCATCGCCACCGTCACGGCGTTCTCCTATCTGGAGCTTGTCACCAAGTACCCGCAAGCCGCGGGCGCAGCGTTGTACGCGCACAAGGCATTCGGGATCCAGTTCTTCACATTCCTGGTCGCGTTCGTGGTGATGTGTTCCGGTATCACGTCGGCCTCGACCGCATCACAGGCGTTCGCGGCCAACCTGATCAAGGGGTTCGGCCTGGATTGGGGTAAGGCGGGCGTCACGCTCATCGCCCTGAGCTTCATGGCCGTCCTCGCCGCGATCAACCTGCGCGGCGTCAGTGAGAGCGTCAAACTCAACGTCGGCCTGACCATCATCGAGATCAGCGGTCTGCTGCTGGTGATCTTCGTCGGTCTGTGGGCCTTCACCCAGGCCGGCGACCACGACTTCTCACGCATCGTGATGTTCGAAAGCAGCGAGGAACGAAGCACATTCGTCGCGATCACCGCGGCGACCTCGCTTGCCTTCTTCGCCATGGTCGGGTTCGAGGACTCGGTCAACATGGCCGAGGAGACCAAAGACCCCGTCCGGATCTTCCCGAAGGTCTTGTTGACCGGCCTGAGTATCGCGGGTGTCGTGTACATCCTGGTGTCGATCATCGCGGTGGCGATGGTGCCGATCGGCGAACTGAGGGAGAGCAGCACCCCACTGGTGAGCGTGGTCGAGGCCGCCGCACCGGGCCTTCCGATCGACGAGTTGTTCCCGTTCATCACGATGTTCGCGGTTTCGAACACCGCGCTGATCAACATGCTGATGGCCAGCCGGTTGATCTACGGCATGGCACGCCAGCATGTACTTCCGCCGGTTCTGGGCTCGGTGCACCGGACCCGCCACACCCCCTGGGTGGCAATCATTTTCACCACCATCATCGCGTTCGGGCTGATCTTCTACGTCTCGGCGTTCGCGAGCAGCAAGGCGCTCTCGGTGCTCGGCGGCACCACATCGCTGCTGCTGTTGGCGGTGTTCGCGACGGTCAACGTCGCGGTGTTGGTCCTGCGTCGCGATGTCCCCGAGGATGACAGGCACTTCCGAACACCCACGGTCCTGCCCATCATCGGTTTCATCACGTCGGTGTATTTAGTGACGCCCTTGTCGGGCCGCCCGGGCACGCAGTATCTGCTGGGCGGGATCCTGGTGGTGATCGGAATCGTGCTCTTCCTCATCACGATGGTGATCAACAGGCGACTCGGCATCAAGGACGCGGGCATCAACGATCCGACTCAGCTCGCGCAGTCGCCGGACTAACCGCCCAACTGCCTGCGGATCTCGGTCAGCTCGCGTTGAGCTCGCTCGATCAGTTGTTGAACCTGCTCCAGGCGCGGTAACAAGTCGCCGCCCTCGGGGTTGGCCGCCGCACGGGCCCGGGGAGCTGGCGTCAGCCCCGGCGGTAGTGCGGGCGTGACGATGTAGCCGCCTTCGCGGTCGCCGTAGATCGTGACGTCCTCGCGCCGCCGCTCGAAGTACAGCGCGACGTACGCGCAGAGCACCGCGTCGACGGGATCCTCACAAGCGTTCAGCTGGAAGGCTCGATCGCTGGCCTCGATCCGTTTGCGAAGTTCGAGCCAGGCGGGGCTGCTGCGCACGCGAAGCCGCGGTGTCGCGTCGTTCAACCCCTCGATTAGCCCCAGCATTCTTAGCAGCTCGTCCTTGCGCTTGGCGACATCCTTGGCGCGCCGCTTGTACTTGAGCGTCTTGCCGAGTTTGAACAGCGAGATCGTCGCCGCGTGCGGATAGACCTCGATCGCGCGCCGGTCGCCGCGCGACAGCGGGTCGGGATCCAGGCCCAGGCGTCGGCAGAGCACCTCGGCGCGGGGTGGATCGAAGAGACGGTTGCCCGTGTTCGCGGGCTGGGCGGTCGCCTCGAACGGTGCGAAGTCCCGGTTGTAGAACGTCTCGCCGAGCCGATACCCGCTGGGGTTGTTGACGATGAGCGGCGCGTCGATCCCCACGACGCATGGGCCATCGACAAACGGCGCGAGGGCCGCCTCGATGTCGTCGTCGCTGACCGCCGCGCCCACCTGCACGAGCCGTCCGTCGACGTCGAGGACTGCCACCCCGGATTGGTTTCCCTCCGCCCACGCGAGATCGAGCCCAACGAAGTACATGGGACCAGCCTGCACTACCCGGGTCGTAAGCTGAGTGTTTGTGACGATCCCCAACGTGCTGGCCAATCGGTACGCCAGCGAGGACATGGTGGCGATCTGGTCACCGCAAGCCAAAGTCGTCGCGGAGCGCCGGCTGTGGCTCGCGGTGCTTCGCGCCCAGGCGGAACTGGGCGTCGATGTGCCCTCCGGCGTGGTCGACGACTACGAGCGGGTGCTCGAACAGGTCGACCTCGGATCGATCGCCGCCCGCGAGCGCGTGCTGCGCCACGACGTCAAGGCGCGCATCGAGGAGTTCAACGCGCTGGCCGGCCACGAGCACGTGCACAAGGGCATGACGAGTCGCGACTTGACTGAGAACGTCGAGCAGCTCCAGATCCGGCGCTCGCTGGAACTGGTGCACTCCCACGCAGTGGCGGTGGTGGCCCGGCTGGCCGAGCGCGCCGTGCTGTATCGCGACCTGGTGATGGCCGGCCGCAGCCACAACGTCGCGGCACAGGCCACCACACTGGGCAAGCGGTTCGCCTCGGCGGCCGAGGAGTTGCTGATCGCGCTGCAGCGCCTGCGCTCGTTAATCGACCGCTACCCGTTGCGCGGGGTGAAGGGTCCGATGGGCACCGCCCAGGACATGCTCGACCTGTTCGGTGGCGACGCCTCGCGGCTGGCCGAGCTCGAGCGGCGCGTCGCCGAATTCCTGGGGTTCACCGAGATTTTCACCAGTGTCGGGCAGGTGTACCCGCGCTCACTGGACCACGACGTCGTCTCCGCGCTGGTGCAGGTGGGCGCAGGACCGTCGTCGTTGGCGCAGACCATTCGGCTGATGGCCGGCCACGAACTGGTCACCGAGGGCTTCGCACCCGGACAGGTGGGGTCGTCGGCGATGCCGCACAAGATGAACACGCGCTCGTGTGAACGGGTGAACGGGTTGCAGGTGGTGCTGCGCGGCTACGGCTCCATGGCCGCCGAACTGGCTGGCGCGCAATGGAATGAGGGCGACGTGTTCTGCTCGGTGGTGCGCCGCGTGGCGCTGCCGGATGCGTTCTTCGCCGTCGATGGACAGATCGAGACGTTCCTGACGGTGCTCGACGAGTTCGGCGCCTATCCCGCGGTGATTCAGCGCGAGCTGGATCGCTACCTGCCGTTCCTGGCGACGACGCGGATCCTCATCGCCGCGGTCCGTGCCGGGGTGGGCCGCGAAACCGCGCACGAGGTGATCAAGGAGCACGCCGTCGCGGTGGCGTTGGCCATGCGGGAGAAGGGTCAGGAACCCGATCTGCTGGATCGGTTGGCGGCCGATTCGCGGCTGCCGCTGGACCGGCCGGCGCTCGACGCGGCGCTGGCCGACAAGCAGGCGTTCACCGGTGCGGCAGGCGATCAGGTGGACCGCGTGGTTGCGGCGGTCGACGAGTTGGTGAGCCGCTATCCCGAAGCGGCCAAATACACTTCGGGTGCCATCTTGTGACCCTGGGCGGGATCGATTTCACCGATCTGGACAACTTCGCGAACGGTTTTCCCCACGAACTGTTCGCGTTGCATCGGCGCGAGGCCCCGGTGTACTGGCACGAGCCGACCGAGCACACGCCCGACGGCGAGGGATTCTGGTCCGTGGCCACCTATGCCGAAACGCTCGCGGTGTTTCGTGATCCGCAGATCTTCTCGTCGGTGACCGGCGGCTCCCGGCCCTACGGCGGCACGCTGCTGCAGGATCTGGCGATCGCCGGTCAGGTGCTCAACATGATGGACGACCCGCGGCATTCGCAGATCCGGCGGCTGGTCAGCTCCGGCCTGACGCCGCGGATGATCCGCAGGGTCGAAGACGATCTTCGCTCGCGGGCGCGACGCCTGCTGGATTGCGTCTCGCCTGGCGAGCCGTTTGACTTCCTGGTCGACGTGGCGGCCGAGTTGCCGATGCAGATGATCTGCATCCTGCTGGGAGTTCCGGAGTCTGAACGACATTGGCTGTTTCACGCCATCGAGCCGCAGTTCGACTTCGGAGGATCACGAAAAGCGTCTGTCGGCCAGTTGACCGCCGAAGAAGCGGGTTCGCGGATGTACACCTACGGACAGGAGTTGATCGCCGCCAAGCGCGCCTCGCCGACCGACGACATGTTGTCAGTGGTCGCGAACGCCTGCCTGGACGGCGCCGAGGACGACGGTGCGCTATCCGACCTGGAGCTTTACCTGTTCTTCAGCCTGTTGTTCAGTGCGGGTGCCGAGACGACACGCAACGCGGTGGCGGGCGGCCTGCTGGCGTTGATCGAGAACCCCGACTCGCTGACCGCGCTGCGCGGCGACTTCGCGTTGCTGGGTTCGGCGGTCGAGGAGATGGTGCGCTGGTCGTCGCCCTCACCGTCCAAGCGGCGCACCGCAACTCGCGACGTGACGTTGGGGGGATGCGAGATCGAGGCCGGGCAGAAGGTCCAGATCTGGGAGGGTTCGGCCAATCGCGACGATGCGGTGTTCACCGAACCCGACGTGTTCGACATCGCGCGTCAGCCCAATCCGCACCTGGGCTTCGGCCAGGGTGTGCACTACTGTCTGGGCGCGAACCTGGCGCGGCTCGAGCTACGTGTGTTGTTCGAAGAGTTGCTGACCCGCTTCTCCGAAGCCCGTCTGGTCAAACCCGTCGAATGGACGCGGAGCAATCGGCACACCGGTATCCGCCATCTGGTAGTCGAGCTGCGGTGAGCGGCTGGCGGTGAGGCCCGACGCGTTCGCGTTCGTGATGGCGACCGGTATCGTCTCCATCGCCGCGGTCGACCACGGTTTGACGTACGTCAGTGGCGCTCTGGCCGTGCTGGCTGTCCTTGCGTTGCTGGTTCTCGTTGCTGCAGCTGTGGTTTCGTGGCTTCGGCGGCCGCCCGATTTGTCTGACCTCGATGTGACAATCGGCTTGTTCACGTTCGTGGCGGCGTGTGCGGTGCTCGACAGCCGGTTGATGGCGAACTCGGCGATCATGTGGGCTCTGGCCGTACCTGCCGCGCTGGTGTGGTCGGTGTTGATCGTCCTGACAGCGCGCAACTTCGCGAGTCGGTCCTGGACGGAACTGCAGGGGCGGGCACGCGGGGCGTGGGAACTGTGCAGCGTCGGCTCGTCCGGTTTGGCGATCGTCGCGGTCGCCCTTGCGCACGACACGGGGTGGCATGCCTTACTGCTGATCGCCGTCGCGATATGGATCGTTGCCCTCGCGATTTACGGGGTCATGACCGCGCTGATCCTGGCGCGTGCGTTCGCTGCGCGTCTGGATCCCGGTGGGTTCGAGCCCGACGCGTGGATATTGATGGGTGGGCTCGCGATCGCGACGTTGGCGGGCGACCACATCCATCGCGCAGGCATCGACGCCGTTCTTGGGGCGACCGTCGCGACGTGGTGTCTGGCGTCGGCATGGATTCCGCCGCTCGTGTACTTCGCTGTGCGGCACCTCGGACGGCCGGATGCCCGGCGGTTCGCCGGCGTGTGGTGGGCGATGGTCTTCCCGCTGGGCATGTACTCGGCGGCCTGCCACGCCATGGCGGTAGAGACCGGATGGCATGGCCTGCCGACGATTTCGCTGGTGTTCTTCTGGATAGCGTTTGCTGCGTGGATCGCTGTCTCGATCGCCGGAGTGCTGCGAGTGAGCGCGCGGTTCCGCCACCTACCCTCGGGGCATGGACATCGATGACGCGAACGTGCGGATATCTGACACCGACCGCGATCACGTGAGGCAACTGCTCGAACGGGCAGTCGGCCAAGGCATGCTCACGCTCGATGAGTTCAGCGAGCGGATCGACGCCGTGCTTGCCGCGCGGACCCGCGGCGAGCTGCGCAAGGTGATCGCCGACCTGCCCTCGACGGATGCGATGCAGCCCGTTGCGGTCGGAGGCGAACAGCTGCGCGGTCGGATGTCGTCGATCTCGCGACGTGGACCGTGGACGGTACCTGCGCGCATCGACCTCAATACCCGGATGTGCGACACCACGCTCGACTTCACCGCCGCGACGTTGCAGAGCCCGACCGTCGTCCTGGACATCGATGACTACCTCAGCTCGACGGAGCTGATCCTGCCCGACGGCGCCACCGCCGACCTCAACGGCGTCGAGACATTCGCAGGCAGCACCACTCTCAAGGTGCCGTACGGCCCGCCCTCGCAGAAGCTGCATCTCGTAGCGCGCGGCCGGGTGCGATTCGGGTCGGTGACTGCGCGCTATCCGTTCGGTCACACGTTACGGCGCATGTTGGGATGAGGGTTGTTGACTGGTCGCGGCGGCCACCTCGGCGATCACCCGCTCGGGATACGCCGTCAAGTCAAGCCAGGTGAAACGCAACACTTTCCAGTTCAACAGCGCGATCACGTTCTGCCGGTTGCGGTCGATCTGGAATGCCTCGCTGTCGGTGTGGAACGCCCAACCGTCGACCTCGATCGTCACCTTCGCTCGGGTGAATGCGACGTCCACCTTGTAGCCACCGACGGGATGGTTCGTCTTCCAGCCGGTGAATCCGGCGTCGCGCAGGAGCTTGACGAAGAGTCGTTCGGCTTCGGAACGCGCACCGTCTTCGGCCGCACGAAGGAGTCGCCGTGCGGCCGGTGAACCGTGTCTGCCCTTGTTGCGCAGGTGCGCGCGCCACAGTTGGGCGAGCTCGAGATGACGCTGCAGGGCGGCGTCCATCAGTTTCGGTCCGCCGCCGCGTCGGACCGCGGCTTCGATCACGGTCAGCGGCATGGCGGTGACCCGCAGCCCGGCCCGCTCGACGACGTCACGGGGTGACAAATCGCGCCGACGCAGCCGCGCGCCGGGTCTCGGTCGGTAGTTGCTCACCCGCGGAACCGTGATCTCGACTTTGTCCGGGGCGAACCGGGTGATCTCGTGCCACCATGCCGCCGCCAATCCGCTGGCTGTCGCTCGCGGACCGAGAGACCACACGGCAGCCCTGATGCGTGCGGAGTCGGTGAAGGCTCGGTCATTGGCGAAGAACACCCCAGGCGAACACCGAAGCCAATGGCCCGATCGCACACGTCGATTTACCGCGTGCCTGCTGAGGCCGCACTGTCGAGCCTGCGCCAGCGTGATCACACCGTCGTGCTGCCGAAGATGGTCGTCGAGCATGTTCCAGTTCGACGCATCGGCGCCTCCGGACGGTTCCCTCGGAGCGATTTGTGCACATCCGGGAGCGGTGAGCGCTCCTCGATGTGCACAAATCGCGGCGGCGGAGCCGGTTAGAGGTGGCGGGCGACGCCTGACGAGCGCAACTCCAGCGCCGCGAGGCCGCGGATCGCGTCGGCATCGTGCAGACGCCACGCCTCGACGGGATCGGCGTGCACGGCGACCAGCTTGGCCAGCGGCCGGTTCGCGAGCGCTCGCAACGCCAACAGCTGCTCACCGGCGGGGGTGCGGGCCAGCGTGATCGCGGTCCATTTACGGCGGAAGAAGCGCAGCCGAAGGTACAGCCACGGCATCGCGACGAACAGGATCGGCGGTGCGGCGACCGCCAGCGCCAGTACCCACGCCAACCACGACGCCGTGGTGTCGAGGCTGTGACCGGCGCCTGCGATGTCGAGTGCTGCCTCGCTGGCCGCGCGCAACGGCTTGCTGAGCGCATCGCCGATCAGCGGGAAGTCGTCGGTGCGCTCGCCGGCCGCATCGAGGTTGTCGGCGACACCGTTGGCGCCGGTCTCGACCTGGCGGCCCACCGCCGCGATCGTGGAGACCGCTGAATGCACAGCCATGCCGACCAGCACCCACACCGTGGTCCAGGCGACCACCACGAAGTCACTGACGAGCTGGGCCAAGATCCGCGTCGGCGTGGTGGCATAGGGGATAAAGCGCGAAGTCATGGAACTAGATGCTGCCCGATAGGCTGGCCCGATGCGCCCCGCTCTGTCCGACTACCAGCATCTGGCCAGCGGCAAGGTTCGCGAACTGTATCGCGTGGACGACGAGACGCTGCTCTTCGTGGCCAGCGACCGCATCTCCGCCTACGACTACGTCCTCGACTCGCAGATCCCCGACAAGGGCCGCATCCTGACGGCGATGAGCGTGTTCTTCTTCGACCTGTTGAGCCGGAGCGCAGGCACGCCCAATCACCTCGCCGGTCCACCCGACGACGAGCGCATCCCCGCCGACGTGCTCGGCCGCGCGCTGGTGGTACAGGAGCTCGAGATGTTGCCGGTGGAGGCGGTGGCCCGCGGCTACCTCACCGGCTCGGGGCTGATCGACTATCAGAAGACGGGCGCGGTATGCGGTATCCCGCTTCCCGCCGGGCTGGTCGAGGCCAGCAGGTTTGACGAGCCGCTGTTCACCCCCGCGACCAAAGCCGAACTGGGCCAACACGATGAGAACATCTCGTTCGACGACGTGGTCAAGCTGATCGGTGAGCAGCTGGCCGAACAACTGCGCGATCGGACACTGGAGACTTACCGCCGCGGCGCCGAGCATGCTCTGACGACGGGGATCATCGTCGCCGACACCAAGTTCGAGTTCGGCGTGGACGAGGACGGTGAACTGCGACTGGCCGACGAGGTGTTCACCCCCGACTCGAGCAGGTACTGGCGGGCCGACGACTGGAAAGAAGGCGTCGTGCAGAACAGCTTCGACAAGCAGTTCGTCCGCAACTGGCTCACCTCTGAAGAGTCGGGATGGGACCGCGGCGGCGATACCCCTCCGCCACCGTTGCCGCCGGACGTCGTCGAATCCACTCGCGCCCGCTACATCGAGGCCTACGAACGCATTTCGGGTCTGAAGTTCGATGACTGGATCGGTGCATGAGCGACGCTTGCGGAGCGAATCAACAGATGATGAAGCCGCCGGTGGCCAAGCGCGTCGACACCCGGCGTGAGCATCACGGCGACGTGTTCCTCGATCCCTACGAGTGGCTGCGCGACAAGACCAGCCCCGAGGTGATCGCGCATCTGGAGGCCGAGAACGCCTACACCGAGCATGTCACCGAGCACCTTGCGTCCCTGCGACAGGCCATCTTCGACGAGATCAAGGCTCGCACCAAGGAGACCGACCTCTCTGTACCGACCAGGCGCGACGCGTGGTGGTACTACGGCCGCAGCTTCGAGGGCAAGCAGTACAGCGTGCACTGCCGTTGCCCTGTCGCCGATCTCGACGACTGGACGCCCCCGGTGCTCGACGAGAACACCGAGATCCCCGGCGAACAGGTGCTGCTGGACGAGAACGTCGAGGCCGAAGGCCACGAGTTCTTCTCGCTCGGCGCCGCCTCGGTCAGCTTGGACGGCAACATCCTCGCCTACTCGGTCGACCTCAAAGGGGACGAGCGGTACACGCTGCGGTTCAAGGACTTACGCACCGGTGAACTGTACGAGGACACCATCGCCGGTATCGGTCCGGGCGCGACGTGGGCGGCCGACAACCGCGCGCTCTACTACTCGACCCTCGACGAGGCGTGGCGCCCGGACACCATCTGGCGACACCGCCTCGGCTCGGGCCAGCCCGCGCAGAAGGTCTACAACGAACCCGACGAACGGTACTGGCTCGGCGTCGGGCGCACCCGCAGCGACAAGTACGTCATCATCGCCGCCGGCAGCGCCGTCACCTCCGAGGTGCGCTACGCGGACGCGACCGACCCGGACGCCGAATTCACGATCGTCTGGCCGCGCCGCGACTTCGTCGAGTACTCCGTCGAGCACGCCGTCGTGGGCGGCGAGGACCGGTTTCTCATCCTGCACAACGACGGTGCCGAGAACTTCACCCTGGTCGAGGTGCCAGTCGGCGACCCCACTGCGGTGCGTACCCTGATCGAACACCGCGCCGACGTCCGCCTCGATTCGGTCGACGCTTTCGAAAAGCACCTCGTCGTCAGCTACCGCAGTGAGGCGCTGCCGAGGATCCAGCTCTGGCCCCTCCATCCCGGCGGCGAATACGGCAGTCCCGAAGACTTCACCTTCGAATCCGAGCTGACGTCGGCGGGACTGAGCGCCAACCCCAACTGGAGCGCACCCAAACTACGCATCGGCTCCACCTCCTACACCACCCCGGTGCGCATCTACGACGTCGACCTGGCCACCGGCGAACGGACGCTGCTACGCGAACAGCCCGTGCTCGGCGACTACCGGCCCGAAGACTATGTGGAGCGGCGTGATTGGGCGACCGCGCCGGACGGTGTGCGGATACCGATCTCGATCGTGCACAAGATCGGCTTGCAGTATCCGGCGCCCACGCTGCTGTACGGCTACGGCGCCTACGAGGCCTGCGAAGATCCGCGGTTCTCCATCGCGCGACTGTCGTTGCTCGACCGTGGAATGGTGTTCGCGGTCGCGCACGTCCGGGGCGGCGGCGAACTCGGCCGGCCATGGTATGAGCACGGCAAGATGCTCGAGAAGAAGAACAGCTTCACCGATTTCATCGCCGCCGCACAGCATCTCGTGCACACCGACGTCACCCGGCCGGAGAACCTGGTGGCCTACGGGGGCAGCGCGGGCGGTCTGCTCGTCGGCGCCGTTGCCAACATGGCTCCGGAGCTGTTCGCCGGCGTTCTCGCGGTGGTGCCGTTCGTCGACCCGCTCACCACGATCCTCGACCCGTCGCTGCCGCTGACGGTCACCGAGTGGGACGAGTGGGGAAACCCGTTGGAGAACAAGGACGTCTACGAGTACATGAAGTCCTACTCGCCCTACGAGAACGTCGAGACGAGGGATTACCCGCGCATACTTGCCATGACGTCGCTCAACGACACCCGGGTGTACTACGTCGAACCGGCGAAATGGGTGGCCGCGCTCCGCCATGCCAAGACCGACAGTCATCCCGTGCTGCTGAAGACGGAGATGAATGCCGGCCACGGCGGTATCAGCGGGCGATACGAACGCTGGAAGGAAACCGCATTCCAGTACGCGTGGCTACTGGACGCTGCCCAGGCCGATCACCAGCGCCGCCCCTAGGAACACGATCTGCTCGACGGTGCGCAGATTTAGCCGGGTCGTCATCGACTTCGGCGGGTCGGGCATCCGTGCCGCGTAGACGTTGGCCGGGAACATCGCGATCATCAGCACGAAAAGACCGACCGCTGCGGTGGCGCGGGTGGGCGGATAGAGCAGACCCACCGCGCCGACGAGTTCGAGCACACCGGTGACGGTGACCAGCAGCGCGGGGGCGGGTAATCGTGGCGGAACGATTGCGATCATGTCGCGGCGCAGCGGGTTGACGAAGTGCGCGACGCCGGTGAGCGCGAACATCGCGGCCAGTCCGACGGCGATCGCCGACGGCCAGCTGTCGACGTAGTCCACGCCCGACAAGCCGACCAGCCGGGCGCCGAGCGTCCCGACTATCAGCGTGACCAGTACAGCCATGACGAACTCCAATCTTGACAGTGACTAGTTGCCAAGGTAGGCACCCATCTAGCCAGTGTCAAGATTTTGGCTATGATGGCCGCATGAGCAGGGCGTCCTATCACCACGGCGATCTGAAGGCCGTCATCCTCGCCGAGGCGGCCAGTCTGGTCGCCCAGCGCGGCGCCGACGGAATCTCGCTGCGAGAGCTCGCACGGGTCGCGGGGGTGTCGCATGCCGCACCCGCACACCACTTCACCGACCGGCGCGGCCTGTTCACCGCGCTGGCCGCGCAGGGCTGGCGCAAGCTGGCCGCCGCGCTCGCCGAGGCAGAGCCGGAATTCATCGATGCCGCACTGGCATACGTGCGCTTCGCACTCGACCATCCCGGGCACTACGCGGTGATGTTCGACCGCTCGCTCGTCGACCCGGACGATGCGGAGTTGAAATCGGCCCGGGACGCGGCGGGTGCGCAACTGAGGCAGGGCGTCGGCACCCTCGACGATCCGCGCGCCGCAGAGGACCCTCAGGCGGCGGCGCTCGCGGCCTGGTCACTGGTACACGGCTTTTCGCTGTTGTGGCTCAACAAGGCGATCGACGCCGACGGTGATCCGATGGCCACCGTGCACCGGGTCGCGGGCATGCTGTTCGAGACCGGGTAACGTGCGGGCATGCCCCAGACTCCGCTGACCGATATCGCTGTGACCACCCTCGACGGCCGCGACACCACGCTCGGCGAACTGGCCGACGGCGCCGCGCTGGTGGTCAACGTCGCCTCCAAATGCGGTCTGACTCCGCAGTACACCGCGCTCGAACAGTTGGCCAAGGACTACCGCGACCGCGGGCTGACCGTGATCGGCGTGCCGTGCAACCAGTTCATGGGCCAGGAGCCCGGTTCGGCCGAGGAAATTCAGCAGTTCTGCTCGACGACGTACGGCGTGACGTTCCCCTTGCTGGCCAAGACCGACGTCAACGGCGCCGACCGGCACCCGCTGTACGCCGAGTTGACCAAGACGCCCGACGACAGCGGTGAGGCCGGCGACATCCAGTGGAACTTCGAGAAGTTCCTGCTCGCACCGGGCGGAACGGTCGTCAAGCGGTTCCGGCCGCGCACCGAACCCGACGCCCTCGAGGTGATCGCGGCCATCGAGGACGTCCTGCCGCAATAGCGTTCGATGGCCACCTGCCGTCAGCGTGTTGTAAACCGTTGCGACACCTGAGGTTGCCACACTGACGGCGTGGCAGGACAGCTGATCGTCTCCCTCTCCGGCATCACCGAGCGCACGATGCCCGAGGTCGCAGACTTCTGCGCCCAGCTCGACGCCCGGGGTGTGCCGGTTTCGTTGCTGGTGGCGCCGAGGATCGAGGGCGGCTACCGGCTCGAGGAAGACGGCGCCGCCGTCGAGTGGCTCGCCGCCCGGCGGGACTGCGGTGACGCCATCGTGTTACACGGCTTCGACGAAGCCGCGACCAAGAAGCGCCGCGGCGAGTTCGCGACGCTGCCCGCACACGAGGCCGGCCTGCGGCTGATGGCCGCCGACCGCGTGATGGAGCACATGGATTTGCGTACCCGGCTTTTCGCGGCGCCGGGATGGGCCGTATCCGATGGCACCGCACTGATGTTGCCGCGCAGGGGCTTTCGTCTTCTCGCCGGACTGACAGACATCACCGACCTGGTCCGCGCAACGGCTGTACGGTCGCGCGTGCTCGGTGTCGGTGAAGGCTTCCTGCGCGAACCGTGGTGGTGCCGCACGCTGGTGCTGTCGGCCGAGCGGACGGCCCGGCGAGGCGGAATCGTTCGAGTCGCCGTCGCCGCCCGGCACTTGCGCAGGCCGGGCATCAGACACGCGATGCTCGACGCCGTCGACCTCGCACTCATGCACCGATGCGTGCCCGATGTCTACAAGTGGCGTCCGGACGCCGCTATGACCGCCGCCGCTTAGCACCCGCCCGCTAACGTGGCGGCCATGGCAGATGCTGACGTCATCGTCGTCGGAGCCGGGCTGGCGGGTCTGGTGGCGGCCTGCGAGTTGGTCGAGCGCGGCCGCCGCGTCCTGATCGTCGACCAGGAGAACGCCAACAATATCGGCGGCCAGGCGTACTGGTCGTTCGGCGGGCTGTTCTTCGTCGACAGCCCGGAGCAGCGGCGGCTGGGTATCCGCGACAGCCACGAGCTGGCGCTTCAAGACTGGCTCGGCTCGGCGGGCTTCGACCGGCCGGAGGACCACTGGCCGCGCCAATGGGCGTACGCCTACGTCGATTTCGCCGCCGGCGAGAAACGCGGCTGGCTGCGCGAACGCGGCCTGCAGACGTTCCCGCTCGTCGGGTGGGCCGAGCGCGGCGGATATGACGCGCGCGGACACGGCAACTCGGTGCCGCGATTCCACATCACCTGGGGCACCGGCCCCGCGATCGTCGACATCTTCGCTCGCCGGCTGACCGGGCGGGTCCGGTACGCGCACCGGCACAAGGTCGACGAGCTCATCGTCTCCAACGGTGCCGTCGTCGGCGTACGCGGAACGGTGCTCGAACCCTCCGACGCGGCGCGCGGCGTGGCCACCTCGCGAGAACCGGTCGGACAGTTCGAATTTCGCGCTCAGGCGGTGATCGTCGCCAGTGGCGGTATCGGGGGAAACCACGACCTGGTGCGGCAGAACTGGCCCAACCGGATGGGCCGCGTGCCCGAACAGCTGCTGTCCGGTGTGCCCGCACACGTCGACGGGCGCATGATCGGCATCACCGAAGCGGCGGGGGCGCGGGTGATCAACCGTGACCGCATGTGGCATTACACCGAGGGCATCACGAACTACGACCCGATCTGGCCGCTGCATGGGATCCGCATCCTGCCCGGGCCGTCGTCACTGTGGTTGGACGCCAACGGCAACCGGCTGCCGTCGCCGTTGTATCCCGGCTTCGACACGCTCGGCACGCTCGAACACATCGCGCAGACCGGTCAGGACTACACCTGGTTCATCCTCAACGCCCGCATCATCGCCAAGGAGTTCGCGCTGTCGGGCCAGGAACAGAACCCCGACCTCACCGGTCGCAGCATCCGCGACGTGTTGGCGCGGGTCCGTGCCGGGGCGCCTGCGCCCGTGCAGGCGTTCGTCGACCGTGGTGTCGACTTCGTCAGCGCCGACTCGCTGCGCGGCCTGGTGTCGGCGATGAACGACGTCCCCGATGTGCTGCCGCTGGACTACGCGACCGTCGAGGCCGAGGTCACCGCCCGCGACCGCGAGGTGGCCAACAAATTCACCAAGGACACGCAGATCGCCTCGATCCGCGTGGCACGCAACTACCTCGGCGACCGCGTCAGCCGCGTCGTGGCACCGCACCGGTTGACCGATCCCAAGGCAGGGCCGCTGATCGCGGTGAAGTTGCACATTCTCACGCGAAAGTCGTTGGGCGGATTGGAAACCGATCTCGACGCACGCGTGCTCAAGCCCGACGGCAACGTGTTCGACGGCTTGTTCGCCGCCGGGGAGGCGGCGGGCTTCGGCGGTGGGGGGGTGCACGGTTATCGGTCGCTGGAGGGCACATTTCTCGGCGGCTGTGTGTTCTCCGGGCGTGCGGCGGGCCGCGCGGCCGCACGCGACACGGCCTGACTTCAGCAACCGCGAGTCAGAATTGCGTGCCGTCCTCGGGTTCGAGCACCTGGAAATCGGTGTCGGTCATCTCGGTGAGCCGGCTGTAGAAGATCCCGCGGGCGCTCGGATCGATGATGCCCTGATGGATGGGCACCGCATGCATCGGCGCCACCGCGCGCAGATAATCGACCGCTTCGGAGATTTTCATCCACGGCGCGGCCGCGGGGGTGGCGAGCACGTCGACCGGTTCGCCGGGCGCGTACAGGGCGTCACCGGGATGCATGAGCCGGGCGCGATGGGTCCCGTCGTCGACGAGGTAGGAGATGTTGTCGATGACCGGCAGCTCCGGGTGGATCACCGCGTGCTTGCCGCCGACGCCCCGCACGGTCAGGTGGTCGATGGAAAGGACGTCGCCGACGTTGACCGCGCGCCAGGGGTCGCCGAGTTGCGCGGCGGTCTGCGGATCGGCGTACAAGGCGGCCTGCGGGTTGGCGTCGAGCAGGGCCGGAAGCCGCTCGGTGTCGGCGTGATCGGGATGCTGATGGGTGACCAGGATCGCCGACAGGCCGGTGATGCCCTCGAATCCGTGCGAAAAGACGCCGGGGTCGAACAGGATCGTCGCTTCGTTGCCGGAATCGCTCTTGAAATTGGCCAGTAAGCAGGAATGTCCGAAATGGGTCAATTGCATGCCTATATTGTGGCGGCGCCGGCCGTGTTCAGGGGGTAGTTGAGTCGTGCGATTGCTGCTTGCAGTGGCCCTCGCCGCGTTCGGCGTGGCGTTGACGGTCGGCCCTGTGCCCGGCCCACCCGCGCGGGCGGTCCCCGGCGTATGCCCGCCGATCTGCGATGCGATCCCGGATGTGGCATGGCCCGCCTCCAGCGCGCTGCCGCTGGCCTCGGTGTACCGGTGGCCGGGGCTGGCCGGGCTGGCGGTCACCGCCCCCGCGCCGCGGTTTCTGTTCGAGGAACTCTGCGCCAGCCCGCCCGTGCCTACCGACCCGCGCGACTACGTCGTGGCTGCCAGGGCGCAAGTGACCAATCCCGCTGGTCAGTGGCAGTTGCGGGCGCAGGTGCTGCACTGGCGCGGGGATGTCGCGCACAACGGACCCCTCACCCGTTCGGTGCTCGGCTCGGCGCAGTTGCGGCTGCGGACCTGCCAGTTGACGGCGCCTCTGGTGTCGCCGTCGATCACCACCGCCGATCCCGAGCGCCTCGCCGCGGTGATCAGCGTCTCGGGACAGAAGGTGGTGCACCAGTATCTGCTGGCCCATCCCACCAGCGGCAGCCTCGTCGAACTCGCACTGTGGTCGATGCTGCCCCTGCAGGTGTCATGGCCGCCGATGCCCGACGCGCAAGTGCTCGACGCGCTGGCCGCCCCGTTGTGCGAGGCGTATCTCGGTTCGTGCCGGTGAGTCGCGCGCGACGGAACCGCCGGTACAGTTGACGCGTGGCAAGGGTGGTGGTGCACGTGATGCCCAAGGCCGAGATCCTCGACCCGCAGGGGCAGGCGATCGTCGGCGCATTGGGCCGTCTGGGTTTCAACGGCGTCTCAGATGTTCGGCAGGGCAAGCGTTTTGAGCTCGAGGTCGACGACAGTATCGACGATGACACCCTGGCCGAGATCGCGGAATCGCTGCTGGCGAACACCGTGATCGAGGACTGGTCGGTCAGCAGGGAGCAATCGTGACGGCACGTGTGGGCGTCATCACATTTCCGGGCACTCTCGACGACGTCGACGCCGCACGCGCCGTTCGGTTGGCAGGCGCCGAGCCCGTTTCGCTGTGGCATGCCGACGCCGATCTGAAGAGCGTCGACGCCGTGGTGGTGCCCGGCGGGTTCTCCTACGGGGACTATCTGCGTGCCGGAGCGATCGCGAAGTTCGCACCGGTGATGGGCGAGGTCATCCGGGCCGCCGATGGCGGCATGCCGGTTCTGGGGATCTGCAACGGTTTTCAGGTGCTGTGCGAGTCCGGTCTGTTGCCGGGCGCGTTGACCCGCAACATCGGGCTGCACTTCGTCTGCCGCGACATCTGGTTGGAAGTGGCATCGAACTCCTCGGCGTGGACGTCGCGGTACGAGGCCGGCGCCGACGTGCTGATTCCGCTGAAGTCCGGCGAGGGCCGGTACGTGGCCAGCGACAAGGTGCTCGACGAGCTCGAGGGCGAAGGTCGCGTGGTGTTCCGGTACCGCGACAACCCCAACGGCTCACAGCGCAACATCGCAGGCATCAGCTCGGCCAACGGACGCGTCGTGGGCCTGATGCCGCATCCCGAACACGCCACCGAGGCGCTGACCGGACCGTCCGACGACGGGCTAGGCCTTTTCTACAGCGCACTCGACGGCGTCCTCAGCGCATAGGGCGCGGGCGAAGAAGGTCACGGGGTCAGGGCCACCGAGGCCTCGGCGGTGTAGCACAGGAACGTCAGCGTTTCCTCCAGATACAACTGCACGGTTCCCGCGTCGTGCGACAGGTAGCCGATCGACACGTCGGTGCCCAGCTGCAGGTCGAAATCGCCTCCACGCGTTGATAATACGAACGCACCGTCGATGGCGGGCGCCCAAATGATGTCGCCGTCGACCAGCCGGTTGAGGTGCTCGCGGATCGGATAGCCGTGCTGCGTGGTTTCGCTGACCTTCGTGTACACCTCTGCCGACAGCAGTACCGAATACGGCCCGTCCACACCGGAGAGCCGCAACTCGGAAAGCGCCTGAGAGATGACGTCGGGAATATCGCGCTCGTCGTCGGGCAGCGCGAGCGCGGTGTTGGAACTGCACGCCCGGACGCCTTCGATCGACGCCGCTTCATAGCCCTCGAAGATCGCCCGGTCCTCGGCGAACGCCAGTTTCATGGCCGCGTCCTTGACCGGATCCCAGTCCGAGTCCTGCGAACCGCGCTCGACATCGTCGATCGCGGCGCGCGACACCGTGAACGGCACGCGCAGTCGCACCAGCGGTTTGGCCTCCCGCAGGTGCGCGACCACGCCGTCGCCCGGAGGCGTCACGTCACGCAGGTGGCCGGTGCTGATCGCTGCCTTGACGGGCCCACCCGGCTCGCTGACGTCCACCACACGACGACCGGCGATGTGGCGCTTGAACGTTCGTGTCGCCTCGAGCTCGATCTCGGCCCAGGCCTCTTCGGTGACCGGTGCAAGGTCGCGGTACAGGTTGTTCATCAGCGGGTTCCTTTCAGGCTGCCGATGGCCAGCGAGCCCTCGTATTCGGCGGAGGTGGCCACGGGCGGCGCCGGCTCGTCCTGATCGGCGCCGACCGAATTGGGCAGTGGGGGAGGATCGTCGAGGAAGTCGAGGCTCGGGGTGAAGAACAAACCGCCCGTCAACGCGGTCGAGAAGTCCAAGATGCGATCGGTGTTGCCGGGCGGGTCGCCGAGGAACATGTTGTCGAGCATCTGCTCGGTGACGACCGGCGTCCGCGAATACCCGATGAAGTAGGTGCCGAACTCGGCCTTGCCGACCTGTCCGAACGGCATGTTGTGCCGCACGATCTTCAGTTCGTTGCCGTCGTCGTCGGTGATCACGTTGAGCGCGACATGGGAATCGGCCGGTTTGACCGCATCGTCGAGTTCGATGTCGTCGAGCTTGGTGCGCCCGATCACCCGCTCCTGGTCCTCCACCGACAGCGAGTTCCACGCGGCCATGTGGTGCACGTACTTCTGCACGTGCACATAACAGCCGCCCGCGAAATCGGGGTCCTCCTCGCCGATCTGGGTGGCCGACCGCGCCAGCGCACCGTCGGGGTTCTCGGTGCCGTCGACGAAACCCATCAGGTCGCGGTTGTCGAAGAACCTGAAGCCGTGCGTCTCGTCGACGATCGCGATCGCACCGTCCATGGCATCGACCAGCTTGGTGGCCAGCTCGAAGCAGACGTCCATCGACTCCGCCCGGATATGAAACAACACGTCACCCTCGGTGGCCGGGGCGTGGTGGCGGTCGCCGCGGATCTCGGTGAAGGGGTGCAGTTCGGCCGGTCGAGGGCCGGTGAACAGCCGGTCCCAGGCCTTCGAGCCGATCGAGGTGACCGCCGATAGCCGCTTGGCTGGGTCGCGGAAACCTATGGCCCGCACCAGCCCCGAGATATCGGGCAACGTGTCGTGCACGGTTGCCTCTCCACCGTCGACGATCGTCGCCACCAGGAAGACGGCCGCAGGCGTCAACGGTTCGAGCACCGGTTGTGGTTGGATCTCGGGCACAACTGGACCCTAGCGTCATCGATCTTGATTCACCGGTAAAGATGAAGGAATGGCAGCTAGCCCCCAGAGCCTCTGCGAGTTCATCGACGCGTCGCCGTCGCCGTACCACGCCTGCGAGACGGCTGCGTCGCACCTGCGCGAGGCCGGCTTTCGCGAACTGTCCGAAGCCGACGCCTGGCCCACCCACGGCGACTTCTTCGTCCTGCGGGCCGGATCGCTGATCGCCTGGCGGACCAACGGAGGCAGCCGAAACACCCCGTTTCGGATCGTCGGCGCCCACACCGACAGCCCCAACCTTCGGGTCAAACAGCACCCTGACCGGTTCGTCGCCGGCTGGCGGGTGGTCGCGCTGCAGCCTTATGGCGGCGCGTGGCTGAACTCGTGGCTCGACCGTGATCTGGGGATCAGCGGCCGGTTGTCGGTGCGCACCGACAGCGGGCTGGCGCACCGGCTCATCCGGATCGACGAGCCGATCCTGCGGGTGCCGCAGCTGGCCATCCACCTCGCCGAGGACCGCAAGGCCGTCGAGCTGAACCCGCAGCGCCACGTCAACGCGGTGTGGGGCACGGACCCTGCAGGCCAGAAGGGACCAAGGTCCTTCCTCGATCACGTGGCCGAGCATGCAGGGGTGGCGGTCGACGATGTGCTGGGCGCCGACCTGATGACCCATGACCTGGCCCCGTCGCGGCTCGTCGGCGCCGACCGCGACCTGGTGAGCGCCCCGCGGCTGGACAACCAGGCGACCTGCTACGCGGGGCTGGACGCGTTCCTGGCGGCCGAGCCGAGCGGATATTCGCCGGTGCTGGTGCTCTTCGACCACGAGGAGGTCGGCTCGCAGTCCGACCACGGCGCCCAGTCCGACCTGCTGTTGACCGTGCTCGAGCGCATCACGCTCAGCGCGGGCGGCGGGCGTGAGGACTTCCTGCGGCGCCTGCCCGGCTCGATGGTGGCGTCCGGCGACATGGCGCACGCCACGCACCCGAACTACCCGGAGCGCCACGAACCAGGACACCTGATCGAGGTCAATGCGGGACCGGTGCTCAAGGTGCAGCCGAACCTTCGGTACGCCACCGACGGGCGCACCGCCGCGGCGTTCGCGCTGGCGTGCGCGCAAGCCGGGGTGCCGCTGCAGCGTTACGAACACCGGGCCGACCTTCCGTGCGGGTCGACGGTCGGGCCGATGACCGCGGCGCGCACCGGCATCCCGACCGTCGACGTCGGTGCTCCGCAGCTGGCCATGCATTCCGCTCGGGAGGTGATGGGCGCCGGCGACGTCACCGCCTATGCCGCGGCGTTGACGGCGTTTCTGTCACCGCGGTGATCTAGGGTCGGCGCATGACCCTCGCCGTGCTCAACGTCACCTTCGACAGCACCGACCCAGACCGGCTCGCCGAGTGGTGGGCCGGTGCGCTGGGCGGCGAGGTAAACCCCATGGCGCCAGGCTTTTTCGTGACGGTCTCGCAACCGGGCAGCGCTACCGGCCTCGGCTTCCAAAAGGTTGACGATCCCACCCCGGGTAAGAATCGTCTCCATCTCGACCTCGGCGCCGACGACGTCGAGCCGGAGGTCAGGCGGCTCGTCGAGCTCGGGGCCACCGAACTCGGGCGGCACAGCATGGGTGATTTCGGATGGGTGGTGCTGGCCGATCCGGACGGCAACCAGTTCTGCGTCGGCTCGGCCGACCACCCCTGATCGCACACGCGGTAAGCGGGACCGCTCGATGTTTTGCGGGTGTAAACCAGGCGCGCCCCCTAACGTCGATCCTGTGACGCGACCGGTCCGTGCGGCTACGGCGGCTCTCGCGGCCGCGCTGTTGATGAGCGCCTGCGCAGCCGAAGCGCCCGCACCCCCCGCCGAGACAGCGGTCGAATCCGACGATCGCCCCGCCCGCAGCCAGGGAGTGCTGGTCGACGGTGTCGCAGACGGGGCGCCGGGGTGCTCCGCGGCGGTGGGGGTCGAGGGCGCCGTGGTCTGGGCCGGAGCCCGCGGCCTCGCGGACATCGCCACTGGCGCCGATCTGACCACTGACACCGCGTTCGACATCGCCTCGGTCTCCAAACAGTTCACGGCGACCGCCGTCCTGCTGCTGGTGGACCGGCACCAGCTCGCGCTCGACGACACCTTGGCGACGCACGTGGCGGGACTTCCGCCGTGGGCCGCCGGCGTCACCATCGGGCAGCTGATGCATCAGACCAGCGGGATCCCCGATTACATGGGGCTGCTCGAAGACGCCGGTTTCACATTGACCGACCGCACCACAAACGCCGACACCCTGAGGGCGCTGGGGGCCGTGACCGAACTCGATTTCGAGCCCGGCACGGCGTTCGAGTACTCGAACTCGAACTACGTGCTGCTGGCCGAGATCGTCGAACGGACGGCGCGGCAACCGCTCTCGGCATTTCTGTCGGCGCGGATCTTCTGGCCGCTCGAGCTGGACATGGTCCTCGACCCCGCCGCTCCGGTCCCCGGCGCCGCGGTCCCTTATACGGGTGCCGACGGCGAATTCACGCCAGCGCGCACCGCATGGCTACAGGTCGGTGACGGGTCGATCCAGACCGCGCCGAGCCAGCTGGTGCGCTGGGCGGACAATTACCGCACCGGCGAAGTCGGCGGCCGGACGTTGCTCGACGCCCAGCTCGCCGGGGCGGTCGAGACCGGAGACGGCGACCGGTACGGTGCGGGCATCTACGAGTACGCCAACGGCGCGCTCGGCCACGACGGAGCCTGGGGCGGCTTTGTCACCGACTTCCGGATCGATCGCGACCGGCGTACGTCGGTGGCGGTGAGCTGCAACAGCGACACGCAGGATCCGAGCGCTCTCGCCGACGCGCTCGCCCGGATCTGGGGCTGAGCGCGTGTCGGGTGCCTGAGACGGCGGACAACCTAGAATGGACTCGTGACGTCGGAGCTAACCCATGCCTTGAACACTGTAGACACCGTCGACAGAGCCGCCGCCACCCCCGACCATCCCCAGCCCTTCCGCGAACTCGGCCTCAAGGACGACGAGTATCAGCGGATCCGCGAGATCCTGGGCCGCAGGCCGACCGACGCCGAACTGGCGATGTATTCGGTGATGTGGAGCGAACACTGTTCGTACAAGTCGTCGAAGGTGCACCTGCGCTACTTCGGCGAGACCACGACCGACGAAATGCGCAAGACAATGCTGGCCGGCATCGGCGAGAACGCCGGCGTCGTCGACATCGGTGACGGCTGGGCCGCCACCTTCAAGGTCGAGTCACACAACCACCCGTCCTACATCGAGCCCTACCAGGGCGCGGCCACCGGCGTCGGCGGCATCGTCCGCGACATCATGGCCATGGGCGCGCGCCCGGTCGCGGTGATGGACCAGTTGCGCTTCGGCGCGCCCGACGCACCCGACACCCGCCGCGTCGTCGACGGGGTGGTACGCGGCATCGGCGGCTACGGCAACTCGTTGGGACTGCCCAACATCGGCGGCGAGACCGTGTTCGACGCGTCCTACGGCGGCAACCCGTTGGTCAACGCGCTGTGTGTGGGGGTGCTGCGCAAGGAGGACCTGCACCTGGCGTTCGCGTCCGGCACCGGCAACAAGATCATCCTGTTCGGCGCCCGCACCGGCCTCGACGGCATCGGCGGCGTGAGCGTGCTGGCGTCCGAGACGTTCGGCGGTGACGAGAGCGGTGCTGCCGGACGCAAGAAGCTGCCCAGTGTCCAGGTGGGCGACCCGTTCATGGAGAAGGTGCTCATCGAGTGCTGTCTCGAGCTGTACGCAGGCGGCCTCGTGGTCGGCATCCAGGACCTCGGCGGAGCCGGATTGTCCTGCGCCACATCCGAACTCGCATCGGCCGGCGACGGTGGTATGCGCATCGAGCTGGATGCGGTGCCGTTACGCGCGGCGAACATGACGCCCGCCGAGATCCTGTCGAGCGAGTCGCAGGAACGCATGTGCGCCGTCGTCACGCCCGAGAACGTCGAGAAGTTCATGGCCGTCTGCCGTAAGTGGGAGGTGCTGGCCACGGTCATCGGCGAGGTCACCGACGGCGATCGCCTGCAGATCACCTGGCACGGCGAGACCGTCGTCGACGTGCCGCCGCGCACCGTCGCGCACGAAGGCCCGGTCTACGAGCGGCCGGTGCAGCGGCCCGAGACACAGGACGCGCTCAACGCCGACACCACCGCCAAGCTGCCGCGCCCGTCGACGGGCGACGAGCTCAAGGCGACTCTACTTGCGCTGCTTGGCAGTCCACACCTGTGCAGCCGCGCGTTCATCACCGAGCAGTACGACCGCTACGTGCGGGGCAACACCGTGCTGGCCGAAGACGCCGACGGCGGCCTGCTGCGTGTCGACGAGACCACCGGCCGCGGCATCGCTCTCTCGACCGACGCGTCGGGTCGTTACACCGCGCTCGACCCCTACACCGGCGCGCAGCTGGCGCTGGCCGAGGCTTACCGCAACGTCGCGGTCACCGGCGCGACACCGGTCGCGGTGACCAACTGCCTGAACTTCGGCTCACCGGAGGATCCCGGCGTCATGTGGCAGTTCAGCCAGGCCGTGCGCGGGTTGGCCGACGGCGCTGCGGCGCTGGGGATTCCGGTCACCGGCGGCAACGTGAGCTTCTACAACCAGACCGGCACCACCGCGATCCTGCCCACCCCGGTGGTCGGTGTGCTCGGGGTGATCGACGACGTCAAACGTCGCATTTCGACCGGCTTCGGCGATGAACCCGGCGAGACGTTGATACTCCTGGGCGACACCCGCGACGAGTTCGACGGGTCGATCTGGGCGCAGGTCACCGCCGATCACCTGGGCGGGTTGCCGCCGAAGGTGGACCTCGCGCGCGAGAAACTGCTCGCCGAGGTGCTCACCGCCGCGTCGCGCGACGGCCTGGTCTCCGCGGCGCACGACCTGTCCGAGGGCGGCCTTATCCAGGCCGTCGTCGAGGCCGCGCTTCGCGGCGAAACCGGTTGCCGCATCGTGCTTCCCGAGGAATGGCAGGGCGGCACAGACCCGTTCACCTTCCTGTTCTCCGAATCGGCGGGACGGGTCCTTGTCGCGGTGCCGCGCACCGAAGAGAGCCGCTTCCGCGCGATGTGCGAGGCTCGCGGACTGCCCGCCACGCGCATCGGCGTGGTGGACCAGGCCGGCCAGGATGAAGAGGCCGCGGTCGAGGTTCAGGGCCTGTTCACCGTCACTCTGGAGGACCTGCGCAGCACGTCGGAGAGCGTGCTGCCCAGGTTGTTCGGGTGAGTGAGACCACCCGACAACAACACCCCATATATGTCTGGGCGTGGCGCCTGCTCCGCCTCGACTTCGTCGGAATCGCGTTCAGCGCGCTGTTCTTCTGCCTGTCGCTGACCCCCTCGCTGTTACCCCGGGACTGGCTGTTCGCGGGCCTGATCGGCGGCATCAACGCCGCCATCGGCTACGGTATCGGCGTCTTCATCGCAAAGATGCTGCGCCGCTTCGTGTTACGACGGGTCAACTGGTGGCCCCCGCCGAAGCGAGTGCTGTGGGTGGCCAAGAGTGCCACGGTGATGCTGGCGCTCGGGGCCAGCATCCTCATGGTGATCCCCGCCGCCGCCTGGCAGCGACAGGTGTCGGCGGTGATGGGCATGGAAGGTCCGACCACGTTCGGATATCTGCGCACGCTGGTGCTCGCGGCGTTCGTCGGCGCGGCGTGTGTGGCCACCGCCCGCGTACTGCTCGACATCATCAAGACGATGGCCCGGTTCTTCATCCGCCGGTGGCATCTACACGACGAAGTGGCGTTGTTCATCGGCACCGCGATCGTCGTGGTGCTCGCCATCATGCTGATCAACGGGGTGCTCGTCCGCGGATTCCTCGCCGGCGCCAACCGCGTGTTCCAGCCCCAGAACACCACGACCAGGGCAGGCGTCGTCCAGCCGCTCGAACCCGAGAAGTCAGGCAGCCCGGAGTCGTTCGCAGCCTGGGACACCCTGGGTTATCAGGGTCGCAACTTCGTGGCGACCGGGCCGGACGCCGAGGAACTCACCGAGCTGAACGGCACATCCGCCAAGGAGCCCATCCGCGTGTACGTCGGCCTGCAGACCGCCGACACCGACGAGCAGCGGATGGCGGTGTTGCTCAGCGAACTCGAGCGTACGGGCGCGTTCGAACGCGAGCTGCTGGTGATCGTTCCCACCACCGGCACCGGCTGGATCAATCCCGTTGCGGCGCGATCGCTGGAGATGATGTACAACGGCGACACCGCTCTGGTGGGTTCGCAGTACTCCTTCCTGCCGAGCTGGATCTCCTTCCTCGGCGACCAGCAGAAGTCGATGAAATCCGGGCGCATGATGATCGACGCCATCCATCAACGTTGGGAACAACTTCCGCGGGACCGGCGACCCAAGCTCGTGCTCTACGGGGAGAGCCTCGGCTCGATGGCGGGCCAGGGTGCGTTCGACTGGCTGCCCGACATCTCGCGGATGGGCTTCTCGTCGGTGCTGTGGGTGGGCCCGCCGAACGCGAGCCCGCTGTGGAGCGCGATCACCGCGCGGCGTGATCCCCGAACCCCCGAAGTCGAACCTCGCTACGACAACGGCCGCACCGTGCGCTTCTCGCAAGCTACCGATCCCGCGCAGATCGCGAAGGTGGCCGCCACGCCGTGGGAGGGTACGCGTGTGTTGTTCCTGCAGCACCCCTCCGATCCGGTCGTGTGGTGGTCGACCGACCTTCTGTTCACCCGGCCGGACTGGTTGCGCGAACCGCCCGGCATCGACCGCACCGCATCGATGCGGTGGTATCCGATCGTCACCTTCGGACAGGTCGCCGCCGATATGACGAATGCGAGTTCGGTGCCGGGCGGCCACGGCCACAACTACGGCGACCTGGTGCTCGACGGGTGGGCCGCGGTCGCGCCGCCGCCAGGGTGGACTCCCGAGGACACGGAACGGATCCGCACCGCCCTGAGCAAGACCGAGTCCCAGGACGGGCCCGAATACTGATGGGAGCAGGGAGGTTTCGGGCGCTCGCCGTTGCGGTCGCGTTGGTGGGATGGAGCTTCATCGCGCCCCGGGTGCGGTTCCATCCGATGTGGAATGCCGCGTTGGGCGCAGGCGTCTACGCGCTCGCGCGTCCTCCGCTCGGGTTGCGCCCACCGGCGCTGTGGTCGGGCCTCCGCTACGGGCTGGCCGCCGCCGCGCCGATCGCGTTGGGAGTCGCCGTCGGCACCGCGATCCCGTCGGTGCGGCGCGGAATGGGCGCCCGAGAACTGCCCGACCATCCCGTGCGGTGGATGGCGCTCGATATCCCGATCGGCACCGTCTGGCCCGAGGAGGTCGCCTACCGCGCCACGTTGGGCCACACCGCCGAGACCGCGTTCCCGCCTGCGGGCGGGCGCCTGCTGCAAGCGGTGGCGTTCGGTCTCTGGCACATCATGGACGCCCGCATCACGCGCAACCCGGTGCTGGGCACCGTGCTGTTCACCGGCGTCGCGGGCTGGTTGTTCGGGTGGTTGCACGCGCGGTCGGGCAGCGTCGTGGCGCCGATGCTGGCCCATCTGGCCGCCAACGAAGCCGCGGCATTGGCGGCGCTGGCCGTGCAGCGGCGCATAGAGTCCCGGTCATGAGCGCAGCAGGGCGAGCCCGTTCGCGAACCTTCGTCGTGACCGGTGCGGCATCGGGTATCGGCCTGGCCACCGCGAGGCGCCTGCTCGCCGAGGGCGGCACCGTGATCGGCGCGGACGTGGTCGAGCCGCGCGAGAACCCGGGCGACGGTTTCGAGTTCGTCAGCGCCGACGTCACCGACGAGACCGCGGTCGCCTCCGTCTTCGCCGCGGTGCGTGGTCGCCTCGACGGTGTCGTGCACGCCGCTGGGGTGGCCGGCGGCGGGCCGGTACACCTGCTCGAGCGCGCCGAGTGGGACCGCGTCATCGCGGTCAACCTCACCGGGACGTTCCTGGTGGTCAAGGCCGCCCTGGCGAAGATGATCCAACAACCGCGGGCAGACGGTGAGCGCGGGTCGATCGTCACGCTGGCCAGCGTCGAAGGGCTGGAGGGCACGGCAGGCGGCAGCAGCTACAACGCCGCCAAAGGGGGTGTCGTGATCCTGACCAAGAACATCGCAGTCGACTACGGCCCCAGCGGTATCCGCGCCAACGCCATCTGCCCCGGTTTCATCGACACCCCGATGCTGGAAAGCGTGATGGGACTGGAGGGTATGGAGGGCCCGCTGCAGTCCATCACCGAAGAACATGCTTTGCAGAGGCGCGGCAGGCCAGACGAGATCGCGTCGGTCGCAGCGTTTCTCGTCTCACCCGATGCGTCGTTCGTCACCGGTCAGGCGATCGCGGTCGACGGCGGTTACACCGCCGGGCGCGACCACGGCGTGGTGAAACTGTTCGGCTTCCCCGACTGAGGCTCTCAGGGATTGATGGTCAGCTCGCCGATCTGGCGGCCCCACACGTACTCGATGAACATCGGCTGGCCGAGTTCGAGGTGGTTGTACGGGGCGATGCTGGCACCGGTGTCCATCACCAGGTACGGCGTCGGATACAGGTCACGGGTGATGTCCTGCCAGCAGCCCGGCCGGCCTTCCGGCCCGCCCCTCGCGTTGACCCGCGGCAGGTTGTCCGGGTAGATGTACGGGTTGCCTGCGCCGGCCAGGATGCCGCCACCGCCTGTCAGCGAATACCCATTGCCGCCCAACGTCTTCGCCACTCGGGGCTGCACTTCGGCGTACTTGCGGATGGTGCACACGATCGCGGGGCTGTGGTGGTCGAACAGCTGTGCCGTCGGCACCAGGTCTGCGGCGCCGCGCACGAGATAGGGGCCGCCGCGTTCGATGGTGTCGGCCGCGACGTCGGCGAAACCGAGTGCTGCCATCAGGGCGGTGTCGATGTCGGTGCGGTGCTCGTTGAACGTGCGGGCGGAGGCCGCGGCGTTCCGCAATCCGTCCCACAGGTCCACCGACGCGTCGGCGTAGACCTCGGCGAGATCGGCCAGCAGGCGAGTGTCGCTGCGGATGGCCGGCATCCGTGCGTTGAGGTCGTCGAGGATCCGGTCGCCGTTCACCAGCGAGCCGCCGAAACCGCTGCCGCCCAGCCCGCTCAGCGCTTCGGCCGTCGCCGCCAACGTCTGGTTCAGCTTGATCGGGTCGACCGTCTCGGCGAGCGCGATGACCGTCTCGAAGACCGTGTTGAACTCGGTCGTCACCGCGGATGCCTCGATCACAGCCCCGGCCGAGATATGTTGTGCCGAGGCATCGTCCGGAGACTCCAGCGAGACGTACTTGTTGCCGAACACGGTGGTGGCCCGAATCTCGGCCGTCACGTTTGCCGGAATGCGTTCCAGATAGCGCGGATTGACGTTCAACGACAACTCCGCCGGCTTCCCTGCGGCATTGTCGACATGGGAGATTGCGCTGACCCGGCCGATTTCGACTCCGTTGTAGGTCACCTTGGCTCCCCGTTCGACCACCAGACCCGCGCGCGGCGACAGCACGGTCAGCTGCGCCTTGCGGCTCAGGTCGCCGCGGAACTGGAGGTAGAGCAGGCTCGCCGCAACGGTCGCGACGATCAACAGCACCGCACCGGCCACCTTGTACGGCGGCTTGTGACGGTCGACAAACACTTTGAGACAGTAGGTTATGGCCGCCCGTCATACAGCCGATCCGGCGAAGACCCGCGCCGCGGTGGAAGCGCTCGCCGACTGGCTGCGCGATGACTCGCAGGCGGCACCGTCGCGCACCCAACTCGGCGAGGCGGTCCGGTTGACGGCGCGCACGCTCGCGGCGTCGGCGCCGGGTTCCAGCGTCGAGGTTCGCGTGCCGCCGTTCGTCGCGGTGCAGTGCATCGAGGGCCCGGCGCACCGGCGCGGTAACCCGCCCAACGTGGTCGAAACCGATCCGCGAACGTGGCTGCTGTTGGCGACCGGCCTGGCCACCATGGCCGACGCGGCAGCAGACGGCACGCTGGTCATGTCGGGTTCACGCGCCGGTGAGATCGCCGACTGGCTACCAATACTGCGACTCTGACCGGCGACGTCACCGGAAGTACGGATAGTCCTGAACCCAGTTGAAGCCGCGGGTGCGCAGCGGGAAGCTGTTGTGGTCCAATCGCCGCAACGACATGGCGACCGGCCTGCCGTCGAGGTGCCCGTGAAGGCGCAACTGGTCCCCGGTGAGCCGCTCGACCGTTAGTGTGACCGTGCCGGGCACTTCGAGCGTGCCCGCTGTGTCGTCGAAAACCGCAGGCGCCGAGACCAGTTCGCCGTCCATCCGCTGATACGTCACCAGCTCGGGTTGGTCGAAGACCACACGCTGCCAACGTTGCTTGTCGGTGGTCATCGGTGGGCGCAACGCCCCGTCGAGGCGAAATTCGGTGACCGACCAGATGCCGTACGCGTCGTGCTTGGCGCGTCCGCCGCCGTACGACTGCCAGCCCTGCCGCGTCAACGCCACGCATCCGATCGGTACCCAGACCCCCAGCAGGGCCTGCACCACCGCCGCGATCCGGTTGGCCGGGCGCCACGGGGGTCCCTGCACATCGTCGGTGTCCTGGGCATGTCCGGGGCCGGCAACGGCCACCTCGGTCGCGGTCACGGTCGCTTCCACCAATTGTCGGCCCGGATGTTCAAGGGGGTCACGATAGGCGTGGGGTGCGAACGTGGAAAGTGACTATCGACGGCCGTCCTTGACATGTCCCACGACACGCCCCGCAGGTGCGAAGCTGTTCAGGAATGCCCGTAGACTCGTGGCATCAACCACCCTCCCCTCGGAGCAGCCCTATCGTGACCGGCGAGCAGACGGATACGGATAACGAACCCCGCGAAGAGTGCGGCGTATTCGGCGTCTGGGCGCCGGGTGAAGAGGTCGCCAAGCTCACGTACTACGGCTTGTACGCCTTGCAGCACCGCGGGCAGGAGGCGGCGGGCATCGCCGTCGCCGACGGCTCTCAGGTGCTGGTTTTCAAGGATCTGGGCCTGGTGAGCCAGGTGTTCGATGAGCAGACGCTGGCCGCGATGGAGGGCCACGTCGCGATCGGGCACTGTCGCTATTCGACCACCGGGTCGACGACGTGGGAGAACGCCCAGCCGGTGTTCCGCAACACCTCGGCCGGTACCGGCGTGGCCCTGGGACACAACGGCAACCTCGTGAACGCCGCCGAGTTGGCGGCCCGGGCCCGTGAGGCCGGGCTGCTCGACACCAGGGGCGCTCCGGTGGCGACCACCGACTCCGACATCCTCGGCGCTCTGTTGGCCCACGGTGCGGCCGATTCGACGCTCGAGCAGGCCGCCCTTGAACTGCTGCCTACGGTGCGCGGCGCGTTCTGTCTGACGTGGATGGACGAAAACACGCTGTATGCGGCCCGCGACCCGTACGGGGTGCGGCCGCTGGCGCTGGGGCGGTTGGACCGCGGCTGGGTGGTCGCGTCGGAAACCGCGGCGCTCGATATCGTCGGCGCCTCCTTCGTCCGCGACATCGAACCGGGCGAGCTGCTGGCGATCGACGCCGACGGGGTGCGATCCACCCGCTTCGCCAGCCCCGAGCCCAAGGGCTGCGTCTTCGAATACGTTTATCTCGCGCGGCCCGACAGCACGCTGGCCGGGCGATCGGTGCACGCGACGCGCGTCGACATCGGGCGCCGGCTGGCCAGGGAGATGCCGGTCGAGGCGGACCTGGTGATCGGCGTGCCGGAGTCGGGCACACCCGCCGCGGTGGGCTATGCGCAGGAGTCCGGAATCCCGTACGGGCAAGGCCTGATGAAGAACGCCTATGTCGGGCGCACCTTCATCCAGCCGTCCCAGACCATCCGCCAACTGGGCATCCGGCTCAAGCTCAACCCGCTCAAGGAAGTGATCCGCGGGCGGCGCCTGATCGTCGTCGACGATTCGATCGTCCGCGGCAACACCCAGCGTGCCCTGATCCGGATGCTGCGGGAGGCGGGGGCGGTCGAGGTGCACGTGCGCATCGCTTCCCCGCCCGTGAAGTGGCCGTGCTTCTACGGCATCGACTTCGCCACCCCGGCCGAGCTGATCGCCAACGCCGTCGACGACGAGAACGAGATGCTCGAGGCGGTGCGCCACGCGATCGGCGCCGACACGCTCGGCTACATCTCCAAGCAGGGCATGATCGCGGCCACCGAGCAGCCCGCATCGCGGTTGTGCAGCGCATGCTTCGACGGCAAGTACCCGATCGAGTTGCCGGGCGAATCGGCGTTGGGCAAGAACGTGATCGAACACATGCTCTCGACCGCCGCCAAGAGCGGTATCCCGCTGCAGTCCGGCAACGACAACGTCTCGGCGCTTCGTCGTCCGTAGCTGCCGTGCGTAACCGTCGGCCGTAACTACGTCCCCACGTGCGCCCAGTGCGGATCGGTCGGTAACGGCCCCCGCTTCAGGGCTTTGGCCACTGCTTCCCGGTAACCGGTGAGACCGCCGTCGGGCGGCGCGATGACGCCGTCGATGTCGTGGTCGGCCATCACCGCGTCACACTCCAGCGACTCCACGAGCGGCCGCGCCAGCCCACCAGGAAGCGGGGTCACCAACCCGATCCACCAGCTCGCGATTGTCGGTGTAAGCCAAGGCAATACGACCATCAAGCGGCGTCTGCGTCCCGCAACCTCGGCGTACACCTGCATCGCCTCGCCGTACTCGAAGACGTCCGGCCCGCCGATGTCCCACGTGCGCGACGTGGGCACCGGCGCCGTGGCGGCCTCCGCCAGATAGTGCAACGCATCGTCGATCGCGATGGGCTGGATCTTGTTGTGCACCCACTTCGGCGTGGTCATCAGCGGCAGCCGGTTGGTCAGGTGGCGGATCATCTCGAACGACGCCGAACCCGCACCGATCACGATGCCGGCCTGCAAGACCACGGTCTCGATCCCGGACTCGAGCAGGATCTCGCCGACGTCGGTCCGCGACTGTAGGTGCGGGGAGAGGTCGGCTCCCGCGGGGTGCAGTCCGCTCAGGTACACCAGTCGCTTGACGCCCGCATCGCGGGCGGCGGCAACGACGTTGCGGGCCGAGCGCGCCTCCTCGTCGACGAAATTGGACGAGCTACCCATCGAATGCACCAGGTAGTAGACGACGTCGGTGCCGGCGAACGCCTCTCGCAGTGAGTCGGCGTCCCCGAGGTCGCCGCGTGCCACCTCGACACGGTCGCGCCACGGCACAGCGTCGAGTTTGTCGGGGTTGCGCGCCAGCGCGCGTACCGTGTGGCCGCGGTCGAGCAACGCGGGCACCAACCGGCCACCGATGTAGCCGGTCGCTCCGGTCACCAAGCAACGGATCTCGTCAGTCACCCCGCCGGGATCGCCGGTTTGGGCGTCAGGCAAACCCGCAACCGGGATCGGGCATGTCAACCGACAGCGGTGTGCCCGTGGGCTTGATGTAGAGCACCCACATCACCAGCGGCGCGGGGCCCAGGTTGCGGCCGATGTGCACATTGCCAGGACCGGTGCCCTCGGTGATCGGTGCGCCCGTCGGATAGACGCCGTCGGGCGCGCAGTTAGCCGCGGCGTCGTGGGTGAGCGTGCCCTCGCGGATCACGCCGTACACCCGGCCGTCGTGATAGTGCCAGCCGGTGCTGCCGCCGGGCGCGATGGTGATCTCGCGGGTGACGTAGTCGATTCCGTCGACCGTCGCCTCCGAGAGCGTCCTTGCTTGTATGCCGGACGTCGGCGTCGCGGCCGCTTCGGCCTGGCCGAACAACGCGATGGCGACCGTCACCGACGCGCACAGGGCAGAGGCGGACCAGCGAACTGTTGTCATGAGCGGTCAGATTGGCACACCGTGGGCAACCGCGCGACATCTCGGCCGGAGTGGGGACCGCCGTAGGCGGTTACCGCGGCGCGGCGAACACCGGTAGCCTTTACCGCGATGACCGAACGCGCCGAACCTGCCGGCATCTCCTACGCGTCGGCCGGGGTCGACATCGAAGCCGGTGACCGCGCCGTCGAACTCCTCAAACCGCTCGCCGAGAAGGCGACCCGACCCGAGGTGCGCGGCGGTATCGGCGGCTTCGCCGGACTGTTCGCGCTGCGCGGCGGCTACCGGGAGCCGGTGCTGGCCTCCTCCACCGACGGAGTCGGCACCAAGCTGGTGGTGGCCCAGGCCATGGACAAGCACGACACCGTCGGAATCGACCTGGTCGCGATGGTCGTCGACGATCTGGTCGTCTGCGGTGCCGAACCGCTGTTCCTACAGGACTACATCGCGGTGGGCCGCACGGTTCCCGAGCGGATCAGCGAACTAGTGGCAGGCATCGCCAATGGCTGCCTGCAGGCCGGTTGCGCACTGCTCGGCGGTGAGACGGCCGAACATCCCGGTCTGATGGCGCCCGACCACTACGACATCTCGGCGACCGGGGTGGGCGTGGTCGAGGCCGATGACGTGCTCGGCCCTGATCGGGTCAAGCCCGGCGACGTGCTGATCGCGATGGCCTCGACGGGCTTGCACTCGAACGGATACTCGCTGGCGCGCAAGGTGCTGCTCGAGATCGACCGGATGAACCTGGCCGGCCATGTCGAAGAGTTCGGCCGCACTCTGGGCGAGGAGCTTCTGGAGCCGACCCGGATCTATGCCAAGGATTGTCTGGCGCTGGCCGCCGAAACCCAGGTTCGCACGTTCTGCCATGTCACCGGCGGCGGGTTGGCCGGAAACCTCGAGCGCGTGATCCCGCATGGTCTGGTCGCCGAAATCGACCGTGGCACGTGGACTCCGGCACCGGTGTTCGCGATGATCGGGCAGCGCGGGCGGGTCGAGCGCGTCGAGATGGAGCGGACCTTTAACATGGGCGTCGGCATGGTCGCGATCGTCGCGCCCGAAGACACCGACCGCGCCCTGGCGATCCTGACCGCGCGCCACCTGAACTGCTGGACGCTGGGAACGGTCAAAAAGGGCGGTAAGGACGGCCCACGAGCCAATCTCGTGGGTCAGCACCCGCGCTTTTAGGGGTCAGCGACGCCAGTCGTCCTCGTCGACCCACTCGTCGGCCACCGGATCGGTGCCGTTCAGGTCGTTCTCGGAAGCGCCCGACAGCTCTTGCTGAAGCCGCTTTAAGTCGGTCTGTGGTGAGCTGTACTTAAGCTCACGAGCAACCTTGGTCTGCTTTGCCTTCGCCCGGCCGCGGCCCATGGGGGGACCCCCTCGCGCAATAACGGAGCGGCCCAATTGTTAGGCGGCTCCGATCTGATCTGTTTTTTATCGTCCTGCCAACACTTTAGCGTGCTTGGCCTCGCGGCGCTGGCAGGGCCTCGTCACGGCCGCGCCCCGCCGCGGAGCTGCTCGACCGCCCGCCGCCCGGCGCCCGCGACGTCGGGTGGCGGAAGCGAGTCCGCGTCGATGACGGCCGGCACGCCGTCGACGGTCAATTCGGTGTCCGCGGGCAGGCCGCGCTTGAGCAGCGCCAGCGCCACCGGCCCCTCGTCGACGTGGTCGACGACGGTGCCGAGACGCCCGACGGTCCGGCCGCCGGCCAGCACCGGGTCGCCGGTGGCCGGTCGGTCGCTGGAACCGTCGAGGTGCAGCCGGACCAGCATTCGGGGCGGTTTGCCCAGGTTGTGCACCCGCGCGACCGTCTCCTGTCCGCGGTAGCAGCCCTTGTCCAAATGCACGGCGGGGCCGATCCAGCCCACCTCGTGCGGGATCGTGCGCTCATCGGTGTCCACCCCCAGGCGTGCCCGCAGCGCGGCGACACGGTGCGCCTCGTACGCCCAGACCCCGGCGGGCCGGACCCCGGCGTGGGTGAGCCGCCGCAGCCACGGCTGCACCTGGTCACGGGGGATAACCAGGTCGAGTTCGACTCCGTCGCCGCGGAGACGACGTAGGAAGCCGCCCTCGGCGAGCGCGACAGCCGTCTGCTGCGCCGGAAGCGAAGCGACACCCAGCGCGCCGAGCACCCCACCATCACCCAACCGCGGCCCGAACAGGGACAACACCACCAGATCGGCAGGTTCGACCGCGACGTCGGACCAGAACACCATCTTGCGCAGGTAGCCCAACAACGGCTCACCGCGCGACGGTTCGGTGTCGAGATAGGTGATGTCGCCGAGTTCGGTCTGCACCCAGTGATCTTCGACACGGCCCTGCCCGTCGAGGCTGAGATTCTCGGTGACCGCGCCGTCGGGCAGCTCGCTGACGTGCTGGGTGGTGAGGTTGTGCAGCCACGCCTTGCGGTCAGCGCCCGTGAGCGTGAGTACGGCGCGATGCGAGCGGTCCACCACGACGGCGGCGTCGGCGGCGGCGCGTTGTTCACCCAGCGGATCGCCGTAATGCCATACGGCGCCTGCATCGGGTCCGGTGTCGGGAGCAGGGACGGCGGGTCCAGAAGATGTCACAGGTCAACTCTACGTTCGGCGCGCGACGGCCCACGGCTACGCTGTGGGCCCATGGCTGGCGAACCCGGGGTCGTGGTGACCCTTGACGGGCGACTGCACGACCCCGCGGCGCCGCTGCTGCACGCCGACGACCTCGCGGCTGTGCGCGGCGACGGCGTCTTCGAGACACTGCTGATCCGCGATGGTCGGCCATGCCTGCTCGAAGCCCACCTGTCCCGGCTCACCCAGTCGGCGCGGATGATCGACCTGCCCGACCCCGACCTGCCGCGCTGGCGCTCCGCGGTGTCCGCGGCCGTGGCCCAATGGACGTCGCAGACCGGCGAGGAGGGCGTGCTGCGGTTGGTGTACAGCAGGGGACGGGAAGGCGGTTCGCCCCCGACGGCATTCGCGACGGTCGGGTCGTTACCCGCGCGAGTGACCGAGGTGCGCCGCAACGGCCTTGCCGCGCTGACGCTGGCGCGCGGACTCGCCTCCGACGGCGCGGATGAGATGCCGTGGCTGCTCGCCGGTGCCAAGACGCTGTCGTACGCGGTGAACATGGCCGCGTTGCGACATGCCGAACGCAGCGGCGCGGGCGACGTGATCTTCGTCGGCACCGACGGGTTCATCCTCGAGGGTCCGCGCTCGACGGTCGTGATCGCCGCGGAGTCCGAGCCCGGTGCGGGCGATATCGCGTTCTTCACACCACCGCCGTGGTTTCCGATCCTGCGCGGCACCACGCAGCAGGCGCTGTTCGACGTCGCCCGCGACAAGGGCTACGACTGCGACTACCGCTCGCTGCGACCAGCGGATCTGCATACCGCACAGGGTGTTTGGCTGGTGTCGAGCATCACGTTGGCCGCGCGGGTGCACACCCTGGACGGGACACCGCTGACGCTTAGCCCGCTGGCGGCCGAGTTCGCCGAACTCGTCGACGCCGCGATCGTGTGTGATCGCTGAGCGCTGAATGGCCCGTAATCCGGTTGTCGCCTCTTGCACGCGCGGGTAGCGTCGCTCGTACACAGGAGAGGAGGTGGTCCGGAATTTTGAGTGACTTATGGACTTGTGAGGTGGCTGCGAGCTAGCAGCGCCAGGGGAATGAGCTGACGGCTCTTCGCGTCCTGCGCGCGCTGGCGAATTCCCCGCAGTCACCCGGCCCCCGAGCCCCTCGGTCTTGTCCGCCAGGAACACACGGCTCGGGGGCCGCCCCATATCTGATGGCCGAATCGGTAGCGAACCGTTGCACGCCTGGACTCGCGCTTCCCACGTGCGCCGGGCGATGATGCGGCCCATGCGCATCGTCAAGAAGCTCGGCGTGCTGCTGACCGCCCTCGCGGCCGTGACGGCCTGTGCGCCCACCGCTGAGCCCTACAGCTCGCCGGGCCTGCGGGACTGTCATAAAGACAAGCTGGCGACCCTGTACAAGGGCATCTTCACCTTCGGAACCGATCGGCCGGTGTACCCGCCGTGGTACATGGGCGACAACCCGGCCAACGGGGAAGGCTTCGAATCGGCGCTCGCGTACGCCATCGCGAACCGGCTCGGTTACGCCGCGACTGACGTGCGATGGGTGCGGGTGCCATTCGGAGAAGCCATCGCCGCGGGCGCGAAATCGTTCGACGCCAACCTGACCCAGTTCTCCATCACCGAACAGCGCAGGGCCGCCGTCGACTTCTCGACGCCGTACTTCGACGTGAACCAAGCCGTCGTCACCGTCAAGGGTTCGCCTGCGGCCGGCGTCAAAAGTCTCGATGACCTCAAAATGCTGCGGCTCGGAGCGCAGGTCGGCAGCACCAGCCACACCGCCGCGCTGGCAGTCGGCAAGAGCAGCGCGGTCACGGTGTACAACACCAACGGCGACGCGAAACTCGCGCTCTCCGACGGCGAGATCGACGCGTTGATCGCCGATCTGCCGACCGCGTTCGCGATCGTCGGCGAGTTGCGCGACGGAATGATGGTCGGCCAGCTGCCCGCAGGGGACCAAGCCGCGGAGCAGTTCGGTTTGGTGCTCGCCAAACGCAGCGGGTTGACCGCGTGCATCTCCTCGGTCGTGGACTCGCTACGCGACGACGGCACGCTGGCGCAATTGCGCGGCGAATGGTTGGCGGATGCGGGTAAGGCCCCGCAACTGGCTTAGCCGGCGGGCCCGGGCGCGAACGTGGCGCACGCCTGCATGGCCTCGTTCCAGGCCTCGGCGTCGACACCGGGTGGCGGGCCGGCAGGTCCTGGCGCAGCGGGTACGCCGTGGTCGCTCAAACACTGCGCCAGTGAACCGTGACCGGCTGGGGTCTCGGACGTGGTGGTCTGGGCGGGGGCTTCGGACGTGGTGGTCTGCGCCGGAGCTGGTGAGGTGGTGGGCTGCTGCTCGTCCGGTGGTTCGGACGCACAACCTGCGAGCGCTGCGGCCGCGGCAATGCCGGCGAAGAACATGATCGCGCGCATCAGCCGGCGAACCTCGACAGGCGGGCCGACAGGTGGGGGACCAGGCCGCCGTCGGCGTCGACACGCTCCTCGACGTAGGCCAGATCACCGCCCTCGACGATGCCGTACAGCCGTTTGGCGCCACCGACCAGCATCCCGGACTTGCTGCGCGCCAACGCATCGGTGACCAGTTCCCACGACGACTGGGACAGGGGGCGGCCGTAGAACAACTCGATATAGCCCGCGGAATGGGCCAGCAGCAGTTCGATGGCCTGCGATTCAGAAGGGTCGGCCGGATCGTTGACGAAGCGCCAGAAGCCGGACTCGCGCAGCGTGTGCCCCTCGAAGTCGCCCGACTCGCTGAGGCGCCACGAGCGCGCCTCCCAGATCAGGTAGTCGCTGCCGTCATGGGAGGCCACGATCTGCTGGCCGAACCGGTAGTCACCGTCCGCGCCGCGCCCCTCGCCTTCGCCGCGCCAGACACCGACGAGCGGCAGCAGCGCCAGCAGCGCGTCGTTGAGGTTCGCGCCCTCGCGGAGATTGGCGGTGTCGGCAGGTGCGGGAAGATCACCGAAAGCCGGGATGTTGCGCGCGGCGGTCGTTTTCGCTCGTTCTGCGGCGGCCGCTACTGCGTCGTCTCCGGACGTCACGACTCGTCGGTGATCAGCCGGTACACCGCGTACAACGCGAACCAGGTGATCACCAGGGTCGCGGCTACGAGCAGGAGTTCGAAGAACAGCACCACGGGCACGAGTCTAGTCGGCGGCCGAAGGCAGAGTGCACCAGCCTCCGCATGGCCTCGTGCGCCGAAACTGAACTTGTGTGCGGAGTCCGCGCGGATCTTCGCACACAAGTTCAGTTTCGAGCTGAAACGCTCAGGCGACCTTGACGTCGACCTCGTGGATGCCCGCGCCGGAGGGCGCGACGACGGCGTCACCGTTGCCGACCTTCGACAGCGCGCGCAGCGTCCACGTGCCGGGCGCGGCGAAGAACCGGAAATCACCGGTGGCCGACGCGACCACCTCGGCGGTGAACTCGTCAGAGCTGTCCAGAAGGCGCACGAACGCGCCGCCGACGGCCTGTCCCGACCCGTCAACAACGCGGCCGGTGATCACCGTCTCCTTCTCCAAGTCGACGCTGGCGGGCAACGTCAGGCCTTGTTTCGGGGCAGAGCACATATCAATTTCCCAACTCGATCGGGGCCCCCACCAGGGAGCCGTATTCGGTCCAACTGCCGTCGTAGTTCTTGACGTTCTTGTGTCCGAGCAGTTCCTGCAGCACGAACCAGGTGTGCGACGAGCGCTCACCGATTCGGCAGTAAGCGATGGTCTCCTTCTCACCGTCCAGCCCGGCCTCCGCGTACAGCTTCTCCAGCGCCTCATCGGATTTGAAGGTGCCGTCGTCGTTGGCCGCCTTGCTCCACGGAACATTGATGGCGCCGGGGATATGCCCGGGTCGCTGGCTCTGCTCCTGGGGCAGGTGCGCAGGAGCCAGGATCTTGCCGGAGAACTCGTCGGGGGAGCGCACGTCGACAAGGTTCTTGCTGTCGATCGCCGCGATCACCTCGTCGCGGAAGGCGCGGATGCTGTTGTCGGGGGCCTTGGCGGTGTAGCTGGTCGCGGGTCGCTTGACCACCTCGGTGGACAGCGGTCGTCCGTCGAGCTCCCACTTCTTGCGGCCGCCGTCGAGCAGCTTGACGTCCTGGTGCCCGTACAGCTTGAAGTACCAGTAGGCGTACGCGGCGAACCAGTTGTTGTTGCCGCCATACAGGACCACGGTGTCGTCGTTCGAGATGCCGCGCTCGCTCAGCAGTTTCGAAAACTGTTCCTGGTCAACGAAATCGCGACGCACCGGGTCTTGGAGGTCGGTCTTCCAGTCGATCTTGACCGCGCCCTCGATGTGGCCGTCGTCGTAGGCGCTGGTGTCTTCGTCGACCTCGACGAACACGATGTTCGGTGCGTTGAGATTGCTCTCGGCCCAGTCGGCCGTGACCAGGACGTCGGAGCGTGCCATAGAGGAAATCCTTTCGGTTGCTTCAGGTTTGAAGTTCTATGCGGGTGACGGTGCGCTTGTGTTCTTTCGAACGCGCGCGACGAGCGGGTAGAGCTGACAGCCCAGGCAGATGCCGAAGGCCGCATTGAGGAACGCCGCCACCAGCGCAAGGCCGGTGGCGATGAGACCGAGCAGCCCGAGGCCGGTCGCGAACCCGACGACGCCGGCCACCGCGAAGACCAGCCCGACGAACTGCGCGAACATCAGCGGCGCCACCGGCTCCTTCTCGCTCACGGATCCCAGCCGCGGGGCCACGAGCCGAGCGAAGATCAGGCCGTAGGGATGTGAACGCGGCCCGCGCCATGCCCCGACGGCGAACACCGCCACCTGCAGGCCCAGCACGACCGCCGAGGCCACCGGGCTCACCGGCCACAGCAGCAGAGTTGCCACCAGCACGACGGTCGTGATCCAGGCGGCGAACCGCGGCCCGCGCACGTCCACCTGGTCAGATGTCCGGCTTCGTGTTGTCGACATATCTGTCGTTGGCATTCGTGCGCTCCTGTTGCGGTCATGGGCTGGACTGGGCTGGGAAGGACCACAGGGGTCGCTCCCGAGTGCGGCGCGAAGAAGGGCGCGGCTACTCAGCAGCTGCGACAACAACAGCAAGAACCCGCAACGCGGCACAGATCGACTGCGCGGCGCTTGGTGAGCATCGGCTCGAGGCGGGCGGACACGCCGGACAGCTTACCAATCGACACGGTGATCAAGCCAACAGCGGTTCCAGAGCCGAGCGCAGGTCAGCGGCCTTGGGGACACCGTGAGTCCGATAGCGGGGCCGACCGTCCCTGTCGAACAGGATGGTGGTGGGAAGCGAGAGCACCGAAAGACGCCGCGCCGCCTCCGGGTTGGCGTCGATGTCGATCTCGATGTGGGCGACCGCGGGTAGCTCCGCACAGACCGCGTCGACCACCGTGCGCACCGCCGCGCACGGCCCGCACCACTCGGCGGAGAAGTGCACGACCGTCGGTCCGGTCGTCGACAGCCCGAGGTCGCTGGTGTCGACGTTGGCCGCGTCCTCGCTCGCTGCGCGCAAGCCCGCTCGAAGCGTGAGCAGCCGCCCGATCACGAAAGCCACGCCGAGCGCCGCGATGAGCACGGTGATCGCCAAGACCCAGGAAGAGTTCATGACAGATGGAACTCGGTGAGCGCGACGGATACTCCCTCGGCGATGCCCTCGATGATGATGTCCGAGCCTCGGGCACCCTGCGCGGTCGGCGCCAGCGCGAACGGCAACTTCTGTCCGGGCAGGCTCGCGGTGAACGCGGCCAGCACGGCGTCCTCCTTGTTGTCGGGCACCTCCTGATCGGCCGTGCCGGGGCCGGTCAGCACGCCGGTGGCCGTCATCACCAACGTCGTCTGGTCCGGTCCGGCGACCTCGAGGTCCACCGCGATGCTCACCCTCTCGTGGAAGTCGGCTTTCGTCGGCGTTCCCGTGAACACCACGCCCTTGTTACTGGAGATACCCGATTCCGTGGTGCCGCCCGTGGCGTCGTTGCTCTCTCCCGTCGGCGCCTCGACCAGCAGATCCGGGATGTCCATGAACCGGCCCAGATGCGTCGAGTCGATGATGATGCGGCTCTCGGCCTTGCCGACCCGCAGCGTGGCGTCGGGTTCGACGAGCCACGAATCGCCCGGCAGATCGATGTCGTGCAGCGTCGCCTCCAACGACGCCTTGCCGACCACCCGGTTGCCGACGCCGTTCGCCCTGATCTCGACCTCGTCGTAATGACGGTCGGCCGCCTGGGTGGTGAACGGGAACCCGAGGATCGCCACCGACGGGTCGTGTTGCAGGTCAGCGGCGGTGCGCACGCTTCTGGCCAGCCGATATTCGGCGTAGATCGCCGCTCCGAAATCGGCTCCGACGGCGCACAGGGCGACCGCCAGCACCGTCGCCAACACCCCGAGCACCAGCTTGCGCACCCGCACATTCTGGCCCACGGCGGGCTCAACGCTTCGTTCGACGCAGCTGAAGAGCGGGTTGCACGCTATCGTTAGAAAACCATCGCCCCGGTAACGGGCGCATGTCGAGCATGAATCTGGGAAGTCACCGACCGACAAAGATGTCCAGGCGAGGTCCCTATGGCTGTTGGAGGGCCAGTTGGATCTACTGCTATTGACAGTCGACCCACACCCTGAGGCTGTGCTGCCGTCGCTGTCGCTTCTCGCTCACACGGTGCGCACCGCGCCGACCGAGGTGTCGTCGCTTCTGGAGGCGGGCAGCGCCGACGTCGCGATCGTCGACGCACGTACCGACCTCGCCGCGGCTCGCGGGTTGTGCAGGCTCCTGGGCACGACCGGCACCTCGGTGCCGGTGGTGGCCGTCGTCAACGAAGGCGGACTGGTGGCCGTCAACGTCGAGTGGGGTCTTGACGAGATCCTGCTGCCCAGCACCGGGCCCGCCGAGATCGACGCGCGGCTGCGGCTGCTCGTCGGACGCCGCGGCGGAGTGGCCAACCAGGAGAACGTCGGCAAGATCAGCCTCGGCGAACTGGTGATCGACGAGGGCACCTACACCGCCCGCCTTCGCGGTCGCCCCCTCGACCTGACCTACAAGGAATTCGAGCTGCTCAAGTACCTGGCCCAGCACGCCGGCCGGGTCTTCACCCGCGCGCAGCTGTTGCAGGAGGTCTGGGGTTACGACTTCTTCGGCGGCACCCGTACGGTGGATGTGCACGTGCGACGGTTGCGCGCCAAGCTCGGTCCCGAGTACGAATCGCTGATCGGCACGGTGCGCAACGTCGGCTACAAAGCGGTCCGACCGGCTCGCGGGCGCGCGTCCGCCCCCGAAGCCGCGGTCCCCGACGACATCGACGGCGTGGACCTCGAGACGCCGGACGGTATCGCCGAAGCGTTGGCCGACCCGCTGCGAAGCCCGTGACGGAACTTCTCTGGCGCACCGAACTCTCCGGCGACGAGCAGCGTCGCATCCATGAACTGATCGAGGCCGCCACCTCCGCGGACGGCGTCGCCCCGGTCGGCGAGCAGGTGCTGCGGGAACTGCCGCACGACCGCACCCGCCACCTGGTGGCCCGCGACGACGAGGACATCGTCGGCTATCTGAACCTCACGGGGGACGATGAGTCGGTGATGGCCGAAGCGGTCGTGCACCCGCGCTCGCGGCGTCGCGGGATCGGTGCGGCGCTGGTGCGGAAGGGCCTCGCCGAGGGCGGAGACGACGCCCGCGTGTGGGCGCACGGCAACCTGGAGGCGGCACGCGCGACCGCCGCCTCGCTCGGGCTGACGGTGGTGCGCGAACTCCTGCAGATGCGGCGTCCGCTGACCGATCTGCCGCCGACACCGACACCCGACGGTGTCCGCATCACCACCTATTCAGGCCCGGCAGACGACGCCGCGCTGCTGCGGGTCAACAACGCGGCCTTCGTCTGGCACCCCGAACAGGGTGGATGGACTCAGGCCGACATCGACGAGCGCCGTGGCGAACCGTGGTTCGACCTCGACGGTTTGTTCCTGGCCGTCGATGAGGACACCGATGAGTTGCTCGGATTTCACTGGACGAAGATCCACGACGCCGACCTCGGCGAGGTCTATGTCGTCAGCGTCGATCCAGCGGCCCAGGGTCGCGGCCTCGGCGCAGTGCTGACCCTGACCGGTCTCCATCACCTCGCCGAGCGACTGTCGGGGAGTGCGGATTCCGCCGTGATGCTTTACGTGGAAGCAGATAACTCCGCGGCGGTGAACACCTACCGAAAGCTCGGCTTCACGGTGTTCTCCGTCGATGCCGCTTATGCGCAGCGTTCCGACCGCTAGCTGGGAAACCACGGCCAACTAACTGAACGTGTTCACCGCCCGTTCACCTGTCATCCGCGATTCGTCCACCGGCGCCGCATACGTTGCCAGGGAGTTCAAGCCGTCCGATTCGAAAGTGGGACTCGTGAAGTTCAACCTTGGAAAGACCACCTGCAGCCCGCTGCTGACCACGTTTTCGGTGGCCGCGATCGCGGCGTTGACCCTGTCGGCGTGTGGCAGCGACAACAACGCCGGGACCACTGCGACCACGGGCGGTGACGGGGCGGCGTCGTCGGTCGAATGCGGCGGCAAGAACTCCGTCACGGCCGAAGGTTCGACGGCTCAACAGAACGCGATCGCCGAGTTCAACAAGGTCTGGGGCCAGCACTGCCCGGGTAAGAACCTGTCGTACAACCCCACCGGATCCGGCGCCGGACGCGAGCAGTTCATCGCCGGTCAGGTCGATTTCGCCGGATCGGATTCGGCTCTGTCGGGCGATCAGGTCCAGCAGGCCGCGCAGCGCTGCGACGGCAACCCGGCATGGAACCTTCCGCTGGTCTTCGGCCCAGTCGCGTTGGCCTACAACATCGAAGGCGTCGACAAGCTGATTCTCAACGCCGACCTGCTCGCGAAGATCTTCCAGGGACAGATCACCAAGTGGAACGATCCCGCGATCGCTGCGCTCAACGACGGAACCAACCTGCCGGACATCGGCATCACGCCCATCTACCGATCGGACTCCTCCGGAACCACCGACAACTTCCAGAAGTACCTCGCCGCCGCGGCCCCTCAGAGTTGGACCAAGGGCGAGGGCAGCGAGTTCCAGGGCGGTGCCGGCGAAGGCGCCCAGAAGTCCGCAGGCGTCGTGCAGGCCGTGCAGGCGACCGGCGGCGCGATCGGCTACGTGGAGAAGGGCTTCGCCGAACAGGGCGGGGTGCCGTTCGCCCAAATCGACAGTGGCGCAGGCGCGGTCGAGCTTACCGATGAGTCGGCCAAGAAGGCGATCGACGTTGCGACGTTCGCCGCGGAGGGCAACGACCTGACGCTCGACTTGAACTCGTTGTACGGGACGAAGGAGCCCGGCGCCTACCCGTTGGTGCTCGCCACGTACGAGATCGTCTGCTCGAAGGGATACGACCCCGAAACCGCCGCGGCGGTCAAGTCGTTCCTCACGATCTCCGCCAACGACGGCCAGCAGAACCTCTCGCCCGCGGGCTATGTGCCGCTGCCGGACCGCTTCAAGGAACGACTCCTGACATCCATCGAAGCGATTGCCTAGTTTCGTGGCGCGCCGCCGAGGATACGGTGAGGATGGGTCCTGGGACCGATGACCGATAGGCTCGAGGTGACAATCCCCAATCCGTCCGACGCGGGATCGGGTGAAGCGCTCGCTTCACCCTTTCCCGAGCCGACCCCGATAAGCAGCAACCCGTCGAGGAACGCCAAAGAGCGTGTCGGCGACCGGATCTTCCGCGGGCTGGCGGAGGGCTCGGGCGCCTTCATCGTCGCACTGATCGCGGCCATCGGGGCGTTCCTGCTGTGGCGGGCGATCCCGGCGTTGGCGCGCAACGAGGAGAACTTCTTCCTCTACGGCGGCACCTGGAAGACCACCGACACGTCGGCGATGCATTTCGGCATCCTCGACCTGTTGCAGGTGACGGTATTCGTGTCGGTGTTCGCGCTCGTTCTGGCGATGCCTGTGGCCCTTGGCATCGCGATCTTTCTGACCCAGTACGCACCGCGTCGGGTCGCGGGTCCGCTGGCGTACATGGTCGACCTGTTGGCCGCGGTGCCGTCGATCATCTACGGCGTGTGGGGGCTCTACGTCCTGGCCCCGGTGCTGAAACCGGTTGCGTTGTGGTTGAACGAGAACCTCGGCTGGCTGTTCCTCTTCAAGACCGGGACGGCGTCGGTGGCAGGCGGCGGGACGATCTTCACGGCGGGAATCGTGCTGGCGGTGATGATCCTTCCGATCATCACCGCGGTCACGCGCGAGGTGTTCATCCAGACACCGCGGGGCCAGATCGAGGCGGCGCTGGCCCTGGGTGCCACCCGCTGGGAAGTGGTGCGCACGACCGTACTGCCGTTCGGCATGTCCGGTTACATCAGCGGGGCGATGCTCGGCCTCGGCCGTGCGCTGGGCGAGACCATCGCGCTGCTGATCATCCTGCGCGGAACACAGCAGGCGTTCGGGTGGTCGCTGTTTGACGGTGGCTACACCTTTGCGAGCCTGATCGCGGCCACCGCAAGCGAATTCAACGACCAGTACAAGGCGGGCGCCTATATCGCCGCCGGCCTGGTGCTGTTCGTGCTGACGTTCGTGGTGAACTCGTTGGCACGTGCGGCGGTCGCCGGGAAGGGTGCAAAGTGACGTCGACACTGGACCGGCCGGTCAAGGCGACCACCTTCCAAGGGGTCAGCCTTCGCCGCAAGATGACCAACAACGTCGCGACAATTCTGGTCACCCTGAGCGTTCTGGTCGCCCTGGTTCCCCTGCTATGGGTGCTTTACTCGGTGGTCGTCAAGGGTTTCAACGCGTTGACATCGCCGCAGTGGTTCTGGCATTCACAAGCGGGTATGACGGCGTTCCAGGCGGGCGGAGGGGCGTACCACGCGATCGTGGGCACGCTGCTGCAGGGTTTGGTGTGTGCAGCCATCTCTATTCCGATCGGTGTGTTTGTAGGGATTTATCTCGTCGAGTACGGCGGCGGAACACGATTCGGCAAGGTGACCACGTTCATGGTCGACATCCTCACCGGCGTACCGTCGATCGTCGCGGCGCTGTTCATCTACGCGCTGTGGGTGGCGACGTTCGGCTTCCCGCGGTCCGGCTTCGCGGTGTCGCTGTCCCTGGTGCTGCTGATGATCCCGGTTATCGTGCGCGCGACCGAGGAGATGCTGCGCATCGTGCCGATGGACCTGCGTGAGGCTAGCTATGCCCTCGGCGTGCCGAAGTGGAAAACCATTGTCCGCATTGTGATTCCAACTGCACTATCCGGCATCGTCACGGGAGTCATGTTGGCGCTGGCGCGCGTCATGGGTGAGACCGCACCGCTGCTGGTCCTCGTCGGCTACTCGCAGGCGATGAACTTCGACATGTTCGACGGCTTCATGGGTTCGCTGCCCGGCATGATGTACGACCAGACCTCGGCGGGTGCGGGTGCAAATCCCGTTCCCACGGATCGGTTGTGGGGCGCCGCCCTGACCTTGATCCTGCTGATCGCCTTACTCAACGTCGGGGCGCGATTTCTCGCGAAGGTCTTCGCCCCCAAAAAGGTTTAGGAGATTTCGATGGCCAAGCGCTTAGATCTCAAGGACGTCAACATCTTCTACGGCGCGTTTCACGCCGTGGCCGATGTCTCGCTGGCGGTCCCGCCCCGCAACGTGACCGCCTTCATCGGCCCGTCGGGCTGCGGTAAATCCACTGTGTTGCGAACACTGAATCGCATGCACGAGGTCATCCCGGGTGCGCGCGTCGAGGGCTCGGTGCTGCTCGACGGTGAGAACATCTACGGAGCGGGAGTCGACCCGGTCGGTGTGCGCAAGACCATCGGCATGGTGTTCCAGCGGCCAAACCCCTTCCCCACCATGTCGATTCGCGACAACGTGGTCGCCGGACTCAAGCTTCAAGGTGTGCGCAACAAGAAAACGCTCGACGAGGTGGCCGAGCGGTCGCTGCGCGGCGCCAACCTGTGGAACGAGGTCAAGGACCGGCTGGACAAGCCCGGCGGCGGACTGTCCGGCGGGCAGCAGCAGCGGCTGTGCATCGCCCGCGCGATCGCCGTTCAGCCGGACGTGCTGCTGATGGACGAGCCGTGCTCGGCGCTCGACCCGATCTCGACGCTGGCGATCGAGGATCTGATCTCCGACCTCAAGCAGGAGTACACGATCGTCATCGTCACGCACAACATGCAACAGGCGGCACGGGTGAGCGATCAGACCGCATTCTTCAACCTCGAGGCCACAGGTAAGCCCGGCCGGCTCATCGAGATCGACGACACCGAGAAGATCTTCTCGAACCCGTCCCAGAAGGCGACCGAGGACTACATCTCAGGGCGCTTCGGCTGAGTCGCCCGACGCCCGCGTCACCGCGACGCGGGCATATCCACTTCGGTGGGGTGCTTACCGGTGACCTGGAAGATCACCCGCCGGGCGACCTCGACGGCGTGGTCGGCGAACCGCTCGTAGAAGCGACCGAGCAGGGTCACGTCCACTGCGGCCGCCACGCCGTGCTTCCACTCCCGATCCATCAACACCGTGAACAAGTGGCGGTGCAAGTCGTCCATCGCATCGTCTTCTTCTCCGATGCGCGCGGCCTTCTCGGGGTCGCGGGTCACCAGGACCTCTTGGGCGCTGTTGCCCAATTCCACAGCAAGACGGCCCATTTCGGCGAAGTATCCGTTCACCTCTTCGGGCAGCGCATGCTGGGGGTGACGGCGACGGGCGATCTTGGCGACGTGCAGCGCGAGGGCACCCATCCGGTCCACGTCGGCGACGATCTGGATCGAGCCGACGATGGCCCGAAGGTCGCCCGCCACCGGCGCCTGCAGCGCGAGCAGCACGAACGCCGACTCCTCGGCCCGTGCGCTCATCGCGGCGATCTGTTCGTGGTCGGTGATGACCTGTTCGGCCAGCACGAGATCGGCTTGCAGCAGGGCCTGGGTGGCGCGCTCCATCGCCGCGCCCGCCAGCCCGCACATCTCTCCGAGCTGGGTGGTCAGAGCCTCCAACTGCTCGTGATACGCAGTACGCATGTCTCCACCCTACGGGCATCGCCACCGAAACGGCATGAAGCGAGCGGTGAACGAAAGGTGAACCCGACCTGCTGAAACGCCGTGACCGGCGCGATTACTCGCAGCTGGTGTCGGCTGCGTTCGTGACCGCGAGATCCTCCGGGAGCTGCGTCGGGGTGCTCCTGGACCCGCGCACGACGTGCACCTGGACCGGGGAGCCGCTCGGTGACGGCGGGGTGACGGTGTGGAAGTCGCTGCCCAACACCACGCGCACGGTGTCGCCCATCCCCGTAGTTCGCTCCACCTTGGCGTTGGCGAAGGAGGACGCCACCGTGGCCGCCGCCTCTTCGTTGCCCGGTGAGAAGAACACCGTCGTCGAATCCAGCGGACCCGGGTAGTCGTCGGGGGAGGTGACGTTGAAACCGTGGGTCTGCAGTTCGCTGGCCGCGGTCGCGGCGAGACCGTTCTCCCCGGTGGAGTTCGATACCTGGACCGTGATGTCGGCCGGATCGGTGGTGATCGCGTCCACGAGCTCACCCGACGGCGCGGCGTCATGGGTCGGCGCGGCCGACTCGGGCTGGGCGCTGGTCGACGATTCGGGCGTCCCGGGCACCGGGGTGTTGTCGGCGTTCTTCTCCTCAGGCAGCGGATCGTCGTTGATGATCGCGTCGAAGATCGCCCGGGTGTCTTCCTCGCGCAGGTGCTCGTTGCCGTACTCGTCCATGTAGCCGGTCGTCGGCACGGTCAGGAACGTGATCCGGCCCGCGGCGATGCCCTGGATCGACTGGCCGAGCGTGACGAGGTCCTTGGTGTCCATGTTGTCGACATAGCTGTCGTTGATGAACATGTTGACCACGTTGTTGAGCTTGGACAGCGAGAAGAACACCTCTTTGGAGATCATCGAGCGCATCAGCGACGACAAGAACAGCTGCTGGCGTTTGATCCGCCCATAGTCGCCGTTGGTCTCGGTGGTCACCTGGCGGGCGCGCACGTATTGAAGAGCCGTGTGTCCGTCGACCATCTGCCGACCCGCGTGGGGAAGCACCGTTCCGAGCTCGTAGTCCTCGAGCGGCGTGGTGCTACACACCTCGACTCCACCGAGGGCATCCACCATCTTTGAGAATCCCGCGAAATCCACTGCCATGAAACGGTTTATCGAAAGGCCGGACATCTTCTGAATGACCCTGACCAGGCACTTGGGTCCGCCGACGGCGTACGCCGAGTTCAGCTTGTACTCGGTGTAGACCTCCTCGGCGCCGTACATCGGCGAGTCGGGGTCGGTGATCGGACCGTAGTTGCCGGTCTTGGGATCCCAGGGTTCGCACTTCATCGGCTCGATCGCGAGGTCCCGCGGAAACGACACCGCCACAACACGTTCCCGGTTCGCCGGAATGTTCACCAGCATGACGGTGTCCGAGCGCGCGCCCGCGGCGTCCTCGGTGGTGCCCGCGCCCATGTCGCTGTTGTCGCCGAGCCGGCTGTCGACCCCGACGATCAGGAAGTTCTCGTCACCGAATTGCGCGTTGGGGTCCAGGATGTCGCGAGAGTCGGGATCCAGCGCGGAGATCCGGTTCATCATGTTGTTCTTCGCCGACTGCCACTGCCACGCCCCGCCGGTCATCGCGAGTGCGAGCACGGCGATCAGCGCGGCGATCGCGCGTCCGGCGATGAGCGTGCGGCGCCGACGCTTGCGGGGCTTCGCCGGCCTGCTGGCGGTGGCCGCATGCGCCGCGGGCACCCGGCTGGGCCTGCGAATGAGCGCGAGGTCGGGCAGCTCCGCACCGGGGCGGATGACCGGCAGGATCTCGGTGTCGCAGTCGTTGTCCTCGCTGGAAGCGGACGGCTCCGGTTCGTACAGTCCGGCTGGTTCGCCGGGGCCAGCCGGTGAGTCCGGCCCTGCCGGTGCGTCGGGCACCGCCGCGATGATCTCGGTGGGGGATGCCGGCGGCTCGGGAAGCTCTGGTGCGCGGCGGCGCCGACGCCGCAGTTCGGGGAGCACCGCGCCGTCACCGGACAACTTGGCGATGAGGTCGGCGACGGTCACGCCGTCGGTGTGGTTACCCGTGGACTCGGGTTCGGCAGCTTCGGCCTCCGACGGCTCCTGCCGGCGAGGAAGGTCCGCACGCTCCCAGGGCGCAGCGCCCGGCGCGGGCCGTTGGCTGCGGGTCAGCCACCGGTTGTCACCGTCGGTGGGGTCGGGAGGGCCAGGAGTGGCGTTATCGCCGTCACTCATGTCCTACCGGCCTCCGACTCTCGACATGTGCAGCTCAGGGGCGAACACGGCACCGCGCGCCATTGCAACGGCACTTGGGTGACTCCGCGACGGGAGCGCATTACGAACGAGACTCATATCGTACTGAGACATCCTGAGAGATGTGATGTCAGAGTCGTCTCAGGACGGAGACGACTGGGAGACGGCTACCCACCGGAGTGCATGACCTCGGCACCGGCGGGCACCGTGCAGTCGTCGGGATCGGCGAGCCAGCCCTCCGGCAATGCCACCGAGGCAGCAGAACCCTGGCGGCCGCGTGGACCGGTTGCGGCGTCGGGGAATGGCACGTCGGCATCGAGCCTACTGAGCAGTTCCTCGAGCTCGGAAAGGGATTTGACCAGCGCCAACGCCCGTCGCAGGTCGGCGCCGGCGGGGAATCCGTGCAGGTACCAGGCGACATGCTTGCGGATGTCGCGCATGCCCTTGTCCTCACCGAAATGGGCTGCCAAAAATTCACCGTGACGCACGATGATCGACGCCACCTCGCCGAGCGTGGGCGGTGGGGGTGCGGGACGCCCCGTGAACGCGGCCGACAGTTCGGCGAACAACCAGGGTCTGCCCAGACAGCCGCGACCGATCACCACACCGTCACATCCGGTGGCCGACATCATCGCCAGCGCGTCGGGGGCTTCGAAGATGTCGCCGTTGCCCAGCACGGGTACGCCCGTGACGTGCGCTTTGAGCGCCGCGATCTGGTCCCAGTCCGCCTTGCCGGAGTAGCGCTGAGCCGCGGTCCGCGCGTGCAGGGCCACCGCTGCGGCGCCCTCCTCGGCGGCGATCCTGCCGGCGTCCAGATGGGTGCTGTGCCCGTCGTCGATCCCGATGCGGAACTTCACCGTCACGGGGACCTCGGTGCCCTCGGTCGCGCGGACCGCCGCGGCGACGATCTGCCCGAACAGCCTGCGCTTGTACGGCAGGGCAGCACCCCCGCCGCGCCGGGTGACCTTGGGCACCGGGCAGCCGAAGTTCATGTCGATGTGGTCGGCCAGACCTTCGTCGACGATCATCTTCGCCGCGGCGTAGGTGTTCTGAGGATCGACCGAGTACAGCTGCAGCGAACGCGGGGTCTCGTCGGGCGCGAACGTCACCATGTGCATGGTTCCCGGATGCCGCTCGACCAGAGCTCGCGCTGTGACCATCTCGCACACGTACAAGCCGCTGACCGTGCCCGCTTTGGCCAGCTCGAGTTCGCGGCACAGGGTGCGGAACGCGACGTTGGTCACACCGGCCATCGGCGCCAGTACGACCGGGCTGCGGAGCCGTATCGGGCCGATCAGCAGTTCGCGCTCGTCGGCCAGGACCGTCATGAGGGCGAGGCGGCCAGAACCTTCTTCGCGGAGAGCTTCTCGGCCTTGCGCGCCTCGCGCTCGAGGCGACGCTGCTTGGATTCCTCGAACTTCTGCGAGGCCTCCTCCAGCTCCTCGACCAGCACACCGAGGTCGTCGCGCATGCGCGCGGCCTCACCGGTGAAGTCTTCGCGTTCGAAGATCCGCCACTTCTTGAGCACCGGCATCACCACATCGTCGAGGTGGATACGCGGATCGTAGACACCGCCGACGGCGATGATGACGGCCTTGCGGCGGAACTCGGGAACCGTGTAACCGGGCATCTTGAAGTTGCGCAGCACGCGGTGAAGACAGTGCATCGCCTGGTCGGGCGCGATGTCGAAGCCGGCTTCGGAGACGTCCCGGTAGAAGATCATGTGCAGGTTCTCATCGGCCGACACCCGAGCCAGCAGCTGGTCAGCCACGGTCTCGTTGCACGCCTTGCCGGTGTTGCGGTGCGAGACGCGGGTCGCCAACTCCTGGAAGGTCACGTAGATGACCGAGTCGAAGAGGCTCTCCGCGAAGAGGTCGCCCTGCTGGTTCTGGCCCGGGGAGAAGCCTCGGGTGACCTGCTCGACGCGCAGCTGTTCCAGCTGCACGGGGTCGACCGACCGGGTGACGACGAGGTAGTCGCGCAGTGCGATGCCGTGCCGGTTCTCCTCGGCGGTCCACCGGTTGACCCACTGGCCCCATGCGCCGTCCATGCCCATGTTCATCGCGATCTCGCGGTGATACGACGGCAGGTTGTCCTCGGTCAGCAGGTTCTGGATCATCGCCACCTGGGCGACTTCCGACAGTTGCGACTGCTCGGGGTCCCAATCCTGGCCGCCAAGTGCGTAGTAGTTCTTGCCGTCCGACCACGGGATGTAGTCGTGCGGATTCCAGTCCTTGCGCATCGACAAGTGCCGGTTCAGGTACTTCTCGACGACAGGTTCGAGCTCATGCAGCAGATGTAGGTCAGTCAAATTCTCGTGCATTGATCCTTACTCCTTCTCGCGTGCGAGAGCCCCACCCATTAGATATCTGTACCCGTTGGTTGCACTCAATATATCTGTGTCCCCCGGTGACATCAAGTTCCGCGCAACAGTGTCACAACCGCCTCATGAGACGCATCCGTCGATGTAGTATCCCCGTCGGGCAAACACTTACGCCCTGAATTCGGCATCACCGGAGACTCGGAGGACGGGCGTTGCTCAAGTTGCGGCATCTGTGGGCAGGCGCGGCCGTCGCCGCGGTAGCGGCGGGTACCGCGCTCATGGGAGCGGGCCAGGCCGCCGCGGTGCCCGACGTCGTCGACCGCCCCTATAAGGACGCCAAGAAGATCATCCAGCAGTACGGCGGCAACGCCGTGGTCGCAACGCGGGTCGGGAGCAGCGCCGACGAAGGCAACTGCCTGGTGACGAACGCGTGGGATGCCGCTGTTCGCCGCCCCAACTCGCGGGGGCGCCCGGTCTCCAACAGCGATGTCATGGTGGCCCTGAACTGCAATGCCGCGGTCGCCGCGCCCGGCGCGCCGGGCAACTCCGCGATGAGCCCCGTCGGCCGCGACGCCAAGGCCGCGCAGCAACGTCAGCAGGCGAAAGCCGCGCGCGAGGCGGCGATGTTGGAAGAGCAGGAACTGGCCGCACCCGTCACGCCGGACAACTGAGTTCTCGCCCGTCCGACCTCCACAACCGGCGCTTGCTCCGGTGGCGGTGTATACCGAACCGCAATAGACTGCCACCAGCTTTTACACGGCGGTCATCGCCTGGACACGGAGGTTGGGGCACGTGAAGAAGATCCTCTCCATCGGCTTCATGTCGGCGATGAGCCTTGCGGCGTCGGCTGTCGTCTTGGGTTCGGGTGTTGCCTCGGCCGCTCCCAGCGTCGTGGGCATGAAGTATTCCGACGCTCAGGAACAGATCGAGAACGCCGGCGGGACGGCAGTGGTCGCCTCCCGGGTCGGCGACAAGCTCGACCTCGGCGATTGCATCGTCACCAACATCTGGGACTCGTCGTTCCTGCGGATCAGCGAGGCCGACTCGAACGAGATGTCTGTCGCGCTGAACTGCGCCGGCGAATACGCGACCGCCACCAATCCCGGTGCCTCCGTTGCCAATCCGCTCGGGCGAGCGGCCAAGTCCAAGGCCGAGCAGGAAGCTGCCAAGCAGGAACTGAGCGAGCTGGAATCGCCCGTCACGCCAGACAATTAACGCACTCTTCATAGTCCGCAACGGTTTTCACCCGCCGTCAACCTCGACGCATCGCTACGTTCACACCGCCCCGTGAGGGTGGCGTGGAATCCACGCCCCGGGGTAGACGGCCGCGCGTCAGCGCCGCCCCGGAGCACACTCAGGGAGGCGAGCAGACGATGCGAATGCGAATGTTGGGGATCGGCGCGGTCGGCGCCGCGATGTCGGCGATGGCGCTGTTCGGCACGGCGATGGCAGCAGCCGTACCGGACGTCGTGGGCCAGACCTACTCCGACGCGGTCTCGGCGATCGAGGAGGAGGGCGGCACGGCGGTGGTCGCCGCCCGCGTGGGGGACAAACTCGATCAAGGCGACTGCATCGTCACCAACGCCTGGGACGCGTCGTTTCTTCGCATCGACGCTTCAGGCAGCCAGGTTCACCTCGCGCTGAACTGTGCGGGAGGTTATGCGACGGCGACGAATCCCGGTGCGTCGGTTGCCAATCCGCTCGGCCGGGAGGCCAAGTCCAAGGCCGAAGAGGAAGCCGCCAACGAGGAGCAGGAAGAGCTGGAAGCACCGGTCACGCCCGACGAGTAGGCCGGTCTAGTAGCTCGACACCCGGCCGAGCAGCATCTCGACGCAGTAGTCGATGAAGTGCTCTCGCGTGGCGGCCAGCCTGCCGTTGAGGTAGGCGGTGAACAGCGCGGTCAGGGCCCCGATCAGCCCGGTGGCGGTCATCGCCGCGCGTTCGGGATCGGTGATGCGGGTGAGTTTGCGCTGCAGTAGCTCGATGAAGCTGGGCATCCACTCGGCGCCCGACCGCGTCAGCGCCGGTTCGCTGGCCGGCGCGAGCAGCAGCACCCGGCCCCGGGTCGGGTCGTCGACCATCAAGGCGACGAACCGCTCGACGGCGTCGCGCGGGGTTTCGGCGGAGGTCAAAGTGGACATGGCTTTGGCGCAGACGTCGTCGTACACGGCGCGGACGAATTCGTCGCGGTCGGTGAAACTTTCGTAGAAGTAGCGCTCGGTCAACCCGGCCGCCCGGCATACGGCGCGGACAGTGAGGGACGAGCCCTCGGCGGCACCGAGAAGCTCCACTCCCGCGGCGATGAGTTCGTCGCGGCGAAGCACCTGACGGTCCTGCAACGGCACGCCCGACCATCGCCCCCGTCTTTGACCCGAAGGCACATCCCTCCTAAGCTCGCTATGACAACGCCCGTAGTCAGAAATCCTGCTACCTCCGGACGGAAGTACACCAGTGACTCAAGATACGTCTGAAACGTGCCCCGTGTCCCGGGAGCGCCACCCCTCGGGAGGGCAGGACGACGCTTCCTCGCTGGCTGCGGGCTGTCCGGTGACCTCCGGCGGCTACGACGCACCGTCGCTGCCGCTGGGCCCCGACTCGCTGACGTGGCGGTACTTCGGTCAGTGGACCGGCCTGTTCCAGGGCACCTGGGCGGGCTCGATGCAGAACATGCACCCGCAGTTGGGCGCCGCGGTGCAGGAGCACTCGATCTTCTTCCTGGAGCGGATTCCGCGGCTGCTGCGTTCGATCTACCCCATCGGCGGCGTGGTGTTCGACGGTGATCGCGCACCGAAGACGGGCGCGGAGGTCCGCGACTACCACATCGGCATCAAGGGCACCGACGAGCGCGGCCGACGGTACAGCGCGCTCAACCCCGATGTCTTCTACTGGGCGCACGCGACGTTCTTCAAGTCGACCCTGCTGGCCGCCGAGAAGTTCGGCGGCGGGCTTACCGAGGACCAGAAGCGGCAGCTGTTCGACGAACACATCACCTGGTACCGGATGTACGGGATGAGCATGCGGCCCGTGCCCAAGACGTGGGAAGAATTTCAGGAGTACTGGGATCACATGTGCAACAACGTCTTGGAGAACAACTGGGCCGCCCGCGAGGTGATGGATCTCTCGACGATGCCCAAACACCCTTCGCTGGAGTGGATTCCGGATCCGTTGTGGCGGCTGAACCTCAAAGTGATGCAGCGCTTTCTGACGTTCATGACCGTCGCCCTCTACGATCCGCCGGTTCGGGAGCTGATGGGTTACACCTGGTCGCGTCGACAGGAGTGGTTGCACCGGCGCTTCTGCGATGTCGTGACGCTGGCGACCAAGGTGCTGCCCAAGCGGTGGCTGATGCATCCGCGCAAGCGTTCCGCGATGGACCGTGCCACGGGTCGGCTGCCGGCAGACGCGCCGCTGGTCGAGACGCCGGCGCGCAACCTCCCGCCGGTCGAGTACCGCGGTCAGCCGCAGTTCTATTGCCCGCAGGTTTGATTCGGCTCTTATCGCACCGAGGCCTTGAATGTGCTTGTGCTGCTAATCGATACGACGGCCCCGATCAGCGACACCAGGTGAGATGGTTCGTGCTCTCGAATCCGGCGCACGCGTTCGCCTCGGCTTTGGACATGACGAGGTAGGGCGGTTCTCCCGACCCCGTGAAGTAGTAGTAGTTGCGGTCGTCCTGTCCGTAGACCCACCAGTCACCCGAGCCGTCATTCATCTGAGTCGGTGTGAAGCGCCACATCGACGACTCCGCCGGAATCACATACGCCGGCTCTGTCGCGGTGGACCAGGCATTCGACACGATCGGCACATTTGCGACCACGACGACGCCCGCCACGATGGCCCCCGCTATGGCGAGAGCCACCAGAATGCGCGTGGCGAGCACGCGGACACGGAGACGTGTCATGGGCGGAATTTACCGCAGTGCCCCCACCAGGGCTCGAACCTGGGACCTGCGGATTAAAAGTCCGTAGCTCTACCAACTGAGCTATAGGGGCGCGATGGACAGGATACTGGGTGACCCGCGTCGCCCTCGTTTGAGGATTCGGGTGCCGATAACCTAAGCTATCGAAGCTCCCAACGTCATCGCGTTGCGAGTACCCCGGAGAGATTCGGCTGGGCCCCCTTCGTCTAGCGGCCTAGGACGCCGCCCTTTCAAGGCGGTAGCGCGGGTTCGAATCCCGTAGGGGGTACACGCAGCGACCCGTACGATGGGACGCAAGCAAGGCCCTGTGGCGCAGTTGGTTAGCGCGCCGCCCTGTCACGGCGGAGGTCGCGGGTTCGAGTCCCGTCAGGGTCGCCATTGCGGCGAGGCATCTGGGTTACGCCCGAGCGGTGCCTTCCGGGCCAGGTAGCTCAGTTGGTACGAGCGTCCGCCTGAAAAGCGGAAGGTCGCCGGTTCGATCCCGGCCCTGGCCACGTTAGAGGCAATTCTGCCTCGGTTCCCCCTCCACGCGCTCGATCCAACACGTCGACACTTCGATGGGCACCCGCTCGCGAGGAAGTTTCCCCCAGCGCAGGCAATCTCGGCTGGAACCGGCGATCATCGGCAGAGGGCTGTGCTCTCAACGCCACGGCTGCACCGACGACCGCCTTGCGGCGGGCCCCCGACGCAGCCGGTCCCGCACCCGCCGCCATCAGTCGGCTACCCCCAAACGAATCTCCCCCACACAAAGTCTGACGTCACCGTCAAAACCATCTCGCTTGACGTCGGGCGCCAAGACGCAATCGGGTCGGCCAGCTTTACTCGCGAGGCGCGGTACCCGAGGTCCAGTTCCGGCCGTCAAAATACCGCTGCAACTTGGGGTCGTTCGGGTCCGGATACCGACCTGGCGGACGATCCTGCATATGAACCTGTTGAGTCGAAGGCGGCGGTGTCGGTCGTGAAGCGATTTGCACTAACACAACGATTCCGGACACCACGACACCCACAAGGGCAAACAGGATTAGCCAGCCCACAATGACTGTCAGGAAGGAAGGTACCGGTAACTTCGCAAGATGCTTGAGCGCAGCTATGACTACGTTGACCAGTAGGCCCATCACAGCGATGATTCCGAATACCTTCAGGACAGCCTTAGGGCCTGTGCCCCGCGGACCTCGATCAGCCACGGCCATCGCTTCGGCCTCCCTGCCCGCAGTTGAATCGCTTTTCGGTATCGCAGATACCCCGTTGGGGGTGACTCCCAATCGCCCCACAGTCTTCGTGCACGTCGGCCATCGCTGGGTTTCCACCCCACAAGGCAACCGGCGGCTCCGGTTTCCCGAAGCCGCCGGCCATCTCATTAGCTGTCACACCGGTTGGGGCACGGCCCGCTCCTCGTCTGCGGGCACGACCTCGACAGGGGCCGGCTGAGTAACCGGCACCGGTTCGTCCGTCCGCGCCGTTCGCCGCGCCAGGACCGCCGACAGGGTGGCTCCGACCACCAGCGCGACAAGAGCCGCGGCCCCGGCCACCGGTGTGACCGTCCAGGCGCCGTTCAACAGGAAGATCGCCGGCAGCGTGCACGTCGGGATGCCGAGCAGGATCAGCACCCATCCGGTGAAGTGGCCGAGGTCGAACGACCGGACCCGGCTGATCCCCAGGCCGAGCAATACGAAGAACAGCGTCCACATGACCGCCCACGTCGCCCAGATGACCGCGAACACCGGGTCGGTTCCGATGCTGTTGACCGCATAGAACACCGCAATCGCGGCGACGAACGCGCTGTACCAGCCGAAGCCCTGCGGCTCGAGATCGTAGATCTGGATGAGGCCGAACCACAGATAGGTGAACCCGAACAGCAGGCTCGGCCACGTCCCGTTGACGATGTCGGCGTCACCGCCCGCCTGCACCAGGATCAGCGTGGGCAGGACGACCTGCGCCGCGCCGACGAACAGGTTGATAGGCGCGGCGCTTCTCGGCTTGACCACGCCGATGGAGACGAGTCCGTTGACGAACAGGGCGACGCCGACGAGGAGCAGACCCACGTTGCCCATCAGCGGCCCACCCATTCCACGAACCGATCGGACGAGATCACCGGGGCGAAGAACTCGTTGATGCGCTGGAACGCCGCAGGCTCCTGGTCGGGACGCGCCGTGCCGGTCGCGTCGCCGATGATAATGGGCAGCAGCCCGTGGTCGCGCGCGGCGCGGCCGTTGCCTTCGATGCACCAGTCCAGGTGGATTCCGGTGATGACGACGACCTCGATCTTCTGCCGGATCAGCGCACCCGGTAGGTCGGTGCCGACGAACGCGGTCTGAAGTGCCTTCTCGTAGAGCTCGTTGTCACCGGGCTCGACCAGTTCGCGCAGCTCGTCGACGAGCGCGTTGTCCCAGGCGATCTGCTCGGGCGTCGCGTCGATGTGACCGGTCCAGCTCTCATACTGGACGCGGTCGAAGGCCGTCTGCGGATAGTCCTTGCGAAACACCGAGAACCCGATCCAGTTGAACGACAGGAAGTTCGGTGCCTTGCGCGCCGCCTTCACCGCCTTCACCGTCGCGTCGAGGCTTCCGCGCAGCGCGTGGCCTTCCGCGTACTGCACACCGCCCGGCTTGTAGAGCGAGTTGGATTGGCTGACCGACAGGAAGGCGGCCGGCCGGCTCAGGATCTCGCGGAAGTCGAGCTCCTGCCAGTGTGCGGCCAGGGGCGGGATGGAGTCGACGTTGGTGGGCGGGAAGTTCGCGGGATCGAGCGCGACCGGCTCCAGGGGGGTCAGCCGTGACGGGGCGTTGATGGTGGCGGTCAAGGTGTTCACCTTTCTCGTGGGTGGACAGGTATCGCGGGCGGCAGTGAAATGTCCACGGTCGCCGGTGTTTACACGAAGGGAACGTGCGCATCGTGAGCGTCCCACGAGGGAAAGCGCGGCCAGACACTTAGAATCGGCGCGAGTTCATCGCTGCCCGCACCGAATGCGCGGGACCGGACCGCCCTTGTCATACGCGGTACCTACGCGTACCGTATCGGTACCTTCGTGTACCACCAGAGCAGGGAGTCGCCATGAGCAAGCAGCGTAGGACGATCAGCGGTCGAACCGCGGTCATCACCGGCGCGGCATCCGGCATCGGACGCGCACTGGCGCAGCGGCTCTCGTCGTACAGCTGCCCGGTGGCCATCGCCGACGTCAACGAACAGGGGCTCAAGGAGACCGAGGCGTCGCTGCGGGGCCCGGCACTGCTGAGGGTCCTGGATGTGAGCGACGCCGAGGCGCAACGCGACTTCGCCGCCGAGGTGCGCGCGTGGGCGCCCCGGCCGATCGGGGCGGTGTTCAACAACGCCGGTGTCGCGCTGGGCTCCACGGTGCTCGACGCCGTCGTCGACGACGACGACTGGTTGTGGAACATCAACTTCCACGGTGTGGTGAACGGCACCAGGGCGTTCCTGCCCATTCTCGTCGAGCAGGACGAGGGCGTGATCGTCAATACCTCGAGCGTCTTCGGTTTGGTCGGCATGCCGGGCCAAAGCGCTTACTGCTCAGCGAAATTCGCGGTCCGCGGGTTCACGGACTCGTTGCGCCAGGAGTTGCGGGGGACCGGCGTGTCGGCCGTCAACGTGCACCCCGGAGGTGTGAACACCAACATCGTGCGCAACGGTCGATTCCGCGACGAGCCGGGCGGACCCACCAAGGACCAGGTGGTCGCGGAGTTCGCGGCGATGACCAGAACCGATCCCGACAAGGCGGCCGAGATCATCCATCGCGGCGTGGAGGCGGGCAAGTCCCGAATCCTCGTCGGGCCGGACGCCTACATGTTCGACGCCCTCGCCCGGATCGCACCGACGCGCTACTTCGACGTGCTCGAGCGCATGGAGGCATCGCTGCGCAAGCGCGCCGCGAGGTAGTTACGCGGTCTCCTTCGCGTACTGCAGCAGCCCCGGATCGTGCGAGCACAGCAGAAGCAGATCGGGTTCGCCGCGTCGGTACAGCTCGGTCAGCCGAGCGTGGTTGTCGCGCACCTGTTTACGGTCGAACGCGGCGACCTTCTCGAACGCGCCGAGCACCGGTGGGATCCGCGGCGGGCCGCCGATGGTGTCGGGATGGTAGAAGGCGTCCCCACAGTGCAGAAGCCAGCGATGGCCCGCGTCGACGGCCACGCAGGCATGTCCGCGGGTGTGGCCGGGCAGCGACATCAGCACGATGCCCGGCGAGACTTCGGTCAGCTCCTTGGCCGCGGCGAACCCGCGCCATCTCTCGCCGGCGGGAGTGTGCTCGACGATCTCGGGACCGTGCTCCCACTGGGCCGATCGGAACCGGAAGCGTTCACCCCGAGTCGGCGGGTGCATTGCTCCCAGTATTTCCGCGGCGGTGCAGTGGATTTCGGCGTGGGGGAAGTCGGAGATTCCGCCGATGTGGTCGATGTCGAAATGCGTGACCACGATGTGGCGGACGTCTTCGGGGCGATAGCCCAGCCGTTCGACCTGCCGCACGGCGGTCTCGTCGGGGTCGAAGAACGGCCGGAACAGGCGGCGGGTGGGACCGGTTCGGCGTGCCGGCTCCGCACAGTCGGCCAACCCGTATCCACTGTCGACGAGCACCAGCCCGTTGTCGGTCTCGACGAGAAGGACATGGCAGACCAGGACGGGGACGCCCCACGGATGCATCGATCCGCAGTTGAGATGGTGAACCTTCACGGGGCGGCTCCGGTGAGCAACTCGGTGCGGCCGATCTGTGTCACGAGGCTCGCGGAGTCGAAGTAGATCCGCTCGTTGACGATGCGGTCGTCCTCGAAGAAGAACACCGCGGCCACCGGCACCCGGAAGGCCCTACCTGTCGGCGGCAGTCCGTAGAACTCGCCCAGATTCGTTCCCAGCAAGTCGAATTCGACGATCACGGCGTCGTCGGCGACGTGGAACCGGACGTTGTCGTGGCGCTGATCGGGGAACGCGGTGCGCGTGCTCCGGTAGTAGGCCATGACCTCGTCGTCGCCGTCGAAGACTTGGCCGGTGGCCATGATCTCGTAGTGGGGCCGTCCCCCGGACTCGTTCTTGAACGTCGCGAGGGTGGCGTCGAACTCCTTGGTGACCTCGGTGTCCATGTGCACACGGATCACCTCGAGTCGGCGTTGGCGCAGCGCGTCGGTGGTCATGAACGCACTGTACGACCGGGCGTTGTCAGGCCGGTGACGTGACCTCCGCGGCGATCGACTGATGCCGGTGCTGCCGCTCGATCGTTGCGAGATAGAACGCCCAGGCGAATGCCGAACTGGCGAACAGGATGAAGCCCAGGTACAGCCAGGCGTGTTTGACGTCGCGCCTGCGGCCGTCGACGAGCAACCACGCGGGGAACAACAGCAGGCTCATGATCGTGTAGTCCTGGCTGGCGGAACTGGCGGCCGGGTTGTCGTAGCCGAGCGCGATGAACTCCGACCAGCTGCCCGGACCCCATACGAAGTTGTGCAGCCCACCTGCCGGCGCGTACTCGGCCACAAACTGGTTGTTGAAGTAGTAGCCGAGGATGACCGAGGCAATTCCGGCGACGTAGTAGAACAGCTCGAGCTTCGTGACGCGCGGACCCGAGGTGTAGCGCGCGAAGATCGCAGGGTTCGCCTTGACGATGACGGCCAGCGTCGCGAACCCGAGGACAAGGTGAATGATCAACGAAACCATGATCGGAGTTTCTCACCATAAGGCGGAGTTTTGTCAATATTGACATAACTTGTTTCGGGTACTTTCAGCACATGCCCCGTCCGGCTCAGACCGCGCGCAGCGAGCGCACCCGTGAAGCGCTGCGGAAAGCGGCGGTCGTGCGGTTCCTCGCGCAGGGAGTCGAGGAGACGTCGGCCGAACAGATCGCGGCAGATGCCGGTGTGTCGTTGCGGACGTTCTATCGCCACTTCGCGTCCAAACACGATCTGCTGTTCGCCGACTACGCCGGCTTGGACTGGTTCCGTTCGGCGCTGGCCGCCCGCGATCCCCAGGAGCCGATCGTCGAGGCGGTGCACAGCGCGATCATGGCCCGCCCGTACGACGACTGGGCTGTCGCGCAAACCGCCGCGCTGCGCGCGCAGGAGCTCGAACCCGGGCGGGTGGTGCGGCACATGCGTCAGGTGGAGGCCGACTTCGCCGAGGTGATCGCCGAACACCTCGCCGAGGCCCTTCCATCCGATGCCAACACCGACGAGCGGATGCGGATCACGGTCACCGCCCGGTGCATCGCCGCCGCGGTGTTCGGCGCGATGGAGGTGTGGATGCTCGGTGACGAGCGCTCGCTTCCCGAGCTGTCCCGGCTCACCGGCGAGGCCCTTCGCGCGCTGGCCGAAGGCATCACCGGATGACGTTTTGTCATTATTGACAAAACTTGGGACAGCTGTCAGCCTCAGCCCATGAGCGACTTCGACGCCATCGTCATCGGTGCCGGGCACAACGGGTTGACCGCGGCGACCGTGCTTCAGAAGGCCGGTGTGCGCACCCTCTGCCTGGACGCGAAGCTCTACGCCGGCGGCATGGCGTCCACGGTCGAATTGTTCGACGGGTTCAAGTTCGAGATCGCCGGCTCGGTCCAGATCCCGACCTCGGCGGTGGTCAGCCGCGAACTCGGACTCGACTCGCTGCCCACAGTCGACCTCGACGTGATGTCGGTGTCGCTGCGAGGCGTGGGTGACGAACCGTTGGTCTACTACACCGACCCGGTGAAGCTCCTGACACACATCAACGAGGTGCACGGTGCAGAGGCCGTCAACGGCATGGCCGGGTTGATGGCGTGGTGTCAGGCGCCCACTCGGGCGTTGGGCCGGTTCGACGCGGGCCAGCCCCCGAAGTCACTCGACGAGATGTATGCCTGCGCGACAAACGAATTCGAGCGATCGACGATCACCGACCTGCTGTTCGGCTCGGTCACCGACGTGCTCGACCGCTACCTGCCGGACAAGGAGAAGAACGGTGCGTTGCGCGGCATGCTGTCGCTGCTGGCATGCAACACCACTTATCGGGGACCGGCCACGCCGGGCACGGCCGCCGCACTCGCCTACGGCTTCGCCGTCCCCGACGAGAACGCGCTACTGGTCAAGAAACTGCGAGGCGGCATCGGAGCCCTCACGTCGCATCTGTGCGAGGTGTTCACTGCCAACGGCGGAGAACTGCGGTTGCGAAGCAAGGTCACGGAGGTCACCGTCGCCGCCGGCAATGTCACCGGAGTTCGGCTCGAGGACGGCACAGCGCTGTCGGCGCCGATCGTCATCTCCGGCGTCGCTCCCGATCTGACGGTCAACGGCCTCGTCGACCCCAACGCGGTGCCCGCGGATGTGCGGGACCGCTTCTCACGGCTGGACCACCGGGGCAGCTATCTGCAGATGCACTTCGCGCTCGACGGCATTCCGGAGTTCGCGCCGCCCTACGAGCTGCTCAACGACCCCGCCATGCAGTCCAACATCGGAATCTTCAGCACCCCAGAGGAACTCCAACAACAGTGGGAGGACGCCAGGCGCGGCGTCGTGCCCGCGGACCCGGCGATCGCGTTGCAGATCCCGTCGGTGAACGACCCCGGGCTGGCGCCGCCGGGCAAGCATGCGGCCTCGGCGTTCTCGCTGTGGTTCCCCATCCAGGAGGGTGAACACGGCTACGGCGAGATGAAAGTCGAAATGGGCCGGCGGGTGATCGACAAGATCACCCGGCTGGCCCCCAACTTCGAGAGCCTCATCCTCCGGCACACAACGTTCACGCCCAAACACATGGGCACCATGTTCGGCGCTCCGGGCGGGGACTACTGCCACGGGCTGATCCATCCCGACCAGATGGGGCCGAACCGACCGGGCCCCAAAGGCTATGTGGACCAACCGATTCCGATCGGCGGGCTGTACCTCGGCAGCGCCGGCTGCCACGGCGGCCCGGGCATCACGTTCGTCCCCGGCTACAACGCGGCCAAGCAGGCGCTGGCCGATATGCGCTGAGCCCGTTTCTCACCGGCCCGCACCGGGAATGCGGCGTGCATGGGAATCACGGTGGCCGTCACGGGGCCCACGGGGGAGATCGGCAAATCGGCAGTAGAAGCGCTCGAAAGCGTCGCGGCGGTCGACGAGATCATCGGAATGGCTCGTCGCCCCTTCGACCCGGCCGAGCACGGTTGGTCGAAGACGAGTTACCTCCAGGGCGACATCCTCGACCGCGAGGCTGTCGACGCGCTGGTCGGACGCGCCGACGTCGTAGTCCATCTGGCCTTCATCATCATGGGGTCACGGGAGGAAAGCGCCCGCATCAACCTGGCCGGCACCCGCAACGTCTTCGAGGCGACGGTGGCCACCGAACGTCCGCAGCGGCTGGTGTACACGTCGTCGGTCGCCGCTTACGGCTATCACGGCGACAACCCGGTTCCGCTCACCGAAGACGTGCCGCCTCGGGGGTCACCCGAGCACTACTACTCCGAGCAGAAGGCCGAGTGCGAGGCGGCGCTGGCCGACATCGTTGGCGGCACATCGCTGGAGGTGTACGTGCTGCGGCCCTGCATCGTCGCCGGTCCCAAGGCGCCGGCGCTGGCCGACGCCATGCCGTGGACGCATCTGCCCGGCCCGGTCAAGCGCATGTCCGACGCGCTTCCGCTGCTCAAGGTGCCGGTCCCCGATCCGGGCATACCGTTGCAGCTGGTGCATCACGACGATGTCGCAGCCGCCATCGCCGCCGCTGCCACCACAACGTCGGCGGAGCCGGGCGCTTACAACATCGCGGGCGACGGGCTGATCACCGTGTCCGATGTCGCACGCGAACTGGGCGCTCGGCCGATACCGGTGCCCAAGGTCGCCGTCACCGCGGCGGCAGGAGTCGTCGCCCGGTTGCCGTTCGTCCCGTCGGCGCTGGAGTGGTTGCACATCGGCCGCACGTCGGTGGTCATGGATACGAGCAAGGCGAAGACTCAGCTCGGCTGGGAGCCGAAATACACCTCCGCGCAGACGCTCACGGAGTTGGCCGACTCGCTGCGCTGAGTCACTGCGTGTGATCGCCGGTGTCGGCCGGGCCGATCGGTGTCGCACCACCCTCGTCAGACCAGTCGACGCCTTCCTCGTCAGTGGCGTCGGTGCCCCGTGCCGGGTCGCTCTGCACGTCGTCGTCGGCGTTCGAGGGTCCGGCGTCGGTCTCGACGGTGCCGGGATTGTCCTTCTTGTCATCGCTCACCGGCGCTATATACCCGCCGAGCGGGCGTTTCAGTCTCTGCGGGCGCGCAACTGCGCCGCCCAATCCGCAGGCACCCTGCCGCGAGGACCGGGAGAGGGCTGGCCCTCGGGACGGGACTCGGGCGCGGTGAGCTGTGGTCCGTCGTAGTAGGCGTTCGTGGCGTAGTTCCAGAACCAATCCTCACCCGGTTCGAACGAGCGGATGACCGGATGCCCCGTCTCACGCCAGTGTGCCGAGGCGTGCCGCGCCAACGAGTCGTCGCAGCACCCGATGTGACCGCATGCCGCACATCGGCGCAGATGCACCCACCAGCCCCCCACCGCGTCACACTCGGCGCATCCGGTCCCGCTCGGTGGGACGGACGGGTCCACTGCAGCGTCCATAGCCGGCGAGCCTACCTATGACCGCGGGCTCGTAGGAGCCGAATTGTCTTGAGGTTCTGCCGATTTCTACCGCGCCATCGTGGAATTGGGTGCGCTCCAGTCGGTGGAGACGAACCGGTGGCGGATCAACCAGTCGTCGCCGACCGGCGCGAACACGTCGCGGTAGCGGCCGTAGTGGTCGAGGCCGATCTCGGTGAACACCGTGAAATAACACGAGACCCGCGCTTCCTCGGGCGTCACATCGGTGAAGCGGATGTTCGTCACGTTGTGGCGCACGATGCGCTTGACGTTGGACTCGGAGGCGGCCGCGTTCGGCGCGGCGACGGCACCGCCCAGATAGTCCACGATCGCGGCACGGCCCTGTGCAGGTTCGGTGCCCCGCACCTCGAGGACGCCGTCTTCGCAGAAGGCGGCGGCGAGTTCGGGCAGCCGCAGCGCGTCGCCCGACCAGTTGTACCGGGCGAGGGTGTCCCTGATGCGTTCCCGCGCGCAAAGCTCCCAAAGTTCCATGCGGACAACCTAACGGGGTTAATGTCGCGCCATGGCTACCAGCGATTCCCGTGAGGTCGTGATTGACGCGAGCCCGGCCGAAATCCTCGACGTCATCGCTGACGTCGAGTCCGCACCGGAGTGGTCCCCCCAGCACCAGGGCGCCGAGGTCCTCGACAGGGACGCCGACGGGCGGCCCGGCCGCGTGCGGCTGAAGTTGAAGACCATGGGCATCACCGACGAACAGGTCGTGCAGTACACATGGGGTGAGAACACGGCCAGCTGGACGCTGATCGAATCCAGCCAGCTCAAAACCCAGAGCGCGTCGTACACGCTCACCCCCGACGGCGACAAGACGAAGGTCCGCTTCGAGATCACCGTCGACCCCGCGGTGCCGATTCCCGGGTTCGTGATGAAGCGTGCGATGAAAGGCGGTCTGGAGGCTGCCACCGACGGTCTGCGCAAGCAGGTCGTCAAGCTCAAGCGGAGCTGACCGGTTTGGACGCCCGTCGGGTTGGCAATGAAACCGGCATGGCTGTCACCGAAACTCGCGAGGTCGTCATCGAGGCGACACCACAGGAGATCCTCGACGTTCTGACCGACCTCGAGTCGCTGACCGAGTGGTCCTCGGCGCACCAGAAGGTCGAGGTCCTCGAACGCGACGACGAGGGTCGCCCCAGCAAGTCACGTCAGGTCGTCAAGATCGTCGGCGTCTCCGACGAGCAGGTGCTCAACTACACCGTGCACGACGACGGGGTGAGCTGGACGCTGGAGAGTTCGAAACAGCAACGCGCGCAGCAAGGTCGGTACACACTCATCCCCGACGGCGATACGACGAAGGTTCGCTTCGAGCTCATGGTCGACCCGCTGGTGCCGTTGCCTGGCTTCCTGATCAAGAAGGGCGCCAAAGGATTGATGGAGACGGCGACCGACGGGCTGCGTAAACGAGTACGCCAGGTCAAGAGCCGCCGATAGTCTGCCCCGCATGGCGACTGCGGGGCCCCTTGCGGGAGTGAAGGTCATCGAACTGGGCGGCATCGGCCCCGGACCCCACGCAGGAATGGTGCTGGCCGATCTCGGCGCCGACGTGGTGCGCGTGCGCCGCCCCGGCGGGCTCCAGATGCCGCCCGAGGACGTCGACCTGTTGCACCGCGGCAAGCGCGTCGTCGACCTGGACGTCAAGAAGGATCCCGGCGCGCTGCTGAACCTCGCAGCCAAGGCCGACGTCCTCATCGATGCATTTCGCCCGGGGACGTGTGAACGGCTCGGCATCGGCCCCGACGACTGCGCGGAGGTCAACCCCCGGCTGATCTTCGCCAGGATCACGGGCTGGGGTCAGCACGGACCGCTGGCGCAGACCGCGGGTCACGACATCAACTACTTGTCGCAGAGCGGTGCGCTGTCGGCGATCGGATACCGCGACCGGCCACCGGTCGTGCCGCTGAACCTGGTCGCCGACTTCGGCGGCGGCTCGATGTTCGCGCTGCTGGGCATCGTGGCCGCGCTGTACGAACGGGAGCACTCCGGTGTGGGTCAGGTGGTCGACGCGGCGATGGTCGACGGTGTGGCCGTGCTGACGCAGGTCGCGTGGACGATGAAGTCGACGGGCGTCCTGCGCGACGAACGCGAGTCGTTCCTGCTCGACGGCAGCGCCCCGTTCTACCGCACCTACGAGACCGCCGACGGCATGCACGTAGCGGTCGGCGCAATCGAACCGCAGTTCTACGCGCAACTGGTGGCCGGGCTCGGGCTCGGCGCCGACGAGCTCCCACCGCAAATGGACCGCGAGTCGTTTCCAGAAATGCACAGGCTGTTCGCTGAGCGCTTTGCGAGCAAGACCCGCGACGAATGGACCGAGATCTTCTCGGACACCGACGCATGTGTCACGCCGGTGCTGACGTGGACCGAGGCGGCGCGCAGCGACCATTTGCGTGCGCGGTCAACGTTGGTGCAGGCCAACGGGGTAGACCAGGCCGCGCCGGCGCCTCGGTTTTCGCGAACCCCGGCCGGTCCCGTCGGGGCACCTCCGCAGGATGCGACTGACCTAATTGATATTGACTGGTAATACCAATTTGCTGGAAAAGCCTATGCGCTAGGCAGTGGAGTTAGCTACGATTTGCCCCATGGCTGTGCAGGCATCGAGGGAAGTGGTCTTCGAGGCGCCCAAAGACGCGATCATGGACGCACTCGCCGATATCGATGCCGTGCCCACGTGGTCGCCCGTTCACAAGCACGCCGAGGTGCTCGACCGTCATCCCGACGGCCGCCCGCATCACGTCAAGGCGACGTTCAAAATCATGGGCGTCACCGACAAGGAGTTCCTCGAGTACCACTGGGGCGAGGACTGGGTGGTCTGGGACGCCAAGGCGACGATGCAACAACGCGGGCAGCACGGCGAGTACAACCTCACCCCCATCGGCGAGGACCGCACCCGGGTCCGCTTCGACATCATCATCGACTTGGCGGCGCCGATTCCGGAGTTCCTGCTTCGCCGCGCCAAGAAGATGGTGCTCGACGTCGCGACCGAGAATCTGCGGCGCCGGGTGATGGCCGCGGTTACATAGCTTCTCGCCCGCCCGCCCGCAGCACCGCGAGCCGACGGATCGCCTCGTCGAGGGTCTCGTCGCGTTTGCAGAAGGCGAAGCGCACCAGGTGGTTCCATGCACCGGCGTGCTCGGCGCCCGGGTCGCAGAACGCCGACATCGGAATCGCTGCCACACCCGCACGATGAGGCAGCTCGGAGCAGAACGCGGCGCTGTCGCTGAATCCGAGCGGACGCGGGTCGGCACACAGGAAGTAGGTGCCGAAGCTCTCGTGCACCTCGAAGCCGAGGTCGGACAGCGCCCCACCCAATCGGTCTCGCTTGCGCTGCAAGGACTCCCGCAGCGAGTCGACCCACGCGTCCTCGTTGTTCAGGGCGTGCGCCACCGCGGGTTGGAACGGTGCGCCGCCGACGTAAGACAAGTACTGCTTGGCTGCGCGCACACCGGCGATGAGATCAGTTGGGCCGCATGCCCATCCGATCTTCCAGCCGGTGACGTTGAACATTTTGGCCGCGCTCGAGATCGTGATCGTGCGCTCGGCCATGCCGGGGTAGTTGGCCAGCGGCAGATGCCGTCGGCCGGGGAAGTCGGAGTACACGAGGTGCTCGTAGACCTCGTCGGTGATCACGAGCAGGTCGGCCTCGACGGCCAGTTCGGCCAGCGCGCGCAGTTCGTTGTCGCCGGCCACCATCCCGGTGGGGTTGTGCGGCGAGTTGACGATCAGCGCTTTGGTGTTGGGTGTGACGGCCTTTCGCAGCCCGTCGACATCGATACGGAAACCACGCCCGTCCTGAATCATCGGGACGGCGCGCCGCTGGCAGCCCGCCATCGCGATGACGGGGGAGTAGGAGTCGTAGAACGGCTCGATCAGCAGCACCTCGGAACCGGGTTCGACGAGCCCGATGACCGCGGCCGCGATTGCTTCAGTCGCGCCGACGGTCACCAGGACCTCGGTGTCCGGGTCGTATTCGGTTCCGTGCGCACGCTTGCGCTGGGCGGCGATCGCTTCACGCAATGGTGCGATACCGAGGCCGGGCGGATACTGGTTGGTGCCGTCGGCGATCGCGCGCTGGGCGATCTCGAGCATGGCGGGCGGGCCGTCCTCGTCGGGAAAGCCCTGCCCGAGGTTGACCGCGCCGATGCGCGCAGCCAGCGCCGACATCTCGGCGAAGATCGTCACCGCGTACGGCTGCAGCCGGCGAACCGTCATAGCCGTCGAGGGTATGCGGTCGCGATCACAGCGGGTCCATGGCGGCCAACCGGTGCACTTGTGTCTTGCTGGCCAGGTACAACTCGCACCAGGTTCGGTGGAGGTCGTCGTAGAGCACAGCACGCCTCGGATCCGGCTCGATGCGGCCGGCGATCCGGGTCCAATCGGTGTCCGGCGGCACCAGTCCCAGACCTATCGCCGCCAGGAGCGCGTCGCCGAACCCGGCGCCGATGGTCTGTTCGGGCGTCAACTGCGTACGGCCGGTGATATCGCTGACCGCTTGCGGCCAGATCGGGCTGTCCAGTCCGCCGCCGACGGCGACGAGCCGGGTGCTGGGTGCCGCGTCGTCGAAGCGCGTGAGCACGTCGCGCACACCGAATCCGATGCCCTCGTAGGCGGCCCGAACCAGGTGGCCTCGTCCGTGCCGCAGCGTCAGGCCGGCTACGACGCCTCGGGCGTGCGGATCGAAGATCGGGGTCCGCTCGCCGCTGAAGTACGGAGCATCAGCAGACCCTCGCTTCCGGGCGGCACCGCCGAAGCTTCAGCGGCCAGTTCCTTGAACGACGCATTGCCAGTCGTGGACTGCAGCCACGTGATCAGGCTGCCCGCGGTCGCGGTGCCCGCGGCCAGCGCGTAGTTGCCGGGTTCCACTGCGGCGGTTGTCCACAGCGTCGAGTCGCAGTGGTAGTCCGCGACGATCTGCACCATGAACATCGTCGCCCCGTACATCAGCATCAGGTCGCCGGGTTTCCGGACCCCGACCGAGAACGCTTCGGCGTAGGCGTCGACGGTCCCGCCCATGACCGGAGTCCCGACGGGGATTCCCGACATGCGGGCCGCCGCGGCGGTGACCGTGCCGACCACCTCGGCCGGCCAGGCGAGGCGGGGCAACGGAAGGTGTGCGCAGATCCGTTCCGCCCATTCGCGATTCCACTCGAATGCACGTGTGGCATACATCGGGTCACACTGGCTGGCGGTGTGGTGGTCCATGGTGTATTCGCCGGTGAGTTTGGCGACGATGTAGGAGTTCGAGCTGAACCACGTTCTCGCGTCGGCGAACACTTCCGGTTCGTGAGTGCGGACCCATTCCAGTTTCGGGCCGACGGCCTGGCTGGTCAGTAGGCTGCCGCCTCGTTCGAGGATGTTCTGTTCGCCGAATTCCTCGGTGAGCGATGCGATCTCAGCGACCGCCCTGGTGTCGATGCCGTAGAGGATCGCGGGTCGCAGAGGTCGCAGGTCGTCGTCGCACAGCACGAGGCAGGGTCCAAGGCCGCTGACGCAGACGCCCGCCAACGACCCGCGTGCGGGCATGCGTGCGATGAGCGCGCGGCTGATGGCACAGACTTCGCGCCACCACACGGCTTCTGCGTCGAATTCCGCCCACCCCGGGCGCGGCAGGTCCATCGAGTGCGCCATGGTCTCGACGGCCAGTACCGTGCCCGCCGCGTCGGTCAGGACGCCTTTCGTGCTCCCGGTGCCGATGTCGATGCCAAGGAGGACGTCCACATCGTCACGTTAGCTGCCGGTTCGGGGGACGAGCGGGCACTTCTGTCACGCCCTGGCCGGGGACCGCACGGTACGCCCCGCGGGGTTACCGGTGCTAGGTTGCCCAACCAACAGGTTGGCCGAGGCTGTTAGGCTGCGGGACAGAGGACTACCGTCCGGATGGACAGGCATCCCGCAACCCAATCTGAACAGGAAATATCTTCATGTCTGAAGAAGCCTTCATCTACGAGGCGATTCGTACGCCTCGCGGCAAGAACAAGAACGGCGCACTCAACGAGGTCAAGCCCGTCAACCTGGTCGTCGGCCTGATCGAGGAGATCCGCAGCCGCTACCCCGACCTCGACGAGACGCTGATCAGCGACGTCATCCTCGGTTGTGTGTCCCCCGTCGGCGACCAGGGCGGCGACATCGCCCGGACCGCGGCGCTGGTGGCCAAGCTGCCCGAGACCACCGGCGGGTTCCAGCTCAACCGGTTCTGCGCCTCGGGTCTCGAGGCCGTCAACACCGCCGCCCAGAAGGTGCGGTCCGGCTGGGACGACCTGGTGCTCGCCGGCGGTGTCGAGTCGATGAGCCGCGTACCGATGGGCTCCGACGGCGGCGCATGGGCTTCGGACCCGGAGACGAACTACCGCATCGGATTCGTCCCGCAGGGCATCGGCGCCGATCTGATCGCGACGATCGAGGGCTTCTCCCGCGAGGATGTCGACCGCTACGCGCTGCGCAGCCAGGAGAAAGCCGCCGCGGCCTGGTCGGGCGGCTACTTCGCCAAGTCCGTCGTGCCGGTGCGCGACCAGAACGGCCTGATGATTCTCGACCACGATGAGCACATGCGCCCCGACACCACGCTCGAGGGCCTCGGTCAGCTCAAGACCGCGTTCGACGGCGTCGGCGCCATGGGCGGGTTCGACGACGTGGCGCTGCAGAAGTATCACTTCGTCGAGAAGATCAACCACGTCCACACCGGCGGCAACAGCTCCGGCATCGTCGACGGCGCCGCGCTGGTGCTCGTGGGCAGTGAAAAGGCGGGCCAGTCGCAGGGTCTGACCCCGCGGGCACGCATCGTGGCCACCGCCACCAGTGGCGCCGATCCGGTCATCATGCTCACCGGTCCGACGCCGGCCACTCGCAAGGTGCTCGACCGTGCCGGCCTGACGGTCGACGACATCGACCTGTTCGAGCTGAACGAGGCGTTCGCCTCGGTGGTTCTGAAGTTCCAGAAGGACCTCGACATCCCCGACGAGAAACTCAACGTCAACGGTGGCGCCATCGCGATGGGCCACCCGCTGGGCGCCACCGGCGCCATGATCACCGGAACCATGGTCGACGAGCTCGAGCGTCGCAACGCACGGCGTGCGCTGATCACGCTGTGCATCGGCGGCGGCATGGGCGTGGCCACCATCATCGAGCGCGTCTAGCACGAGTCTGAGGGTTTAAGGAAAAAACATGGCAGAGAACACCATTCAGTGGCACAAGGATGCCGACGGCATCGTCACCCTGACGCTCGACGATCCGACCGGCTCGGCCAACGTGATGAACGAGCATTACAAGGAATCCATGCACAATGCCGTCGAAAAGCTTGTTGCGGAAAAGGATTCGATCACCGGCGTCGTCATCACCAGCGCGAAGAAGACCTTCTTCGCCGGCGGTGACCTCAAGGGCATGATGAACGTCGGCCCGGACAACGCCGCCGAAGCGTTCGAAGAGGTCGAGTCCATCAAGGCCGACCTGCGCAAGCTCGAGACGCTGGGCAAGCCGGTCGTGGCGGCCATCAACGGCGCCGCGCTGGGCGGTGGCCTGGAGATCGCGCTGGCCTGTCACCACCGGATCGCCGCCGACGTCAAGGGTTCGGTCATCGGTCTGCCTGAGGTCACGTTGGGTCTGCTGCCCGGCGGTGGCGGCGTGACCCGCACCGTGCGGATGTTCGGCATCCAGAAGGCGTTCATGGAGGTGCTCAGCCAGGGCACCCGGTTCAAGCCGGGCAAGGCCAAGGACACCGGGTTGGTCGACGAAGTGCTGCCCACGGTCGAGGAGTTGGTGCCCGCCGCCAAGGCGTGGATCAAGGCCAACCCCGAGGCGCACACCCAGCCCTGGGATGTCAAGGGCTACAAGATGCCCGGCGGCACTCCGACATCGCCTGGCCTGGCCAGCATCCTGCCGTCGTTCCCGGCGCTGCTGCGCAAGCAACTCAAGGGTGCGCCGATGCCTGCGCCGCGGGCGATCCTCAACGCCGCCGTCGAGGGCGCGCAGGTCGACTTCGACACCGCGAGCCGCATCGAGAGCCGCTACTTCACGGAGCTGGTCACGGGCCAGACCGCCAAGAACATGATCCAGGCGTTCTTCCTGGACCTGCAGGCCATCAACGGCGGTGCGTCGCGGCCCGACGGTATCGAGCCCGTCAAGATCAACAAGATCGGCGTGCTGGGCGCGGGCATGATGGGCGCCGGCATCGCCTACGTGTCGGCCAAGGCCGGGTTCGACGTGGTGCTCAAGGACGTCAGCCTCGAAGCCGCCCAGAAGGGTAAGGGTTACTCGGAGAAGCTCGAGGCTAAGGCGCTCGAGCGGGGCAAGACCACCCAGGAGCGTTCCGACGCGCTGCTGGCCCGCATCACGCCGACGGGCGATCCTGCGGACCTGAAGGGTGTCGACTTCGTCGTCGAGGCGGTCTTCGAGGATCAGGACCTTAAGCACAAGGTGTTCCAGGAGATCGAGGACATCGTCGAGCCCAACGCGCTGCTGGGATCGAACACCTCGACCCTGCCGATCACCGGTTTGGCGACCGGCGTGAAGCGCCAGGAGGACTTCATCGGCATCCACTTCTTCTCGCCGGTCGACAAGATGCCGCTGGTGGAGATCATCAAGGGCGAGAAGACCTCTGACGAGGCGCTGGCCCGAGTGTTCGACTACACGCTGGCCATCGGCAAGACCCCGATCGTGGTGAACGACAGCCGCGGGTTCTTCACCAGCCGTGTCATCGGCACGTTCGTCAACGAGGCGCTGGCGATGCTCGGTGAGGGCGTTGCGGCCGCGAGCATCGAGCAGGCCGGCTCGCAGGCGGGCTACCCGGCGCCGCCGCTGCAGCTGTCCGACGAGCTCAACCTCGAGCTGATGCACAAGATCGCCGTCGCCACCCGCAAGGGCGTCGAGAGCACGGGCGGCACGTACGAGCCGCACCCGGCCGAGGCGGTCGTCGAGAAGATGATCGAGATCGGACGGCCGTCGCGGCTGAAGGGTGCGGGCTTCTACGAGTACGCCGACGGCAAGCGCGTCGGGCTGTGGCCGGGTCTGAAGGAGACCTTCAACTCCGGCAACACGTCGATCCCGTTGCAGGACATGATCGATCGCATGCTGTTCGCCGAGGCGCTGGAGACCCAGAAGTGCCTTGACGAGGGCGTGCTCACGTCGACCGCTGACGCGAACATCGGCTCGATCATGGGTATCGGCTTCCCGCCCTACACCGGTGGTTCGGCGCAGTTCATCGTCGGCTACCAGGGTCCTGGCGGTGTCGGCAAGGAGGCCTTCGTGGCCCGCGCCAAGGAACTCGCGGCCAAGTACGGCGAGCGGTTCAACCCGCCGGCGTCGCTGACCTGACGCATAACTCCATCGGGCCGAGCGCTCACTGTTGTACGGATTTCGTGCAACGGTGGGCGCTCGCCGCTTTGACGGGTGGGTGATTCGCTAGATTGGCGTCAGTGTGAAGGTGAGGTGCCGCGTAGTGCGGTGGTTGAATCCTTTTCACCTGGTGTCTGGCTCTTAGATTGG
>NZ_LZIK01000037.1:0-1315 GCF_001667105.1 Mycobacterium sp. 852002-51152_SCH6134967 | reverse complement strand
TGTGATGTCTCGGGACATCGTTGACGGGTGTCCCGAGACATCGTTTACATGTCGACCCGGTTTTCGGGGGATTTTCCGCATTTGACGCCGCGTGGTTGGTAGTCGCGTGTGGGGTCGAGTTTGAGTTTCCTGATCAGTGTTGCGGTGTTTTTGTCGAGGACGCGGATGTTGAGGTCGTCGATTAGGACGAGGACTTGGGTGCCGCGTAGGTGTTTGGACAGGCCTATGTGGTGCAGGCGGCTGTTGTAGCGGATGGTGATGACTCCGCCTTTGTCGATTCTGTCGTGGCGTACCCGGTAGTGCGGGGCGATGGTGTAGCCCGTCGGGGTGGCTTTGGGTCGGGCGGTGTAGGCCTGCATCGGGGTGTGCCGGTGGCATGCGCGGTGGGGTCGGGTTTGGTTGTAGTAGTCGGTGAAGGCGTCGAGTTGGGTTTGTAGGTCGGCGACGGTCATCGCTGCGGGTTGGGCGCGGAGGTGTTTTTTGAGGGTTTGGTGGAAGCGTTCGACTTTCCCGCAGGTTTGTGGGTGATACGGCCGGGAGTTGATGTAGGCGACGCCGAGTTCGCCCAGCAGCACTTGCAGGGCGGTGCGGCCGCCGCGCCGGGGTGTGGCGGTGAAGATAGCGCCGTTGTCGGTGAGTACTGATGCTGGTGTGCCCCAACGGGTTATTGCGGCGGTGACGGTGTCGATGACGTCTGGGCCGGTGGTGACGCGTCGGGCGTGGCTGGCGATGGCTAGTCGGGAGTGGTCGTCGATGATGTTGAGGATTTCGACGGCGGTGTGGTCGGCGAGCTGCCAGTGGGTGACGTCGGCTTGCCAGCATTGGTTGGGCATATCGGCTTCGAAGCGTTTCCAGGCTGAGCGGGGGCGTTTGTGCGGTTGGGGGGTGACGAATCCGCGGCGGTGCAGGATGCGCCAGATCGTGGACACGGCTGGTATGTCGGTGATGGTTGGGTCGGCGGTCAGGTGGCTGGCGATGGTGTCAGCGCCGGCGTCATAGCCGCGTTTGGTCAGTGTTTTCCGCAGCCGCACGATCGTTTCTTCGATGGCGGGGTCCACGGCGCGGGGATTGTGGTGGGGTCGGCGTGAGCGCGGTTGAAACGCCGCTGTCCCTTCGCGCTGGTAGCGCTGACACAGCTGCTGAACCCAGTAGCGGGAGACGTCGTAATCGCGGGCTACCGCGCTTTTACTGCGACCTTCCAGCATCACCGCGGTGATGACGAGCTGCGCCTTCGACATAGCCGACCTCCAGGCTGAGCTGAGGTGTCAACTATGTCGCGAGACAGCTGCCAACTATGTCGTGGAATCAGACACTG
>NZ_LZIK01000036.1:0-179550 GCF_001667105.1 Mycobacterium sp. 852002-51152_SCH6134967 | reverse complement strand
CGCCGACCTCCAGGCTGAGCTGAGGTGTCAACTATGTCGCGAGACAGCTGCCAACTATGTCGTGGAATCAGACACTGTCAGCCCGACAATTGTGATGTCGCAAGACATCGGAATAGCCGCGGACCTACTTTAGGTCCGCGGTTTTTTTGCGTTTGGGGCCTCTGGGGGCGCCGGTGGGTTGGTAGTCCCTGGTGGGGTCGAGGGTGAAGTCGCGCAGGGTTTGTCCGGTGGCGGCGTTGATGACGGTGATGTGGTGGTCCTGGGTGAGGATCAGGACGCGGGTTCGGTAGTGGTGGCGGCCGATGCCGATGTGGTGGAGGCGTCCGTTGACGCGCAGGGTGACGGCTCCAGCTTGGTCGACGCGGTCGGTGCGGACGCGGTTGTGGGTGTCGATGCGGGTTGCTGGGCTGGCTTTGGGGCGGCTGGTGTAGATGACTGCGGGGGTCGCGTGGCGCGGTAGGGAGCGGTGTGGGTGGCGGTGGTTGTATTCGTCGGTGAAGGCGTCGAGTTGGGTTTGTAGTTCGGCGAGGGTGGCGGCTCGGGGTTGGCGGGTGAGCCATTTTTTGAGGGGTTGTTGGAAGCGTTCGACTTTCCCGCAGGTGGTGGGGTGGTTGGGGGTGGAGTTGATTTGGTGGACGTGGAGGCGACGTAGTTCGGCTTCGAAGGCGTTGCGTCCACCTTTGGCGCCGGCGAGGCGGGTGGTGAAGACCATGCCGTTGTCGGTCAGGGTGGAGTACGGGATGCCTTGGTGGTGTACAGCTAGTGAATTCGGTGACGACGATGGTGCCGGTGATGCGGTGGTGTGCGGTGACTGAGATGGCATAGCGGGAGCAGTCGTCGAGCCAGGACAGGATTTCGGTGTCGGTGCCGCCGGCGAGGCGCCAGTGGGTGAAGTCGGCCTGCCAGCATTGGTTGGGTTGTTCGGCGGCGAAGCGGATGTAGGACGATTTCGGTCGCTTTTGTGGGGTGGGGTCGACGAGGCCGGCGGCGTGGAGTGGCGGTTGATCGAGGCGGTGGAGACGCGCAGTTGGTGATGATGCTCAAGGTGCCAGGAGCCTTAGACACCAGCTGAAACTGGCCGACCCACCTATGCCGATGTCTTGAGACACCCTATTCCGATGTCCTGAAACACCACACTGTCAGCCCGACAATGTGATGTCTCGGGAGGCATCGGTTGACAGTCGGCTCAACGCGTCTTTATGCGAGCAATTGTCCGTTCCGCTATTAAGACCGCCGCGCTTATACCATTTCGGCTGGTCGCTAAAGTCCGCTCCCGCGACTCGGCGGCGGGCGTCCCTGGTGGGACACCACGCCGCCGGGGCGGGACAAGAATGCGCGACTACGGCTCCGGCTGAATGTCCTCGTCACCGTCGGCCGCAACGGCGTCAAGATCCTCATTGCCATGGCTGCCGACGGCGGCCAGGGCCCTGGTTGTGACGCCGTTTTCGATGTTGGTCGCGGTGGCGGTGTTGTTGATGTTGTCGTTGCCGAAGAAGCTAGCCCAAGCGTCAAGGAAGGTGTTGCTTCCGCTATTGGTCCCAGTTGCGGTGTTGCCGGAGCTGTTCAAGCCGAAAGCGCCGGCGATAACCTGCAGGGTGGCCATGCTTCCACTGTTGGTGGCGGTTGCGGTGTTGTCGTTGTTGCCTTCGCCGATAACGCCAGCGGCGGCGGTTACTTGGCTATCGCTGCCGGTGTTGGTGGCGGTGGCGGTGTTGCCGGAGTTCTCGTTGCCCCCTGCCCCGATGTTCTGGCCGCCGCCGGCGAGGGCAGTGGCATCCTGACCGATAGCGCTGGCACGGTTGTCGGCGTTGTCATCGCCGAAGGAACCCGCGCTGGCCACGCTGTTATCACCGGGAGTACCCGTTTCGGTTTCGCCGGCGACGGTGGCAACGTTGTTGTTGTTGCCATTGCCGTTGGCGCCCGCATAGGCGCTGCTGTTGTCGCCGTCGACTGTGGCCCTATTGTTGTTGTTGCCGTCGCCGCCGCTGCCCGCGTAAGCCTTACTGCCATCGCCGGTCGCCCGGGCTGTGTTGTTGTTGTTGTTGTTGCCACCGATACCGCTATCGTCATCGCCGGCGGCGGCAATGCTGCCATCACCCTGAGCCTTGGCTTTGTTCTTGACTCCACCGCCCGCAGTCGCTTTGGCATTGGTGCCTTTAGCGGTGGCACTGCTGTCGTTCCCGCTGGTCACTATTGCTTCGGCGCCTGCGCCGGTGGCCCTCGCCTTGGTTTTAGTGCTGCCGATTGGGGTTTCGGCATACGCTGTGCCGCCGCCGTCTTTCTTGACCACACCGTTCTTGGAGACGTATACGTCCTTCGGCGGTTTTGGTGCCTTGGCCGCCATGGGGGCCTTTGCCGCTGATGAATCGTTCGAGACTTTGGTGCTCTTATCCGCTTTGTCCGTCTTGTTCGTCTTCGCCGAGGACGAATCGCTTGCGGCGCTCGAGCCTGTGTCCGGTTTGGCGAACGCCTCTACCGGCGTCGCGAAGAGTCCGACCCCGATCCCGAGCGCGACAGCTAACGCCCCTACGCGGCCGATGTATGTTGCATTACCCATGATGAATCCCCCAGGAGTGCGATGTGGTGTGGTGAGTAAAAAGCCGGCCTGACGGCCTCGAGAAATCGAGCGACGGGTGTTTGCAGCACATGCAGACCCCCATGCCCCCAACAATGGCCCGTTGACGATCGATTCATTAAAGCCTTCCAACGGACGTGCTCAATGTAACCGAAAGATAAATCAAACTGTCGCTTTTGTAAAAAATTTGCTCCTAGGGGCATTCGAGCAACGTTGATGGTGGGAATAAACATTACTTGGAGGCGCGTGTTCATCCGCCAGCTACCCGCATACCAAGCGGACCAGTTCTCGAGGTAAACCCCGTAGACGGTATACAGCCTGATCGTGGTAGCCCTCCCGTTACTAAGCGACGGACTGCGCTCAACCTCCCCCACAGGGGTTGAACACGGCAGCTTTGAGCGCCTGACCCCTTTAAATTGCTTCCGAGATCAAGAAAACAATTGCTTCAGCAAGAAGATCGATCGTTTTTAGGTGCCATAAGCGGCGTACTAACAATGAGAATTGACCGGCCCACGGGGCGTCACCGCCAAGTCGCATAGCAATCTTTCGACTGCTTGACATCTTTGCTGCCGGCCTTCGACCAGCCGCTCTCACCAGCGATTCGCCACCTTCTCCGCGATCTGTCTCGCGATCCGTGCGGCTGAATCACCCGGGTTAGCGCTGCAGGTGTTCACGTCGATGATGACGTTGTTCTCCAGTGTGACTGCGTGTCCGCAGGCCCACCCCGGCGCAGCAGCTTCCTGGAGAGTCGCGACGGTACTCAGCACGTCGTCGTTGTTACTGATCGGCCCCACGGTCCACTTCGTCCCGCTCTGCGTGTGGGTGTATTCGTGGCAGACCGGCCACTGCTGCACCGATGCATCGAAGAAGGCCCGGGCCTTCTTCACAAGCGGGTACAGCACGACGGCCTGCTTCACATAGTGGGCGAACTTGTCGCCATCGTTGAGGCTCTGATCCCGCTCGGCTTGGTACCCGCTGTCGGCGTAGACCGGCGCCTCCGCCGCACCGTCGATGCCGAGGCATGCCCGCGGTTCCATCGTGGCGCTATTGTCCGACATGGTGCTCTGGGCGCTCGTGACCTCCAGGGTCTGCGAGCCCATCGCGACGTTCAACTCAGCGGGATTCAGCAGCAGTTCATCCAGCTCGCGCTCCACCAGGGGACGCGGGATCAACGTCTGGGTGGGCGTCGGCGCCACCGCGTTGCCGACCGAGCTGGCACACCCGGCGACCAGAAGACAGACAATCGCGGCACCGAGTGCCGCCGCTGGTTGGCGCATGTGTTCCTCCCCATCGCAGCCGTCTCCAACCGATCTGCGCGCGAGCGATGCCCCCAGCATCGCAGCCCGTGAAGATATGGTGCAGCAGCTTGGCCGTCGGCGTGAAGAGGGCGTGCGGTGTTTTCCGTAACGATGGACGCTGCTTCTGATAACGATTGGTGCGTCGCGCACGGGCGAGACGCAGCCGAGGGTTGACCCCGCGCGGGGACTCAGGCTGCGGTGCGTGCCGCAGCCGTTGTCAGAGAATGGGATTCGATAGCCGGGGCGGGCTCAGTCGGATTTTTCGTCGTCGGATTTGTCCGAGTCGTCGTCGCCATCATCCGAGCCGTCGGACTCGTCGTCATCGTCATCGTCGTCGTCCTCCGATTCGTCGTCGGACTTCTCGTCGGAGTCGTCTTCATCGCTGGATCGGGGGGAGTCGTCGAGCTTGTCTGCGAATTTCGTCAGCGCCCGTGCCAGCTGGCGCGCTTCATGCGGCTCGAGAGAGTCACCGAACAACAACTCGCCATCGTCGTTGGCCCGTTCGAGGTAGACCCTGTTCTCCTTGGCCGCGACGTTCCACTGGCCGGACTCGGGCTCTGCCATCGTTGTCGCCTTTCGCAGGTGGACATTTTGGCCTCGTATACCCACCTGAATTCGCTGCCACGCAACTTACGACAGGCATTGTCCGCCAGATTGTCTCAATCGCAAGCAGGTGCTGACCGCCGGCCTTACCACAGAGATAGAAAACCCTCCCCTCACTTGAACGGATCCTGGCCTCGCGGCGATTACGCGGCCCCTGGTCGACTCGCAATCATTTCTTTCACCACCCCCACTCCGCACCGCCCCCGAGAGGATCACGACATGACCACCATCACCCGCCGCCCGACCCGTATCCAGTACGCCGCCACCCTCATCGGCGCCCTCGCCGTCTTCGTCTTCGCGCCGGCGACGGCCCACGCTGTCGACAACGAGCCCACCCCCGGCAGTGGTGGATGCACCTACACCGACGCCGACGGCTACCCCATTCCGATCGACGACGGACAGGACGTCTTCGTCGACGGCAAGCTCGTCTCCTGCCGCGGCGGCAAGATCGTCATCACCACCGCGCCGCAGCGCAACCCGGCCAGCGTGCGCCCGGCGCTGCCAGCCGGCAAGCTCCCGGTGCTCACCCGGCTGCCCTGAACCCCGCTCAATAATCGGCCCGTCACCTCACGGTGGCGGGCCGATTCAATGCGCGATCGGCATGGACGGGCACACATCCGCAGTACATTCGCCGCATGCCGAAGTGTGGCGGCGCGCTGCGCCCTGGAACGCGCAGTGGCCGGTGACGTTGCGGTCATCGGTGCGGGCCCCGGCGGGCTCGTCGCCGCGCGCTGGCTGATCGCCCAGGGATTCGAGCCGACGATCTATGAGCGCGGCGCCACCCTGGGTGGGCAGTGGACCGGGGAGCGGGGCCGCAGCGGGGTGTGGCCGGCCATGCACACCAACACAAGCCGCATCCTCACCGCGTTCAGCGACCTCGACCCCGGCCAAGGCCCCGTCTTCCCGTCCGCGCTCGAGATCCTTCGTTACCTCCGCGCTATGCCGAGACGTTCGATCTGTCACGACGAATCCGGTTCCTGACTCCGGTGACCAGCGTCCGGCACGACGACGGTCGCTGGCTGGTCGGCATCCCGGGCGAAGAAGAAAGCTACAAGTGCGTCGTCGTGGCCACCGGGCGGTTTCAGTCGCCCGTTGTCCCAGCTGTCGATGGGTTGCACGGCTTTACCGGCTCCCTCGGTGCCGTACCAACATTCGACTATCGGGATGCCACGCCCTACTGCGACAAGCGTGTCCTGGTGGCCGGATGTGCTGTCAGCGCGTTGGAGATCGCCGCCGAACTGGCCCAGCGGGGCGCACGCGCTGTGGTCACCCAGCGCCGTCAGCGCTACGTACTACCGAAATTCGCCGCGGGTGTTCCGTCCGACCACCGGATCTTCACCCGGTACCTGGCGCTGGCCGACGAGAAACTGCCTTCCGCCGAGAGCGACCGTCAACTCAAGGAGATCGTCGTCGAAGCCGGAGGAATGCCACAGCAGTACGGCGCCCCGGCACCCGATCCCTCGCTGTTCGCCGCCGGCGTCACGCTGAGCCAGCATTACCTGCCGCTGGTGGGCGAGGGCCGGATCGAGGTGCGCCCGTGGATGACATCGGTGGCCGGTACGACCGTGACCTTCGCCGACGGGCATGCCGAGCAGTTCGAAGGCATCCTGCTCGGCACCGGATTCCAACTCTCGATGCCCTTCTTGCACAACGAGATCCAAACAGTCCTCGATGCGGACGACGTTCATCTCGACACCGATCGCCATACCTTCCATCCCGACCTCCCCGGCTTGGCGTTCATGGGGATGTGGGATCAGTCCGGCGGATACTTCGTGCCGCTGGAGTTGCAGGCCCGCTGGATCGCCTACACCTGGGGCGGGACCATCCCGGCTCCGAGCGCCGCTGACCAATGCCGTGCGATCGAGGCGTACCGCTCGCGCCGAGGCCTGCCACAGAAAACGCGGATGAACCTGGCGGCGTTGGCGTTCGCCCGGGCAGCGGGGGTGGAACCGGCGGTGGAGAACTGGCGCGAACTTCGCCGCGCCTTGCTGTTCGGGCCTCTCGCGCCGAGCTGCTTTCGCCTCGAGGGCCCCGACGCGCGGGAAGACGCGCCGGCTCGGATCGCCCGCGATGCCGCCGCTTTTGGCGCGATCACCTCGCCAGCACTCACGGATCGTGAACGTGCGTACTGCGCGTTGCTCGGAACGGACCACACGTAGTACTACTCAAGCAGTGCCGCGGCCCGCGGGGCATTCTGAACGCATGTCGCTCACGAAACCCCTGTCCGGCGCCGACGAACTGGCCGCCGACACCCCGCCGACCCGCGACCGCGCCGTCGACGTCGCCCGCCTGGCCGCGCTCATCGTGGTCATGTTCGGCCACTGCGCGCTGCTGCTGGCGACCATCGACTCCGGCGGCGTCCGAATCGGCAACATCCTCGGAGAGATTCCCGCACTCACCCCGGTGACGTGGATCGTGCAGGTCATGCCCCTGTTCTTCCTCGCAGGAGGCGCCGCCGGGGCATACGGCTGGCATACAGGCAAGTCGTGGGGCACCTGGCTGGTCGCTCGCGCGCAGCGCTTGTGCCGCCCTGTCTTCTGGTATCTCGCGGCCTGGACGGTCGGACTGCTCGCCGTGCGACTCACCCTCGGCCCGGATTCCGCCGCAGACCTCGGTCGCGAGTCCGTCGCGCTGCTGTGGTTCCTGGGCGTGTACCTGGTAGTGCTCGCCTTCGTCCCCGCTCTGACCCGGTTGTCGACGGGCCGCCAGCTCGCGGTCTTGGTGGCGGGTCTGCTGGCCGCGGCCACCGCCGTCGACACCATCCGACTCTCGGTCGGTGCCCCGATGGCCGGGGTCGCGAACTTCGTCATCGTCTGGCTCATCCCGATCGCGCTGGGCGTCGGGTACGCGCGACGGTTGATCAGCCCGCGCGTCGCGCTCGCGGTGGGGGCCGGTGCGCTCGTCGCGCAGACAGTGCTGGCGATGGTCGGGCCCTACGAGGTGTCGCTCGTCGTCACCGGAACCGAGCACCTGTCGAACGTCTCGCCGCCCACCCTGCTTCTCGCGTTGCACTGCACCTGGGTGTCCGCCGCGTTCATCGCCTGTGCACGGGCGATCCAGCGATGGGCTCAGCGCCCGCGGGTCTGGTACGTCGTCGCGGTCGGCAACGGGGGAGCGATGACGCTGTACCTCTGGCACATCGTGGCGATCGCCATCGCCGCATTCTCACTGCACGCGATCGGCCTCGATGCGTATGACGTTGACGCACCGTACTTTTGGGCACTGCTCGCACTTCGCGCCGCCGTGTTCGCCGTCGTCATGTTCGCCCTGTTCCGACTGCTCTCCCCGCTCGAGCATCGCCGCCTGCCGTGGTGGGACGCTCCAGTGGGCGCCACCGGGGCACGGTCGGTCGCGGCCGGTGTGCTGATCGTGCTCGCGGGCGTGGCGATGGTGCTGCTGGCCAAGAACGGGCTGACCGGAGCCTTCGGCTGGACGATGCTGGGTTGCTTTACGGCGTCGGCTGTTTCGGCGCGGGCCATGGCACGGGCCTAGGCTTGGCCCTCACCCGCTGCGGCCACCAGAACCACCGGCCGAGCAGCGCGGCGATCGACGGCGTCATGAACGCGCGGATCACCAATGTGTCGAAGAGCAGACCCATGCCGATAGTGGTGCCCATCTGCGCCACCACGGTCAACTCGCTGACCACCATCGACATCATCGTGAACGCGAACACCAGGCCTGCCGCGGTCACCACCGATCCGCTGCCACCCATGGCCCGGATGATCGCGGTGTTGACACCCGCGGGCAGTTCCTCCTTCAACCGGGCGACCAGGAGCAGGTTGTAGTCGGCGCCCACCGCCAACAGGATGATCACCGCCATGGCCATGACCATGAACTGCAGCTCGATGCCCAAAATGTGCTGCCACACCAGAATTGACAGACCGAAGGACGCCCCGAGCGACAGCACGACGGTGCCCACGATCACCGCGGCGGCGATGACGCTGCGCGTGATGATCAACATGATGGTGAAAATCAGCGCCAGCGCGAGGATGCCCGCGATCATCAGGTCGTAATTGTTGCCCTCTTGCATGTCCTTGAACGCCGCGGCAGTACCGCCGACGTAGATCTTGGCCCCTTCGAACGGCGTGCCCTTGATGGCCTCTTTCGCGGCCTGCTTGATCGCGTCGATGCGTTCGATACCGTCGGCGCTGAGGGGATCGCCCTCGTGCTGGACGATCATTCGCACGGCACGACCGTTGGGCGAGATGAAGTTCTCCATGCCGCGCCGGAATTCCTCGTTGTCGAAGATCTCAGGCGGCAGGTAGAACGTGTCGTCGTTCCACGAGTCGTTGAAGGCATCGCCCATCGCCGACTGGTTCTCGCTCATGGCGGCCTGCTGATCCTGCATGCCTCCTTGAGAAGCGTGCATCGTCAGCATCATGGTCCGCATGGTGCGCATCGACTCGATCTGCTCGGGCATCAGCGCCAACAGCTGCGGCATCAGCGCATCGAGTCGCTCCAGGTCCGGAATCAAGTCCTGGACATTGTCGGTCAGCTTGTTCGTGCCGTCGATGGTGTCGAAGATCGACCGTACCGTCCAGCAGACCGGGATGTTGAAACAGTGCGGTTCCCAGTAGAAGTAGTTGCGGATCGGACGCATGAAGTCGTCGAGATCAGCGATGTGATCCCGCAATTCGGCCGTGTCGGCGGCCATGGTCTTGGTCTTCTGCACCATGCTGTGCGTGGTCGCGTTCATCTCACCCATCAACGCCATCATCCGCGTCATGGTGTCGATGTTCTTCTGCATCTCGTCGGCCTGCACCAGCATGTCGGCCATGCGGTCCTGGGTGTACTTGCGGTTCAAGTCCTGGCCGACCCCGCCGAGGCTCATTTGCGCTGGGATCGTGCTGAATTCGATCGGCTTGCCGTTGGGGCGGGTGATGGTCTGGACCCGTGAGATGCCCGGAACCCGGAAGACCGCCTTGGCGATCTTGTGGATCACCAGGAAATCCGCCGAGTTGCGCAGGTCGTGATCGGTCTCGATGAGCAGCAACTCGGGATTCATGGTTGCGGGGGAGAAGTGCCGTTCGGCGGCCGCGAAGCCCTGGTTCGCCGGCAGATCGGCGGGCAGATACAAGCGGTCGTTGTAGTTGGGCTGGTACCCGGGCAGCGTCAACAATCCGACCAGTGACAATGCGACGGTCGCGAGCAACACGGGCCCGGGCCATCGCACGATCGCGGCGCCGATCTTGCGCCAACCACGGATGCGCATGGCGCGCTTGGGTTCCAGCAGGCCGAAACGGGTCGCGATCGTGATGATCGCCGGGCCGAGCGTCAGCGCGACGAACACCGCCGTCGTCATACCCACCGCCAGCGGCACCCCCAGTGACTGGAAGTACGGCAGCCGGGTGAACGACAGGCAGAAGGTGGCGCCGGCGATCGTCATACCCGAGCCCAACACCACATGGGCAGTGCCGCGGAACATCGTGTGAAACGCCGACTCCCGGTCCTGACCCAGCGTGCGGGCTTCCTGGTAGCGCCCGATGAGGAAGATCGCGTAGTCGGTGGACGCGGCGATCGCGAGCGTCACAAGTAGGTTCGTCGCGAACGTCGACAGCCCGATCAGGTCGTGATACCCGAGGAAGGCCACCACACCACGCGTGGCCGCCAGCGCCAGGAAGACCATCACCAGTGTGATGAGCATGGTGCCGATCGACCGGTAGACCAGCAACAGCATCGTGATGATCACGGCGAACGTGGCGTACTCGATGATGCGGATGCTGCGGTCGCTGGCGATCTGCTGGTCGGCGACCAGGGCGGACCCGCCCGTGACGAAGACCTTCACCCCCGGTGGAGGCGGGATGCTGTCGACGATGCTCTTGACGGCTTCCACGGACTCGTTGGACAGCGCCTCGCCCATGTTGCCCGCCAGATAGGTCTGGACGTAGACGGCCTTGCCGTCGGCGCTCACGGCCGCGGCCTCTGTCAGCGGGTCGCCCCAGAAGTCCTGGACGTGCTCTACGTGCTTGTCGTCGGCTTCGAGCCTGTCGACGAGTTCGTCGTAGTAGCGGCGTGCGTCGTCGCCCAACGGCTGCTCGCCCTCGAGGACGATCATCGCCGAGCTGTCGGATTTGAACTCTTCGAAGATCTGGCCCACGCGCTGCATCGCGATCACCGACGGAGCCTCCGACGGGCTCATCGACACCGAACGCATCTGGCCGACGACCTCGAGCTGCGGCACGGTCACGTTGAGCAACGCGATCAGCGCGATCCACCCGACGATGATGGGTAGGGCAAGCCGCCGGATCCACTTGGCCAGCGCAGACCGTTCGGAATGCGCGGCGTGTTCGGTTGAAGGCGCGGTGGGAGCGCTCACCAGGAATTCACCTCGGCGGAGCTCCTCCCTAGGGGTGTTAGGACCGCCTTAGTTCCTACCAGATGTGGGCCTTGAAACGGTAGTCAGATCCGCCCTGCAGCGAACTCTGCAGCTTGGTTAACCAATCCGGCCTGGACATAGGCGACGTGTGCGCCCATGTCGCGTCCGCCCTCAAAGCAGATCGGGTCGTTCGGGACACACAGGTCGATTGTCTTGGCCGCGTAGTCGGGCCCCACCGACGGCAGCGGCCCGGGCGACAGCCGATCGGCAAAGCTGCTGCGCGGACCGCCGAACAGGGCGACCGCGGCGACGTGCGGAACAACCGTCGGCGCCATCTCGGCGGTGGCGACATCCATCACCGCGGCACCCTGAGAGTAGCCACCGAGCACCATGCGGGTGGCGGGGCAACCCGCGGCCATCGATTGCACGTGGGCACGGGTGTCCTCGGCGCCTGCACGGGTGCTCACCGCAAAGTCGCGACTGGCGGGATAGTCGACGGCGTAGACACCCACGGACCGGTCACCCAACCGCGACCGAACCGAGTCGACGAAGGCCTGTCCGATTCCGCCCACTCCCGGCGGCTCGGTGGTCCCGCGCGCGAAGACGATCTCGACCTCCGGGCACGGGGCCGCCTGGGCAGCGGGGACACCGATCAGTGCGGACAGTGTGATCGCGACGGGCAGGAGGGCGGCGCGACCGGCGAATGTGCTCATACGGGTATTTCGCCGCGCGGAACCAAGACGTGACATCACTCCGGACGCCGTTAACGAGACGTCAACGGAGCGGACGACGGGCAAACGCACCGATGACGGGTCGCTAGGCGCCCGCACAGCTTTCAAGATGCCGAGCACGGCGAAGCAACTTATGCTCGCTTCGCCGATCTTGACTGCGCAGTGCGGGTGCGGCGGAATCCGGCCGGGAAGGCGAGGCGACATGGACACGGTGCTCGGGATGTCGATGACATCGACCGGTATCGCCTGGGTCCTGATCGAAGGCGAGGGCGCCGACGCGAAGACGGTGGATCACGACCACTTCACCGTCGTCGCCGACCTCGCCACCGACGGCGACATCGCCGCCCACGAAGCAGCGGTGCGGGGCGCGCGGGCGATCGCGTCCGCCACCGGCCATCGGATTGACACGGTCTGCATGACGTGGAGCGCCGATGTCGGCGCGAAGGCCGAACTGCTCCGGAAATCGCTGTCCGACATGGGGTTTGCGAAGGTGGCGACGGTACGGATGACGGACGCCGCTCGAACGTGGGCCGGCACGCTCGAGTCCTCCGATGAATTCGACGACGTCCAGGTCGCGCTGGCGCGCGGTGCCGCGCTGTCCAGACCGGTACTCCGTGCTGCCGCGCCGTCCACACCGGTAGGGAAGTCGACGCGGCTGCGCTCCCGGCGCCGGTTGAGTTCGCACGGCCGGGCCGCGCTGGTCCTCGCGGTGGGCGTGATCGCGCTGTTCGTCTTCGGTCCGGAACTCGCCGGCTGGGATTCGCCGGACGCCAGGGTGGACCCGTCGGCCGAGACCGCGCCGATGACCCCGGCGGCCGCGGTGTCGGACGCCGGCCCGTCGATCAGCGTCCATGCCGTGCCGTCGGCGCCCGTCGTCCCGATCGTGGTGAAGGCGGTGATTCCGCGACCGGTACCGGCACCGGCCGCGGTCGCGTCACCCGAAGCGGTATCCGACGTCGCCACCGACAGCGCCGTCGCTCCGGAGGTCACCGCGCAACCGGCCACCGAAACGGTGGCACCGGTGGCCGACCTACATCAGGAACCGACCGCGACAGTCGTTGTGGCGCAGCCGGTTCCGGCAGCGCTCAGCCCGGCGCCGCAACCTGCTACGGCGCCGGCGGCGTTCCCGCCACCCGCGGATCCGATCCAGGCGGCGTTGAGCCCGCTGTTCGGCGGGCTGCCCTGACCTGGGCTACGGCGTCGTGGTCCAGTTCCAGATCTCAGGCTGGCTCGGCGGGTAGTTCATGCACACGTCGGTCGCGTGCGCGACGACACCCTTGTTGTTGAAGAACAGCTTGGCCCAGTTGGCCCAGCGTTGCGCCATGGTCTCGTAGAAGACGTTGGTTGCGGTGTTCTCCGAGTACTGTCGGCGACCGGCGTAGTCCAGCGAGAAGAACCAGTAGATCCGGTCGCGGGCGCCCTTCTGCACGTCGGCGGGCCGGTTTCGGTAGTCGATCATGTAACGCTCGAAGTAGAACGGATCCTGGTCGCGAACGGCGGCCATGTACTGGTCGACCGTGCAGGTGGTCCGCATGATCCGATTTGGAATCGGGTAGTCGTCGGTGGCGTCGGCGGCTGCGGTGGCCGGGAAGATCATCGCCGCGCAACCGAAGGATGCCAGTGCGATGGTGGCTTTACGAAACACGTTGCGGCTCCTATTTTCAGCGGTGGTCACGGGCCTGGTCCAAGATCGGAAGGCGGTCGGGGCAGTAGAAGCGCAGCGCTCCGGCCAGGAACTTCCACGACTGGTCGGTACTGTTCTGACTCCTTGCCAGCTGGTTCTGGACGAACTGTGCCGAGGCGAAGGCATCCCGGTCGACACCCTTGCGTATCCGCTTGCATGTGATCTTGCCGATCCAGGCGTTGTAGTCCTTCTGCCCGTAAATGCCGTACGTGTGCAGCTCGTTGGTGAAGTCGGTGTCGATGTCCTGCGCTTGGGCGGGTGCGGCCAGCACCAGCGCCGCCGCTGCGGCAACAACCCCACTGATCAGTCGTTTCATGACTGTGCTCCTTCCCCCCCTGACGGCGTCAGTTCCCTCGGTTTCGGCCACGGTACAGGCACTGGACGTTCTCGCACCCGCTGTGGCCACCAAAACCACTTACCCATGAGCGCCGCGATGGACGGCGTCATGAATGCCCGGATGACAAGAGTATCGAACAACAGGCCAAGTCCGATGGTCGTTCCGACTTGTCCGATCACTGTCAATTCGCTGACAGCCATCGACATCATCGTGAACGCGAACACCAGACCCGCCGATGTCACGACCGAACCGCTGCCGCCCATCGCCCGGATGATCCCGGTCCTGATGCCGGCGTGCAGCTCTTCTTTCATCCGCGACACCAGCAGCAGGTTGTAGTCCGCGCCGACCGCCAACAGGATGATGATCGCCATCGCCATGACCATCCAGTGCAACTCGATGCCCAGGATGTGCTGCCAGATCAGGATCGACAACCCGAAAGACGCGCCGAGCGAGATCACCACTGTGCCAACGATTACCGCGGCCGCAACGACGGCGCGGGTCAGCAGGAGCATGATCGTGAAGATCAGGGCGAGCGCGAGAATGGCCGCGATCATCAGGTCGAAGCTGTTGCCGTCGGACATGTCCTTGTAAACCGCGGCGGTGCCGGCCAGATAGATCGTGGAGCCTTCCAGCGGCGTGCCCTTGATGGCTTCCTTGGCGGCCTGTTTGATCGCGTCGATGCGCGCGATGCCCTCAGGGGTCATCGGGTCACCGTCGTGGGCGATGATGAAGCGCACCGACTTGCCGTCCGGAGAGATGAAGTTCTCCATGCCCTTCTTGAACTCTTCGTTGTCGAAGACCTCCGGCGGAAGGTAGAAGGAGTCGTCGTTCATCGACGCGTCGAAGGCATCACCCATGGCAGTCGAGTTCTCCTGCATGGCTGCCATCTGGTCCTGCAGACCCTTTTGCGACGAGTACATCGTCAGCATCATCGTCCGCATCGTCTTCATCGTTTCAATCATCGGCGGCATCAGCGTGACCATCTGCGGCATCAACTGGTCCAGCCGCTCCATATCGGGCAGCAGGTCCTGGATGTCGTCGGTCATCGTGTTGATCCCGTCGAGGGTGTCGAAGACCGACCGGAACGCCCAACAGATCGGGATGTTGAAGCAGTGCGGTTCCCAGTAGAAGTAGTTGCGGATCGGCCGGAAGAAGTCGTCGAAGTTGGCGATGTTGTCGCGCAGCTCGGCCACGTCGACCGTCATGTCCTTCATCTTCGTGACCATGCTGTGCGTGGTCGCGGCCATCTCCTCGGTGAGCTTGGACATCCGCTCCATGTTCGCGATGGTCTTGGACATCTCGTCGGCCTGCACCAGCATGTCGGCCATCCGGTCCTGCAGGTACTTCTGGTTCATCTGCTGGGTGGTGCCCTGCATGCTGATCTGGAACGGAATCGACGTGTGCTCGATGGGTTTCCCGTCGGGCCGGGTGATGGCCTGCACGCGCGAGATTCCGGGCACGCGGAAGATCTGCTTGGCGATCTTGTCGATGACCAGGAAGTCGGCGGAGTTGCGAAGGTCGTGATCGCTCTCGATCATCAGCAGCTCGGGATTCATTCGGGCCGGCGAGAAGTGCCGGTCGGCGGCCGCGTATCCCTGGTTGGCCGGCAGGTCGGCAGGCAGATAATTGCGGTCGTTGTAATTGGTCCGGTAACCCGGCAGCGCGAGGAGGCCGACCAGCGACAGGGCCACCGTCGCGACCAGGATCGGTCCGGGCCACCGCACGACGGCGGCGCCGACCTTGCGCCAGCCGCGCACCCGCATCGCCCGTTTGGGTTCGAGCACCTTGCCGAACCGGCTCGCGACGCTGATGATCGCCGGCCCCAACGTCAGCGACGCAATCACCGAGGTCACCATGCCGACGGCCAGCGGCACACCCATCGTCTGGAAGTACGGCAGCCGCGTGAAGCTCAGGCAGAACAGCGCGCCCGCGATCGTCAGACCGGACCCCAGCACCACGTGCGCCGTGCCGTGGAACATCGTGTAGTACGCGGTCTCTCGGTCTTCTCCGAGTCCGCGCGCCTCCTGGTAGCGACCGGTCAGGAAGATCGCGTAGTCGGTTCCCGCGGCGATCGCCAACGTCACCAACAAGTTGGTCGCGAACGGGGACAGCCCGATGATCTCGTGGTAGCCGAGGAACGCCACCATGCCGCGGGCGGCGGCCAACTGCAGAACGACCATCACCAGCGTCAGGATCACGGTGATGATCGACCGGTACACCAGCAGCAGCATCGTGATGATGACCGTGAACGTGAGGGCCTCGATGACCCGCATGCTGCGGTCGCTGGCGATGTGTTGGTCGGCTGCAAGAGCGGCGGGGCCGGTCACGAACACCTTCACGCCCGGCGGCGGCTGCATGCCCTCGACCAGGGCCTGGACCGCCTCGACCGATTCGTTGGCCAGCGCTTCGCCCTGGTTACCGGACAGGTACACCTGCACGTAGGCGGCTTTTCCGTCGCTGCTCTGCGCGCCGGAGGCGGTGAGCGGATCGCTCCAGAAGTCCTGGACGCTTTGGACGTGCTTCTTGTCGGCTTCGAGCTTGGCGACCATCTCGCCGTAGAAGGCGCGGGTGTCCTCGCCGAGCGGCTGCTCGCCCTCGATCACGATCATCGCCGAGCTGTCGGAGTCGTACTCCTGGAAGACGTGGCCGACGCGCTTCATCGCGATCATCGACGGCGCGAAGTCCGGGCTCATCGAGACCGCGCGCTCCTGGCCGACCGTTTCCAGCTGCGGCACAGTCACATTGAGTACCGCGATGACCGCGATCCAGCCCAGGATGATCGGGACCGCGAAGGTGCGGATCGTCCGCGGGATGAAGGGCCGCTTGGCCCGGCGGACGGGAGGGAAGGCGTCCGTCGGCGCCTCGTTCGTCGGTGAGGTCATGCGGATTTCACAAAGCAGAAGGTCTGGGCGTTCACGCCAGTGGAGGTTCTTTCGTCCTTGATCTCGTCATCGACGGTGATTCGGCAGGTGATGGTCTGGCCGTCTCCCTGCGCGACGATGTTGGGCGCGGCCGACGGCGCCGTGGTCTGAAGTGTCAGTGACCAGGGCAACGACGCGCCGTCGATGCGTTGCGGCCTGGCGTCGAGGTCCAGATAGTTGATGTCGGCATACGAGCCCGTACCGAAGATCTCGTATTTGATGACCTTCGGGTCGAACGGTTCGGGGTCGTCAGCGAACACCCGGGGGGTGACGATGACGCCTTCGGCGCCGAAGAAGGTCCGGATGCGGCTGACCGTGAAACCCGCGATGGTCACCACAACGATGATGACGATGGGCAGCCAGACCTTTCTCGCCTTCCGGAGCATTACTGCGTCCGCCCGATGCAACCCATATCCGCCCTCAAGTCGTATTCGTCGCTGTGCATGCGTCTGTGCGTAACTTAGCCCGTATAAGTTCTCATTGAGCCCTAGGTTAACTCAAGTCAGAGTGCTGCTGGTCACCCGCGCGTCAACGGTGTGGGCCAGGTCACGACGACTTGATTTCGAAGCGGTCCAGGTAGCGCTCGATGAACGCTTCCGCCTCGGCATGACCTCGGGTTATACCGAGCCCCCGTTCGAGAAGGACGATGCGGGCCAAGCTGGTGACGATCATAGACATGACCACGGGCGGGAACGCCTCTACGTCGGCGCCGTGGGCCTTCATCGCCGCGGCCACCACGCGCTCTTCGACGCCCCCGAACCGCTCGGCGTAGGCCGCGATCTCACTGCGGATGTCCTTGCGGTGATTGGCCAGGGCCATGAACTCCATGAAGAGCCGCGCCCCGTGGGTGCTGTTCAGGCGCCACAGCGCGTGCAGGGGTTCGTCGGCATCGGCGGCTTCACGCTGACGGGACAGGTTGGCCTCGGCGCCTTCGCGCAGCACGGCAAGGAACAAATCGTCCATGCTCGGGAAGTAGTAGTGCACCAACGCGGGCTTCACCCCGGCCCGGGCCGCCACCCTCCGGGACGTGGCTGCGGCGTAGCCCTCTTCGAGCATGACCTGGGCGGTCGCCTCGATCAGGGCCGAGCGAGCGGAAGACTCGCGTCCACCCCTTGACCGCTCGCCGACGGGGCTGCTAGACATGGCGCCAGCCTAGATGTTGGGCGATCGCCCAACAAGTGAGGGGAGCTGCGGCGATGGCGGGTCGGGTAGCAGGCAAGGTCGCGTTCGTCACCGGTGCGGCACGCGGTCAGGGACGCAGCCACGCGGTGCGGTTGGCACAGGCGGGCGCCGACGTCATCGCGGTCGACATCTGCCGCGGTTTCGAGGACTCGACTGCACCGGCGGCCACTCCCGAGGACCTCGCCGAGACCGCCGACATGGTCAAAAACCTCGACCGCCGCATCGTCACGGCCGAGGTCGACGTCCGCGACTTCGACGCGCTGAAGTCCGCCGTCGACAACGGCGTGGAACAGCTTGGTGGCCTCGACATCGTCGTGGCCAACGCCGGCATCGGCACCACCGGCGTGAAGCTGCACAAGATGGCCGAGGACCGCTTCGACGAGACGATCGACGTCAACCTCGGCGGCGTGTGGAAGACCGTCAAAGCGGCGGTTCCACATCTTCTGGCCGGCGGCCGCGGCGGATCGATCATCCTCACCAGCTCGGTCGGCGGCACCAAGGCCTACCCGCAGGTGGGCCACTACATCGCCGCCAAGCATGGTGTCGTCGGGCTGATGCGCACCTTCGCCGTCGAACTCGGAGCGCACTCGATCCGGGTCAACAGCGTGCACCCAACCCATGTCTGCACCCCGCTCTTGATGAACGAACCGACCTACCGACTGTTTCGTCCGGACCTGGAGAACCCGGGACCCGACGATCTCGCGCCGATCTGCCAGTCGTTCCATTTCCTTCCGATCCCGTGGGTGGAGCCGGTCGACATCAGCAACGCCGTGCTGTTCCTCGCCTCCGACGAAGCCCGCTACATCACCGGTGTGACTCTGCCCGTCGACGCCGGCAGCCTCCTGAAGTAGGGGAGAACCGATGACCGCTGTTGACGAGAAGGCCCACGGCAGCGCCGTTTACTACGACCCGTACCGGGTGGACATCGTCGCCGACCCGTATCCGACGTATGCCCGCCTGCGGGAGGAGGCGCCGCTCTATTACAACGAGTCCTACGACTTCTGGGCGTTGTCGCGCCACGACGACGTCGAGCGGGCGCTGCTCGACTGGCAGACGTTCTCCAACAGCCGCGGCGACATCCTCGAACTCATCCAGTCGGAGTTCGAGATGCCCAAAGGCGTGATGATGATGGAGGATCCGCCGGTTCACACGAGGCTGCGCGGCCTGATGTCGCGGGTGTTCACCCCGCGCCGGATGGCCGAGCTCGAGGACCAGATCCGCCAGTACTGCGTCAACTGCCTCAATCCGTTGGTCGGCGCGGAGCGGTTCGACATCATCGCCGAACTCGCGTCGATGATGCCGATGCGCGTCATCGGGATGCTGCTCGGCATCCCCGAATCGGAGCAGGTGACGGTGCGCGACGCCAACGACGCGAGCCTGCGCACCAAACCCGGCTCACCCATGAAAGTGGTACGCGCGGACAAGATCGCCGACGGCAGCATCTACGCCGAATACGTCGACTGGCGCGCGAAGAACCCCTCCGACGACCTGATGACCGCCCTCCTCAGCGTCGAGTTCGAGGACGAGGACGGCGTGACGCGCAAGTTGACCCGCAAAGAGGTCCTGCACTACACGCAGGTGGTCGCGGGCGCAGGCAACGAGACCACCGGCCGGCTCATCGGCTGGCTGGCGAAAGTGCTCGCCGAGCACCCCGATCAGCGCCGCGAGGTGGTAGAGGACCGGTCGTTGTTACAGCGTGTGGTCGACGAGACGCTGCGGTACGAGCCGACCGGCCACAACGTGGCCCGTTTGGTCACAAGGGATCTCGAGGCCCACGGGCGGACCGCGCCGGCCGGCAGCGCGATGCTGCTGATGTTCGGCGCGGCCAACCGGGACCCGCGCCGCTACGACAATCCGGACACCTTCGACATCCATCGGGACAACATCAGCCACATCACGTTCGGCAAAGGGGTGCACTACTGCCTGGGCGCCAACCTCGCCCGATTGGAGGGCCGCGTCGCGCTCGACGAGCTGCTCAACCGCTGGCCGGAGTGGGACATCGACACCGAGACCGCGCGGCTCGCGCCGACGTCGACGGTCCGCGGCTGGGAGCGGCTCGACGTCGTATTGCCCTGAGACGGGCGGCTTTGGGACTTAACAGGTTGATCGCACGCACCTGATGCGTGCGATCAACCGGTTAGAACGGTTTTCTGCGGAGCCGGCGGTTTGCGACGGCGCCGTTTGGGGCAAGCTCGTCGCATGAGCAAGATCATTTCTCGTGCGATGGTCCTCGCCGCAGCTGCCGGCCCGATCGCGGCATTCTCGATCGCAACCGCGGCAACCGGTGCGGCGCAACCCCTCGACTGCCCGAACGGGTGGTGGGATCCGGTGGCGAACGTGTGTCGCGGTCCGGTCGCGACCGCCCCGTTGGCATGCGCACCGGGCGAGTACTGGAATCCGATCTCCAACGTGTGTCGCCCACTGGGCCAGTACTAGTCGCGATCCGGCCCGGGCTGCCTGCGGTCTAGTCGAGCGCGAAATCGATGACGCCTCGGATGATCTCGCCCTCCAGCAGGTCGTCGTACGCGGTGTTGATGTCGTCGAGCCGATACCGGCGGGTGATCATCTCGTCGAGCTGAAGTAGGCCCGACTGGTAGAGGGTGGCCAGTCGGCTGATGTCGGCTCGCGGGTTGCAGGAACCGAAGACGGTGCCGACGAGGTTCTTGTTCCACAGGATGAAGTCCTGCAGCGCGATCTTCGCCGATCGTGTTGTCTGCGCCGTCATCCCGGTCAGCACGCAGGTGCCGCCCTTGCGCGTCAGCTTCAGGTAGGCGTCGACGTCCCCGCCCGCGATCAGCGACGGCGCGGCCACCACGCTGTCCGCCATGACCCCGTTGGTGAGGTCGCGGACCAGATCGAGCGCTTCTGCGACGGTCGAAACACTGTGTGTGGCACCGAACTGCAGCGCTGCCTTCTGCTTGAACTCGACGGGATCGACGGCCACGATCTGCGCGGCGCCGTTGATCCGCGCGCCTTGGATCGCCGCGGTTCCGATGCCACCGGCCCCGATCACCACCACGGTGTCACCCCCGCGCACGTTGGCGCGGTTGGCCGCCGAACCGTAGCCCGTCGGAACCGCGCAGGACAGCAGCGCGCTCGTGACGAGCGGCAGGCGCGGGTCGATCTTCACCAGCGAGTGCGCCGACACCACGGTGTGCTCGGCGAAGGCGCCGACCTTGGACAGATGGCCGAGTGGACGGCCGTCGGTGGTGTGGTGGCGAAAGGTCTGGTCGGTCGGCATGCCTGGCACCATCGTCCCGGCGCCCTCGTCGCACAGGTACTCCAACCCGGAGGCGCACCAGCGGCACTGGCCGCACACCGCGATGAACGACATCACGACGTGGTCGCCGACCGCGAATTCGGCGACCCCCTCGCCGATCTCGAGCACCCTGCCAGATCCCTCGTGGCCCCCGATCATCGGGAACATCGGCGTCAGACCGTACTGGCGGGCGATCTCGTTGGAGACCGACATGTCGCCCTTGAGGATGTGATCGTCGGAGTGGCACAACCCGGCCGCGGCCATCTCGACGAGCACCTCGCCGGCTCGCGGCGGGTCGAGTTCGAACTCTTCGACCGACCATGGACCGCCGACGTCGTGCAGGATCGCCGCGCGGCTCCTCATCGTGTCGGACGGAACGTGACCGGCAGATGGATGGGGGAGCGGAACGGCAGACCGGCGAGCCGGGTGTCGTCATCGACCTGCAACTCGAAATCCGTTGCACGGTCGAACAAACTGGTCAGCATCACCCTGGTCTCCACTCGCGCCAGGTGCATTCCCAGACAGCTGTGCAGCCCACCGGCGAACGAGGTGTGAGCACGCCGCGGGCGGTGGATGTCGAATACATTCGCGTTGTCCCAACGCTTTTCGTCGCGGTTTGCCGATCCGATACAGAGGTTTACCTGTGCGCCCTTCGGTATGGGGACACCGCGGATTTCCACGTCGCGCGTCGTGGACCTCGGAACGCTCACCAACGGCGTCTCGAAGCGCAACCCCTCCTCGAACGCGGCTCCGATCAGCTCGCGGTTGCGTTGGACCGCCTCGAGTTGGTCAGGGTGCGTCAACAGCAGATACAGCAGGTTGCCCGACGACCGGTAGGTGGTCTCCAGCCCGGCGGGCAGCAATAGTCGCAGAAACGAGATGATCGCCTCGTCGGTCAGCCGTTCACCGTCGATCTCGGCGCCGACCAAGTCGCCGATGACGTCGTCGGTCATCTGGCGGCGCCGCTGGTCCACCTGCTCTTGGAAGTACGCGCCGAGTTCGACCGAAGCGGTCAATCCCGCCTCGATGTCTTCGGTGATCGAGATCAGTTCGAGTGAGAGGCGGCGGAACATCTCCAGATCGTCTTGCGGGAGCCCCAACAACTCTGCGGTGACGCGGGTCGGGAACTCGAAGGTCACCGCCTTGACCAGGTCGACCTCGCCGTCGTCGATGAACTCGTCGACCAGCTTCTCGCAGATCGGGACAATCACCTCGGGTTCCCACTGGGCGAGCGCGGTCTGCCGGAATGCCTTGGCCACCAGGCTGCGGTGGTCATGATGTTGTTTGCCATGCATCCCGAGGATGGTCGGACCGAACACCAACTCGATGGTGCGGTGGTACACCTCCGAGCCGTAGACGTCGCTGTCGCGGAAGGCGTTGTACACGCTGTCGTAGTCGAACAGCGTCCATTCCTCCGGTGGCAGGAGCTCCGGCGGGATGTCGGTGGTGTCCATGATGGTGCCGCGCCACACCGGCTCCGTCGTGCGCATGCGCTCGAAGAAACCGTAGGGATCGCTGGCCACATCGGGAGCGGTCTGGTCATCCGAACGGGTGCTGATCGTCACCTTGCCTCCCGGCAGCGGGGTTGGCGCTCTACCCGCCCATCTTTACTATTTTAGGGAATCTAGGTCAAGGTAAGCGCAGGGGCGGCGGAGCCACCGAAATCACGTATTGGCGCGGCGTTGTGCCTCGAGGGGGACGACCGGCGGACGGGCCGACGGTCCGCGCGTGATCGCATGCAACCTGATCTCCGGCACGTCCACCGCCGGGTCGACGGTGTCGAGCCAGGCGACGGCGTCGGCCACATCCGCTGCCCGGATCGCGTACATCTCGAACGGCACGTCCTGAAGCATCTCGGTCTCGACGGGCCCGGGAGTGACGACGTGCACATTGATTCCGTCGCGGTCGACCTCCTGCGCCAGCGCGCTGGCGAAAGCGTTCATGCCCGCCTTCGCCGCCGAGTAGGCGGTGCGGGCGCGCATCGGCTCATGCGCCGCCGACGACGAGATGAACACGAACCGGGAGCCGGCCCGCATCCGTGGCAGCGCGGCCGACGTCACCACGAAGCAGGAGTCCAGGTTCGCCGACATCGTCGCGCGCCACTGCTCGAAAGTCTGTTTGCGGGCGTAGGTTCCACCGAGGATCCCCGAGGCGTGCACGAGCAGGTCGATGGTGCCTGCCGCCTCGACGGCGGGGGCGAACCCCGACGGCAGGCTCGCGTCGGCGACGACGTAGCGCGCGCCCATCTCCTCGGCGGCGGCCCGTAGCGGCGCCTCCCGCCGTGCCGTCAACACCACGTCGTAACCGAGTTCGGCGAGCTTGCGCCCGCACGCCTTGCCAATTCCACCGCTACCGCCGGTGATCAAAGCCGTTCGCACGCATTGCCTTTCAAGCTGTCTAACGCTTCCGCTGCGCGAGCGCCTGCGGTGACAGTGCGACGATCCGTTGTTCGGGATTTCCTGCCAACAGGTAGGTCTGAGTGTCGGCGACGTGCTTGGCGGCCAGCTTTCGTGCGCGTTCGCCGTCGCCCGCCTCGATCGCGTCGGCGATCTTGGTGTGGACGGTCAACGCGATGCGGCGCTTGTTCATCGCCGGGTACTCGCCTTTGGCGGCGCTGTCTTCGGCCCACCAGTTCAGGTGCCCGGTCCATAGTGTCTCCAGGCTGCCGACGACCGCGATCATCGTGTGGTTACCGCAACCGCGGACGATCTCGTCGTGGAACTGCCCGCCGATCTCGGTGAATCGCGCTCCGTCGTCGATGTGTTCGGCCATCGCCGCATTGAGGTCCCTGAGTTTGGGGATGAGCGTCTTACCGCGGTCGGGTCCGCGCGCGGCGAGCGCCGCACACATCGGATCGAGTTCCTGTAGCGCCGTGCCGAGGTCGGCGAGCGGCACGTAGTCACTCTGCAGCAGCAGGCCCAGCATGTAGGCGGCGCTGGCTTTGGCGGGCGCGTGCACGACCGCTCCGCCACGGTTGCCTCGACGCACCGAGACGAGGCCTTCAGTCTCGAGAATTCGCAAGGCTTCTCGTAACGACACCAGGCTCACGCTGAATTGCTCGACGAGCACTTCCTGACGAGGCAGCAGGTCACCGTCGTTGAGCTCACCCTCGATGATCTGGCGGCGCAGCTCGTCGGCGACGATCTCCGCTGTGCGGCGCGCCCCGAGGCGGCGACGTGCCTCGGGCCCGATTCCCAGTGTTGTCATATCTTAGCAATATTAACAGTGATAGCCCGGCCACCTGCAGCGTTGCCTTGCCATGCGGCGATGGTCACTAAGATGACGGCGGACCGGGAGGTATGCGTGGGCGACGGTGTGAGTGGCACGGTAGCCACCCCGCTGCACGATGTGCGGGTCCTCGAGGTCAGCGACCGCATCGCCGGGGCGTACTGCGGCAAGCTTCTTGCCGACGCGGGCGCCGACGTGGTCAAGGTCGAACCACCCGAGGGGGATCCGCTGCGCCGGGTCACGGTCAGCGACAGCCCAATACATGACGACGCCGACTCGCCGCTGTTCTGCTATCTCAACGCTGGAAAGCGCAGCGTCACAGCCATTTCAAGTCATCTGCTGTCGTGCGCCGACATCATCGTGGTGACCGCGGATGAGGCCACGGCCCGACGGGACGGTGTCGACCCCGAAGCGCTGCTGGCGGCCTCGCCCGGATGCATAGTCGTTTCGATCTCGGACTTCGGCTGGACGGGGCCGTGGTCTCGGCGGCCCGCCACCGAATTCACGCTGCAGGCCGCGTCGGGGCTCACCGGATTTCGTGGCGATCCGGCGGGTCCGCCGATCTCGATCGGCGGAGACCTGGGGGAGTACATGGGTGGAACGTGGGCCGCCTACGGTGCGCTGGCTCTGCGGCGGCGCGTTTGTGACGGCGGAGCGGGTGGCCACCTCGACATGTCGCTGCTCGAGGCCATCACGCTGATGCAGAGTGGGGAATGGCTGCATTCGGCGCTCCTACAAGTCCCGCCCGTGCGGCGGTCGGTGGAGGTGCCGTCCATCGAACTCGCCAAGGACGGCTACGTCGGCATCAGCATGGTGACCGGCCAGCAGTGGCTGGACTTCGCCGCGATGGTCGACTGCCCGGAGTTGACGGAGATCGCGCAGTTGCAGTTCCAGATCGGCCGGTGGGACTACCGCGACTGGATCCGCGAACGCATCGACCCGTGGATGAGGGAACGCACGGTCGCCGAGATCGTCGAACTGGGGCAGCTGTTCCGGTTGCCGTTGGCGCCGTTGGGCAACGGCGCGACCATTCCGTCGATGGATCACCTTCGCGAACGTGGGGTCTACATCGACAACCCGGCCGGGTTCCACCAGCCAAGGCCCCCGTGGCTGATGTCGAGCGCGCGTCCCGCACCGGTCGCCACCTCACCCGCGGTCGGGGACGGTGACGATGAAACGTTCTGGGAACCACGGGATCTGCGTACCGAATCGGCGCCGACCGGGCGCATGCCGCTCGCGGGGGTGCGGGTCGTCGACTTCACCGCGTTCTGGGCCGGCCCGGCTGCCACCCATTCGTTGGCTGCGTTCGGCGCGGACGTCATCAAGGTCGAATCCATCCAGCGCCCGGACGGTATCCGCTATTCGGGCGGCATGCGCAAGGACGTCGACGACTGGTGGGAGTACGGCTGGGTCTTCCACGCGATGAACACCAACAAGCGGTCGGTCACCCTCGATCTGCAGTCCGAGGAGGGGCTCCGGCTGGTTCGGCGCCTCATCGGTCAGGCGGACGTCGTGGTCGAGAACTTCTCGCCGCGCGTGATGGAGCAATTCGGTCTCGGCGCAGCGGAACTGCTCGCACTCAATCCGCGCCTGGTCGTGGTGCGGATGCCCGCGTTCGGATTGACCGGACCCTGGCGCGACCGCGTCGGTTTCGCTCCGACGATGGAGCAGATCGCCGGCCTTGCCTGGGTCACTGGGATGCCCGAGGGCCCGCCGATCGCCCCGCGCGGAGCCTGTGATCCGCTCGCCGGTGCGCACGCCGCCTTCGCGACGCTCGCTGCACTCGAGTTCGCCGACCGTACCGGTGAGGGGCAGCTCGTCGAGGTGCCGATGATCGAAGCGGTGCTCAACGTAACAGCCGTTCAGACAATCGAATACGAGGTGTTCGGGCGGGTGATGGAACGACGGGGCAACCGGGGGTACGGGGCGGCCGTACAGGATGTCTATAGGTGCGCAGGCGACGACAGCTGGATCGCACTCGCCGCGCGCACCGAAGACGAAGGCGCCGCGCTGGCCGATGTCACCGGAGGTGCGGAGCTCGAGACCTGGCTTGGCGCACGCGACGCCGAAGCCGCCGTGGAGGAGTTGGTACGTGCGGGCGTGCCCGCCGCGGTCGTGGTGTCGCCGTCGCTCGTCACCGAGAACCCTCAACTGCGGCACCGCGGGTTCTTCGAACGCCTTCACCATTCCCGCACCGGGGAAAACCTCTACCCGTGCCCACCGTTCACGCCGCTGGCCGACAGTCAGACCTGGCTGCAGCGCCCACCGCCGACGCTGGGTGAGCACAACGCCGAGGTCCTCACCACACTGTGCGGTCTGACCGCAAGCGACCTGGAGCGGCTCGAGGCCCAGGGTGTCATCGGGTCGCGGCCGAAGGGGTTGTGAATTCAGCGTCCCCGCAGCGAGATCGGCATCGAGTGGTAGATCGTCATGTTGTTGGTGAGGCTCGGATAGGTGACGTCGACCCGTCCGAGCGTGATGTCTTCGGCCCTGCACAACAACTCGTCGAGCACAGCGCGAATCTCCGCCCGGGCCAGCATCGCACCGAGGCAGTGGTGTGGTCCGCCGCCGCCGAAAGCCACATGCGGGTTGTCCGCACGACCGATGTCGAACGCGAACGGATCGGCGAAGACGTCCTCGTCGCGGTTGGCCGACCGCAACATCGACACCACGCGCTCGCCTCGGGGGATCATGACGCCGTCGATCTCGAAATCGACCTTGGTGACCCTGCTCCAGAACGCCACCGGGGTGGACCATCGCAGCACCTCTTCGACCGCGGACTGGCGCACCGATGGGTCCGCGCGGTAGCGCTCGATCTGGTCGGGATTGTCGACGAACGCCCGGAGCCCGTAGGCCAATGCGTTCTTCGTGGTGTCGCTGCCCGCGAACGCGATCACGAAGAAGAAAATGTCGAGCTCGGTGGCCGGAATCGACAGTTGCTCGCCGTCCTCGTCGGTCACCACGGCCGTGGCCAGGGTGCTCCAGATGTCGTCGGTGGGTCGCAGGCGCTTCGCGGCGGTCAGTTCCGAGGCATAGGTGAAGACCTTGCCGAACAGCTCGAGATGCTGCTGTTCGGCCTCCCGTCCCGACGAGGCCGAATTCGCCTGCAGGATCAGGTCGAAGGTCTCGAAGATCTCCGGTCTGTCCTCTTCGGGTATGCCCACGATGTCGCCGATCACCGACATGGGCAGAGCATCGGCGACATCGGCGATCCAGTCTCCGCCGCCACGCTCCAGCAAGTGGTCGATCAGGCCGGCGGCCCGCGTGCGGATATCCTGTTCGAGCTTCCCGATCGCCTTCGGCGTGAACGCGTGTGACATCACCCGGCGCCGCTTGAGTAGTTCGGGCGGATCCATGTTGATGATCGTCGGGAACGCCCCCACCGCACCCACACCTTGGATCAGCGGTCCCTCGGCGGCGGTGAACGATTCGGTATCGCGGTGAATGCGGTGCATGTGATGCACCTTGGTCGTCATCCAAAAATCGCGCTTCAGCGTCGCCGCCACCCGGTCGGTGAGTTCGTGTTTGAAGATCGGTCGCTCGCGCCGCAGCTCTGTGAACAGCGCGTCGGGAAAACCGTTCTGCCACAACGCCGGATCGGACAGGTCGACCGGAGTGGTCGCTGTCATGCGCGGTTCCCTTCGCCGTCCTTGACCCAGAATGCCTAAAATAGTAAAAATAGGCAACGGACAGCGCCGCTGAGCCCGGCTGGTGCGTGCGCGGACGGAGTTGCGATGACGGATACGGTCGACGATCCCACCCTCGACCCGTCGGAGCGCGAGTTCGGGCCCAGCGGAATCAGCCTGTCGACCTACCGGTTCCCGACCGGATGGTTCATCGTCGGGTTCTCCTCGGACCTGGCCGACGGTCAGGTCAAACGCGCCCACTACTTCGGCGAGGAGCTGGTGATCTTCCGGACGCAATCGGGTCGGGTCAATGTGCTCGACGCCTACTGTCAGCACCTGGGTGCGAACATGGGCGTCGGCGGCACCGTCGAGGGCGAGAACATCGTCTGCCCGTGGCACGGCTGGCAGTGGACCGGTGAGGGCACCAACGCGCTGATCCCGTACAGCAAGATCGGCTGCAAACAGAACGTACGGATCAAGCGCTACCCGTGCACCGAGTGGTACGGCTTCATCCTCGTGTGGCACGAACGTCACAGCCGCGCGCCGTACTGGCAGCCACCGGTGTTACCCGAACTCGAGACCGACGAGTACTACCCGCTGCACCCCCACACCCGGATGGTCAACAGGGTCAAGGTGCATGCGCAGATGATCATCGAGAACGCGGCGGACCCCTACCACGTCCAGTACGTGCACAAGGCGGCCAATCCCGCCAACACCGCGTCGTTCGAAGTGTCCGGCTACCACCTGCATGCGACGGTGAACGCGAATTTCGGTGGGGGACGGGCCAAGACGTGGCTCACCCCGAACGGGCCCGTGGACGCGAAGATCATCTACGACAACTATTCGCTGGGCCTCGGCGTCGTGCGCTTCCCGTCGGAGCTGGTCGCCACCGTCCAGGTGACCGGCCAGACGCCGGTCGACGAGGACTACACCGATTACTTCTACACCCAGGCATCCATCCGCGAAGCCGGTGATCACGGCGACAAGCCCACCGGCCGGGCGGCGAAGTTCTTGCAGCTGCAGCAGGAAGTCATCAAACAGGACTTCTTCACCTGGGAGAACATGAAGTACCTGGAGAAACCGAACCTTGCGCCCGAGGAGGCCCGCGACTACGCCGCGCTGCGCCGCTGGGCGCACCGGTTCTATCCCGGTACCCAACCGTCGGCGACCGACTTCGGGTACACGGCGACCGGCGAACCCGACCCGTCCGCGGCGCAGGTTTGATGCCCACGGACCGGGCATGGCGCGTGGAGCCCGCGGCTTTCGGCGTCGAACGGTTCACGGTCGCTTCGGTTCTCGACCGCCGTGCCGACCAGTTCGGCGACGAGGTGATGATGTCGATCGACGGCGCGCCCATCACGTTCGCCCAGATGCGCGACCGGTCCCGCGCCGCCGCGGCGATGCTGGCCGATCGCGGCGTGCGCCGCGGTGACACCGTCGCGCTGTTCGCCGGTACCTGTCCGGAGTGGGTGTACTTCTGGCTCGGCGCCGCCCGGTTGGGCGCGGTGAGTGCGGCGGTCAACGCCGCGAACAAGGGTGATTTCCTGTCGCACGCGCTGAACGTGTCGCAGGCCAGGCTGGTGGTGACCGACGAGGCCCGTCGCGCTCGACTCGCCGAGGTGGTCGACCGGCTCGACGCTCCGGCGGCGGCCCTGCTGATCGACGATTCGGTCGCCGCGGAGTTGAGCACATCGCACGGCGCCACCTGCCCGACGGTGCACACCGATGCCGACGACGTAGGAGCGCTGTTCTTCACCTCGGGAACCACCGGTCCGTCGAAGGCGGTGGCGACCACGTGGCACTACCTGTTCGTCGCGGCCGCCACCGTCGCGTCGGCGTGGGAGTACGGCCGGGGCGACGTGATCTGGACGGCGATGCCGCTGTTCCACCTCAGCGCCGCCCCGACGGTGCTGGCGCCCATGCTCGTCGGCGCCACCGGCGTGTTGGCGGGCGCGTTTCACCCCGCCGAGGTGTGCGAAGAGCTGCGGGCCTGTGGCGCAGCGGGGTTCGCCGGGGCGGGTGCGATGGTGTCGATGCTGTGGACTCTGCCGCCCGACCCCCGCGACGCGCAGCTCGGGATCCGCTTCATCTCGGCCGCACCCATTTCGGCTGAGCTGTACCGCGCGATCGAGGACCGCTACCGGTGCCGCGTGGTGACGATGTACGGGCTGACCGAGGCGTTTCCGATCGCATATAAGGCGGTTTCGGACGACGGCGTCCCGGGTACGTCAGGGCAAGTCAACCCGGCCTTCGAGGTACGCATCGTCGACGGGGACGGCCGCCCCGTCGCCGTCGGGGTGACGGGTGAGATCGCGTGCCGGCCGCGGACAGCGCATGTGATGAGCGAGGGGTATGTGTCGTCCGCGCCCGGGCACCGCGGCCTGCGGATCGAACCCCACCCGGAGTGGTTCCGCACGGGCGATCTGGGTTTCCTCGACGACAACCAGAATCTGACGTTCGTCGACCGCGCCAAGGACTCGCTGCGCCGACGCGGGGAGAACGTGTCCTCGGTCGAGCTCGAGCAGGTGGTGATGCAGCACCCGGCGGTCGCCGAAGCCGCCGCGGTCGCCGTCCCGAGCGATGTGGGTGAGGACGACATCCTCGTCGTCGTGGCCGTACGTCCCGGTGCGGCGGTCGACCTTCCCGAGCTGCTGGACTTCTGCGCGGCGCGCATGCCGTACTTCTGCGTGCCCCGGTACCTCGAAGTGCTGGACGAGATTCCGAAGAACGTCATCGGGCGGGTGCGAAAGGATCTTCTGCGGCAACGGGGCCTGAGCTCGGCGGTATGGGACCGAGAAGCCCACGGCTACCTGCTGAGTCGGTGAAGGAGTCACACGATGGCATTGAGCTACCAACAGCAGTACGTGCTCGACGGGCTGGCGGGGCGGGCAGGAATCCTCAACCTCGACGCCAGGCACAACCGGTTGTTCTCCAGCGGTGACCTGACCGGCTGGCTCGCCACCTTCCGGCATTCCGGTGCGACCTACACCAGGGGCGAGGAGTCGTTCACCACCCTTGCCGACGCTTTCGACGGTGGAAATGGTCGGCGACTGGTCACCGTCGACCACGACATCACCGTCGACGGCGTCGAAGCGACTCAGCAGTGCGTCGCATTGCTGTTCTGTGACAACGAACTCCAGGCCACCGGCAGCTACACCGACCGTCTCGTCTACGAGCGCGGCGGGTGGTACTTCGCCTCGCGCCGACTGGCCTGGGATGCGGTTCCCCGTGAGAGCGCGCTGCCGGGGTGACCGAGACTGTGCGCTACGAGCTGGCGTTCGGCACATATGACGACGCGTTGCAGATGGTCGGCACGCGCACGGAGCCGCGGTACGCCGGGACCGCAGTGAGCGCGGCCCGCATCCAACACTTCGCGGCCATGGTCCGCGACTCCAATCCGGGCTACTGGGACGACGATTTCGCCCGCCGCCAGTGGGGCGGGTTGCTGGCCCCACCCGGGCTGCTGATGGGGTGGCTGATCCCGCCGCCGTGGCTGCCGAACCGCCGACCGCCGCTCGCCGCGATCGCGATTCGCGTGCCGCTGCCTGGGACGACGTTCATCAACGCCGCCAACGACGCCGAGTTCCCCTGCGCCATCGTGGAAGGGGATCGCTTGCACGTGATCGAGGAGGTCGTGTCGGTCTCGCCTCCAAAGCGCACTCGCCTCGGGATCGGCCACTTCGTGCAGACTTGCGACGAGTTCCGCCGCGACGACGGCACATTGGTCGCCGTCAACCGCAACACCTTGTTCCGGTTCACGCCCGAGGCGCAAACGTGATGGCGGAAGACGGCGTGCAATGGAAGCGGGTCACGGTCCCTACGGACCTGCCGGAACTGGTGGACCACATCGACTACCAGCGCGTCGTGATGAACCCCGGTGCGACATGGGATTACTTTCCGGCACACTACGATCCGCGCTACGCCGAACAGCAGGGGTATCCGACGATCTTCGTCAACACGATGCACATCGCCGGATTCGTCGACCGTATCGCCACCGACTGGGCCGGCCCCTACAGCCGGGTGGTGCGCCGCAAGATCACCCTGCTGGGCTCCATCTACGCCGGCGACTCCATGGTGGGTCGCGGGCGCGTCGTGGCCAAGCGGGACAGCGGCCTGGTCGATCTGCAGATCACCGTGAGCAACCAACGCGGCGAGCTGTGCTGCCCGGCGGAATTGACGCTCGAGCTGTCACGTTAGGTCGGGCATCTTGTCCGCGCTGATGGTCGTCTGCAACTCGACGTACTCGGAGAGTCCCTCCGCGCCGAACTCGCGACCGATTCCGGACTGCTTGAACCCGCCGAACGGCATCGTCGTATCGAGCGTGTACATATTGATCCCGTAGGTGCCGGTCCGAATCTGCGCGGCGATCTCCAGCCCGTGCGCGACGTCGGCCGTCCAGACCGAGCCTGCCAGCCCGTAGTCGCTGTCGTTGGCGATCCGGATCGCGTCGCGTTCATCGGCGTACGTCAGCACGGTCAGCACCGGCCCGAAGATCTCCTCGCGGGCGATACGCATCTCGTTGGTGGCGTCGGTGAACAGCGTCGGCTGGACGTACCATCCGCGCTCACGCGGTGAGTCGGTGCCGCCCACCACCATTCGCGCCCCCTCGGCGAGCCCCGCATCGATGTAACCCTGCACCCTCTGCTGTTGACGTTGCGCCACCAGCGGGCCGATGTCGGTGGCATCGTCGGCGGGATCACCCACCTGAAGCCCCGACATCATCGCGCTCAGCGCGTCCACCACATCGTCGTGTCGGCGTTCGCTCACCAGGATCCGCGTCTGCGCGACGCACGCCTGCCCGTTGTTCATCAGGCTGGCCGTCTTCAAATGCTCGACCGTGCGGTCGATGTCGGCGTCGTCGAGGATGATCGCCGCCGACTTGCCGCCCAACTCGAGGCTGACGCGTTTGAGTTGCTCCCCGCATACGGCGGCGATATGGCGTCCGGTGGGCGACGAACCGGTGAACGAGATCTTGTCCACTCCGGGGTGACGCACCAGGTGCTCACCGGTGTCGCGTCCGCCGGGAAGGACTGAGACGACGCCTTCGGGGAGGTCGACTTCCTCGAGCATCTCGGCCAGCCACAGCGCGTCGATGGGCGTCTCGGGAGCCGGTTTGACCACCACCGCACAGCCTGCGATGAGTGCCGGGATCATCTTCGGCATGATGAGGAACTGCGGCACGTTCCACGGCACGATCGCACCGACCACGCCGACGGGCGCGCGCCGGATCTGTACGTCGCCGAACAACCCTCGGCGCCGCTCGATCCACGGGAACTCCTTCGCGGTGGCCAGGATCAGATGCATCTGAGCCAGCGCGCCGGTGGCCTGCCCCAACCGGCTGAAGCTGCGCGGCGAGCCCATCTCCGCGGTGATGAGGTCGGCCATCTCGTCGGTGTGAGCCGCGTAGACCGTCGCGAGCTTCTCGACCTTCTCCATGCGTTCGTCGACGCTCATCCGCGGCCACGGACCCTCATCGAACGCCCTGCGGGCTGCCTGCACCGCGCGGTCGACATCGCCGGCGGCGGCCTCCGGTGTCTCGCCGATGCGCTCCTCGGTGTGCGGTGAGATGACCGCGATACGTTGCCCGGTGGCCGGCGCTTCCCATCGGCCGCCGATGAAAAGCCGTTCGTATGTCAGCGATCTCAAGACAGCGCCTCCTCGTCGACCCACGGGCGAGTTCCGCATCGAGCGCACCGTACGCCCGCCAAAGTCGCTATTTATGCAAACTTAGCAAAATGGCGCCGGGACGCTGCGCCGACTCGGCCGCGAAATGGCATTCCGGAAGGCGTCCACTCGAACTTTCCCTGCCGGAATGCCATTTCGCGAAAGAGGGGCGAGTGTTGCGAAAACCGCGGGTGATGGCTCTCGCGGGCGTATCGTCCGCTCAGGGTCGGCGATGATAGGGAGGTCATCGATGGCGCTCGTGAAGTGGCCGTCATTGCGCCGGGCTACGCGATGGGCTGCAGCGACGGTGGCCGCAGCGATGCTGCCGGCCCTCGCTGCCGGCGGTGCGAGCCCAACCGCACAGGCCTTTTCGGATCCGAGCCTTCCGATCGAACACCTGGAAGTGCCGTCGGCGGCGATGAACCGCACCGTTCGCGTCGAGTTCCTCGGTGCCGGCGACGACTCACCGGCGTTGTATCTGCTCGACAGCATGGAGGCGGGCGACGACCTCAACGGCTGGGACATCAACACCCAGGCCTTCGACTGGTATGACGGCTCCGGCATCTCGGTGGTGATGCCCGTCGGCGGCAAGTCGAGCTTCTACTCCGACTGGTATGCGCCCGCGGTCGGCAACGGCACGACCTACACGTACAAGTGGGAGACCTTCCTCACCCAGGAACTGCCGGTGTGGCTGGCCTCCAACAAAGGGGTCCGGCCGACCCGCAACGCCGTGGTCGGGTTCTCGATGGGCGGTTCGGCGGCGCTGATTTTGGCCGCCTACCACCCGCAACTGTTCAGTTACGCCGGATCGCTGTCGGGCTTTCTGAACCTGTCGGCACCCAACGGCCCGGGTCAGGTCAGGGTCGCGCAGATGTGGAACGGCGGCTTCGATCCCGCCGCGATGTGGGGCCCGCCCGGCGATCCGGCGTGGGCCCGCAACGATCCCACGGTGCAGGCCGGTCGGCTCGCCGCCAACGGAACGCGCGTCTGGATCTACTGCGGCGACGGCACGCTCACCGATCCCGCGCTGACCAATCCCGACGCACCCATCGCCGGGCTCGGCTTCCTCGAGGGCTTCGCGATCGAGTCGAACCGGGCGTTCGTCGACGCATACATCGCCGCCGGCGGGAACAACGGCGTCTTCAATTTCCCCGCGGGCATCCACAGCTGGGGCTATGCAGGCCAGCAGTTGCAGCAGATGAAACCCGATATTGCGCGAGTGCTCGAAGCCCAGCCGACAAACCAACGGTGAAGCGGCGCACACGGTTTCGCGCTAGGCGTCGTCGCTGGGGGTGGAGTCGGGATCGGATGCGTCCAAGACGCTGACCGCGATGCCGTACGGCAGGAACCGCACCTTGCGGGCGGGATCGGTGTTGTTCTTGTTGGCCCGCAGCGCATCCAACTCGGTGGGGTAGACCTGCTCGATGTGCGCACCGCCGTCGTCGTCCACGGTGTATATCGCCCACACCCCGTCACCGGTCTCCCCGGTGGTCTCCGGTTCGCGTCGGGGCCGCGACGAGCGGGTGAACTCGTCAACCAGGTTGGCCCAGCCCGCGCGTTCCCCTGACGTGCTGAAGAACCTGCCGAAGCCGTCGAGCGCGTCGCGCAGACCCTCACCGGCTTCGCGCACGACGCGGTCGAACTCCTCGGGGTCGAACCCGAACGGGCCGTTGCTGCTCATCGTGTCTCCTCCTGGGGCGCCCGCACCTGTGCGCGGTATCTCTTCCAGTGTGCCCGCATGCGGGGAAGTAGTCGACTGAAGCGATCCCGAAGTGGTAGGCAACCTCTATGGCCATCTCCCGGGCCGACGCCCTGGCCGCCGTCGAGCGATCCCCGGCCGCGGTCGCCGTCCACGATCGCGAGGCGTGGGTCGCGGCCTTCACCTTCGACGGGATCATCGAAGACCCGGTGGGTTCGCAACCGCACCGCGGGACGACGGCCATCGCCCGCTTCTACGACACCTTCGTCGGTCCGCGCGACATCGCGTTCCACCGCGACGTCGACATCGTGGTCGGCTCGACCGTGATCCGCGATCTGGAACTGGAGGTCCGAATGGCGGCCGGTTTGACGATGCGGATTCCCGCCTACCTGCGTTACCACCTCGAAGTCGACGCGGACGAGCTGAAAATCGCTGAGCTGTCAGCCTATTGGGAACTTCCAGCGATGGTCGGGCAGTTCCTCAGAGGCGGGATCCGATCGGTGCCCGCCGGGCTGCAACTGTCGCGGGCGCTACTGACGAACCAGGGCATCGTCGGGGCGCTCGGCTTTCTCGGCGGCTTCCGGGGGATCGGCCCCCAGGGCAAGCGACGGTTCGACGAGTTCCTGGCGGCTGCCCATGCCGGTGACGAGGTCGGGCTGCGGCGCTGGTTGGGCGGCGCCGCACAGATCACCGCAGGTGAGCACACGCCGATGGGCAGCACCGAGCTGCTGTCCCGGCTTGCCGGCGCCCGCTCGCGCAAACTGATCGGTTCGGGTCACAGCCTGGTGTGCGGCATTGAGGGCGCCGGGTCGCGCGATGTGCTCATCGCCGACGTGGCGGCGACACCGTTCTCGATCAGGCGAATCCGCTACTACGCCGCCCCGGTGGGCTGAACCACCCGACGTTTCGCGTCCTCGGGCCGGGGGCAACCCGGCAACCATGCGACACACTGATTCACGCGAGATCGCCGTTGTGGGCGTCGTCGTGGCCGCGGTGCTGGCGTCGTGCCTGATCCTGCCCACAATCGGACGGCTCGCGACGCTCGAGCAGATATGGGCGGCCGCCGCGATCTTGGGCATCCCGACCGTCGCGGTGCTCACTGTCAGCGGTTACCGGTACTACGGGCCTGCCCGCAGCATGGCCGTCGCGGTGGTCGTGATGAGCGTCGCCCTGCTCGCGAGCTGGGTGTTCTCGGTCTACGTGGTGGCCTCCGCGATGAGCGGTTCGACGACAACGCTGGCCATGGGGGTCCTGCTGTACGGGACACCGGCCCTCGTCGTGGCGGTGCTCGGGCTTCTGGCGCTCAAGCTGGTGCCTCCCCGGTCTCCGTCGAGGGACCGTTTGACCACATCCACGGCGGGTAATCCGGCCGCATGACTCCGCGCGAAGACGACGACACCAGCGAAGAGGGCGTCACCGAGGACGACCACGTGGCAACCTCGCGCGCCGGCAAGGACAGCGGCGGCGACGACGGCACCTACGTCGGCCAGACGTTTTCCGACGACGCTATCGACGCGGAGGAGAGCGGGGCCGAGGCACGCAGCAACGACGGTCGTTGACGGTAGGCATACGGGGTCGCGGAACGGTCGCGGGAACGCGAGAGGCGTGTACGAGGTGTCTCAATTCGGTCGCAGCGGTCGCGTCGCGTGCAGCGCGAACTGGGCGCGTGAGACTGTATGAGCACCATGCCTGTCGACGATGAGCCCACCGAGATCACCTACGAGGAATTCGGCCGCAGATTCTTCGAGGTCGCCGTGACCGAGCAGCGCGTCGGCAGCGCTATCGCCGACATCGCCGGCGACGAGTTCGAGATGGGCCCGATCGCTCAGGGTCCGGGCAAGATCGCGAAGGTCACCGCCAAGGTGCGGATCCAGGAACCGCGACTGACCCGCCACGTGGGCCCGATGATCACGTTCGCCATCCGCATCCCCCTGGAGATCGACATGATGGTCGATCTGCGCATCGACAAGCCGAAGTTCATGGTTTTCGGCGAGATCGCGCTGAATGCGACCGCCCGTGCCGCGGAACCGTTGCTGTTGATCCTCGACGTCGAGAAACCGCGGGCCTCCGACATCTCCATCCATGTCACGTCCAAGTCGCTGCGGGGGGAGCTGGTTCGCATCCTCGGTGGCATCGACGCCGAGATCCGGCGGTTCATCGCCGCCCACGTCGCCGGCGAGATCGACAGCCCGGCCTCCCAGAAGGCCAAGGTGATCGACGTGGGCTCCACCATCGACACCGCCTGGACGGGCGTCTGAGGGTTCCACAGCGTAGGCTTCCCGGGTGCTTAGCAAACCCGTGTCGGCGCTCGCGCTGACCTCCGGACTTCTCGCCGCAGCGGCCGTGGTGGCCGCGCCCGCGCAGGCCGACCCCGTCGACGACGCCTTCCTCAACGCGGTGTCCGAGGCCGGCGTCGTCATGAGCGATCCGAGCAGTGCCGTCGCCGTCGGCCAGCAGGTGTGCCCCATGCTGTCCGATCCGGGCCAGAACGCCGCCAACGTCGCGGCCAAGGTCGCCGAAATGGGCGGCATGTCGCTGGGCCCGGCGACCATGTTCACCGGCATCGCCATCTCGATGTTCTGCCCTGCAATGGTGTCGTCGATCGGCAGCGGTAACTCGCCGATCCCGCTGCCGTTCCTCGGGATCTAGACCCCGCGAGGGTCTGCTAAGGACGCAGGGCCGCCGTCACCCGCTCGACGCTGGCACCGGCCGCGAGGTCAAGGTGTCGTGCGGTCACCTCGGCGCCGCCGGTGCGCAGCACATCGACGACGTCGGCCACGACACCGGCCTTCTCGGCGCTGACCTCCGCCCCGAGAGCCCACCACGACATCAGCGCGTCGAGCCCGCGCCCGGGGTCGGCGCCGTGGTCGACGAGCGCCGCGACGGTCGCGGGCAGCACGAGCCGCGCGGCCCTGTCGATGGGTTGAGTACCGTCGGGCAGCGCTGCCTGGACCGGCGCACCGGCACGGACCAGGGCGCGCACCATTTGCGGGTTGACGTTGTCGCCGTCGCTGCTGAGCACGTGCAGTGGTGTCGCGCCCTCGGAGTCCAGCACCGCCGGGCAGACGCCGTTGGCCAGGGCGTGGTTCAGCGCCACCGTGCGACCGTTGCGCACGATCTCGTGCAGGATCCTGGTGTAGCGCTCACTGTGAGCCGACAACTCGATGCGGCGTCCCGCGTCGGCGCCGGCATCGATCAACGCCACCGCGATGCCCAACCCCGGTGAGCGCACCGCGTACCAGAGCGGTGATGCACCACATGCGTCCACGGGATCGGGATCGGCACCCATCGCGAGCAGTTCGATCACCGCCGAGTCGCCGCGCTGTGCCCGGTCGAACAGGTCAAGGACGTCCGGTGGTAACGGCTCGGTCCAATCCGGTGGGTCGACGCCGAGCGCGGCCAGCGCCCTCAACGAAGCCTCGCGTTTGGGGCCGAGGTCGTACCAGGGCCACGGGCCTTCGCCTCGGGCGACGAAATCGGAGACCGGCATGCGGGTTTCGGTGATATTCGGCCGTTCGCCGTCGGCGTGGTCGGTCCGGAAGACCACATCGGCGCCGTCTGACAGGATCACGACCCGTGCGGGCCCGTCCTGATACCGGGCGAGTTCGGCCACAGCCAGGATTGTGCCCAAACGCGAAGAGGGGCACCCTCGCGGGTGCCCCTCTCGTGCCCTCTTTCACAAACCGGCTACTTGACGTCTACGTAGACGAGACGGTCCTGATGCGTGATGAAGTTATGGCTACTCCCGATCACCGGGCTGCCCGCATCGATCCGGGTGAAGGTGGGGCCCTCGCGGACCGCGACCACCTCGGCCTCGCTCAGCGGGGCGGTGCCCACCTGAGTGACGACGACCCTGTATCCCTCAGCCTTGAGCTGGTTGATGGTGTCCTGTGCGTTCTGCCCCCCCGAAGGTGCGGCGGCCACTGGTGCGGCCAGCCCGATCAGGGCGGCTGCCAGTCCGCTCGCTACAGCTGCGATTCCTATCTTCTTCATATGCTGCCTCTTTTCCATGTCTGCGAGCCGCCGAAGCGGTCTTCCGCCAACGAATTTCGGTGTTGGGCGCGTTCGATCGACTCATAGGCGGCAACGAAGAAGGAGCCGGTTTAATTCCCTGGCAGGAAATGGCCGAAAGAATGGCAGATTTTAAGCGGCGCAACGTTGTTCGGTGTGCGCAATAACGTCAGAGCAGGCGGCCCAACCGGCTCAGTTGCAGCGGACGGCCGACGGCGCTCAACTGTCCGAGAATGTCCTCGAGCCTGGTCAGCGGCAGGTCCATCCGCCACTCCGCCACCGACGCCGACAGCCGTACCACCCCCGGCGCGAAGCTGATTCCGGTCAGTTGGACACCGTGCGGCAGTTCGGGCAGCCGCACGGGATAGGCCGGGGTCCGCGCCGGCAGCGGACAGCGGGTCCGGCGAAAGGTGATGCAACGTGGTTTGAGCCACAGCGTCGAGCCGTCGAGATGGGCGTCGACCTCGAGGTTGCCGGCCCCCGGTCGTCGTGCAAGGCGCAGCCGGGCCACACCGTCGGCGCCGATCGCGCCCGCGAGCCTCGGCGCGGCCCAACGGAACACGTCGTCGAGAACCGGCGCCGGAATCTCCAGCGTCAGCTCGACGGGCGCCGCGACCAGGACCGGTGGTGCCGTCGGTCGTATGTGGACGTTGTGCAACACCGCGGTGGCATGGTCGAACCGCGCCTCGTTGCACCGGATGTCGCGTGCGGCGAGCCGGACGTCGTTGAGCTGGCCGACCGACAGGCCGCGGGGGTCGAGATGCGAGTCGAACTCAGTGACCGTCAGCGTCAGGTCCGCCTCATCGAGTTTGACGCTGAGCCGCCTGCCCACCACCAGCCGGCGCACCGTCATGAACAGCGTGCGGTACGCCGCGGCGGCGCCTGTGGTGACCGGCGTTACCGCGGCCGACGACCACAACGCGGTCAACATGTCGATGGGTCGGAACGGATCGAATCGGCGCAGAGGTTCCGGGCGCGTCATGCCTCCAGCATTCCCCGCCGGGACCGGTTCCGTACAGTCGGGCCCATGACCTCCGTGGTAATCGTCGGCAGCGGCTTCACCGGTTTCGAATGTGCGCGGACTCTGGCCAAGAAATTGCGTAGAGAGCGCGCAGACGTCGAGATCTCACTCATCTCGCCGGTCGACTACATGTTGTACACGCCGCTGTTGCCGGACGTCGCGGGCGGCTTGGTCGATGCCCGCTTCGTCGCGATCCCGCTGGCCAACGCCTTACGCGGCGTGCAGGCGATCCGCGGCCGGGTCGACGAGGTCGACTTCAAAGGACGCACCGTCACGTTCACCGATCCCGAGGAACGGTCGCGCGCGCTGTCATGGGATCGGCTGGTGCTGACGCCCGGTTCGGTCACCAAGCTGTTCGACGTGCCCGGCCTCGCCGAGCACGCGCGTGGTCTCAAGTCGACCGCCGAGGCGTTGTATCTGCGCGATCACGTGATCCAGCAACTCGAACTGGCCGACGTCGACGACGATCCGGGCCGCCGTCAGGCACGGCGCACGATCGTCGTGATCGGCGCGTCGTACTCGGGGACGGAACTCGCGGTGCAACTGCGGGCGCTGGCCGACTCGGCCGCCAACCAGATGGGCTTCGACCCGAGCGAAGTCAAATTCCTGCTGCTCGACCTCGCCGAGCAGGTGATGCCGGAAGTCGGGGAGAAGTTGGGCGCTGCGGCGCAGCGTGTGCTCAAAGAGCGTGGCATCGATGTCCGGCTGGGGGTCACGCTCAAGGAAGTGCACGCCGAACACGTTGTGCTCAGCGATGATTCGCTGGTCCGCACCCATACCGTGGCGTGGGTCACCGGTGTGACGGGAGCGCCGCTGATCGAAAAGCTCGGGCTGCCGACCGAGCGCGGCCGGCTGAAAGTGACCACCGAGCTCCAGGTTCCCGGCCATTCCGGGGTATTCGCTGCGGGCGATGCCGCCGCGGTGCCCGACGTCACACAGCCGGGCAAGATCACGCCGCCGACCGCCCAGCACGCCACCCGGCAGGGAAAGGTGTTGGCGCGCAATGTCGCAGCCAGCCTCGGTGTGGGCAAGCCGAAGCGTTACAAGCACCGCAACATGGGGCTGGTCGTCGACCTGGGCCCGCGCTACGCCGTGGCCAATCCGCTCAACATCCAGTTATCGGGCTTTCCCGCCAAGGTCGTGACCCGGGCTTACCACGTATACGCCATTCCGCGGTTCGTCAACCGCTGGGCGGTAACACTGGCATATCTGACCGATGTGTTCTTCGACCGGCCCGTTGTCTCGTTCGGGCTGTCCACGCAGGAGGACGCGGAGTTCTCGGCCAGCGAGGGTATTCCGACGCCGAAAGCCGGCTGATTCAAACCCGTTGAACCGGGGAACTGTGTCGGCATGGCTACTTATCGCGTGCTGAATCCCAAGGGCGAGGTTGTCGACACGAAGGACATCGAGAGCGCCGACGACGCCCACGCCTGGTTCGTCGACCAGAAGGCCGACCCCGAGCTCGGCTGGCGCATGGAGGTCAAGAACGACGATGGCGACTGGGACTTCTTCGACAGCAGCGAGGGCGACCGCAAGTACTAGCGCTGACCGTCTCGTGCCACTCGCGGTCCGCGACCGACCTCTCTTGTACGCCTGGGCGCGGCATGTCGCGGTGCAGACACGGTCGCTCGCGGAAGGAAAAATGAGGGCGTGCCGAAGCTGAGTGCGGGACTGCTGCTCTACCGGGTGCGCGACGGCGCAGTCGAGGTGCTCATCGGCCACCCGGGCGGGCCGTTCTGGGCGCGCAAGGACGAAGGGGCCTGGTCGATCCCCAAGGGCGAATACGACGAGGGCGAGGACCCGTGGGCCGTCGCGCGCCGTGAATTCGAAGAGGAACTGGGTAAGCGCCCGCCGGAAGGCCCGCGCATCGAGTTCGCACCCGTCAAACAGCCGAGCGGCAAGATCGTCACCGCATTCGCGGCGCGCGGCGACCTCGACCTGGACGGCACCTTCTCCAACACGTTCACCATGGAGTGGCCGAGAGGGTCGGGCACGATCAGGGAGTTTCCCGAAATCGACCGGGTGGGTTGGTTTTCCGTGGCGCAGGCTCGGTCCAAGCTGTTGAAGGGTCAGCGGGTCCTGCTGGACCTGTTGCTGGCGGCAATCGCAGACGACGCACCGGTCGCGTCTCGATCGCATTGATCGTCAACGCGCGGCCGTGGATTCGCCAGCCGGCCCGTGTCCGCAGGTACTCGTCGTCATAGCGCAGATGCCACACCAGATCGGACGCCTGACCGTCGCTGACCGTCCAGTGGTGGGCGATGCAGGTGATGCGGCCGAGTGCGTAGTCGGGTTCGTCGGCCGCGGCGTACACCTCGCCGACGATCGCGTGTTCGGTCCTGGGCACCGCGGCCAATGAGGCCATCGCCGCCCGCACCCCGTCGCGGCCCTGGTGGCGGCGCACCGGCTCCAGCGCCCGCGGCGGGTCCGGCAGCCGCAGCTCGGCGTTCTCGGTGAACAGCTCGACGACATCGTCGAAGCGGCGGTCGTCGACGGCGGAGGCGTAGACGTGCACCAGGTCGGCCAGCGCCAGTCGATCGGCGGTGCGCAGCCTCATGCGCCAAGCCCCAGCCGCTGCGCGCACGCGCTCAACGCGTCGCGCGCTTCGTCGATATTGGCCGTCGGCGGCATGGCCAGGATCAAGCGGTCCGCACCGAGCGCCTCCAGTTTGGCCGCCCGCTCACTATCGACCTTGGTGACGAGATGCCCGAGCGAGAGTTCCAGCGCATTGGGGTCACGCCCGCACCGTTCGGCCTCCTCGCGCATCAACGAGACGATTTCGGCCAATTCTGCGCCGCCGACGCCCAGCGGTTGAAACCCGTCACCGAGCCTACCCGCTCGCCTTGCCGCCGCCCTGCTGTGTCCTCCGATGTGAATTGGTATGTGCGACAGCGGCTTCGGGTAGCACATGGCGTTGTCGAAATCGAAGAACTCGCCGTGGAAGTCGGCTCCTTCGGGGCGGTCCTGCCAGAGCAGCCGCAGCACGGCGAGTTGCTCGTCGGCGCGCCGGCCCCGGCTGCCGAAGTCGGCCCCGCACGCCTCGATCTCCTCTTTGAGCCAACCCGTCCCCACGCACAACCGCAGTCGTCCGCCCGAGAGCGCGTCGACGGTCGCCACCCGCTTGGCCAACACGACGGGGTGATGGTTGGGCAGCACGAGCACGCCGGTGGCGAGGCCCAGTCGCCGGGTGTGACCGGCCAGGTAGGCGAGCAGGTCGAGCGGATCGGGCACGTCGCAGTCGGCGGGCAGTTCGACCCGGCCGGACGCGTCGTAGGGGTAGACGCTGGTGTACTCCGACATCAGCACGGTGTGCTCGACCACGACCAGTGACTCGAACCCGCAGGCCTCCAAATGCGTGGCGAACGCGGCCATGAAGGCGGGGTCTGCGGTGACGCCCGCCGCAACGGGCGCGACGACGGCGTATTTCATGGCAGCGGCGGCAAACCGTTGCTTTCCCGGATGTCCCGGCGACACTCGCGGCGGGTCTGGCCGGTCTGCTCCATGCACACCCGGACCGGCGATTCCTCAGCGACCGGCAGCGGTGGGTCGGTCACCTCGGTGGTGACCGTCGGGCTCGGGACATCGCCCTCGGTCAGTGACCAGATCGTGGCGCCCGTGCTCTGCAGGGTCGAGCAGTAGGCGGTCGAACCGTCGTCGGTCTGGGCGGTCGCGCCCTCGGGGGAGCAGTCGGCCCCGATCACCGCGGCGGAGTCGTCGGCGGGCGTGGACGCCGTTGTGGTGGCGGCGTCGTCGTCGGTGGCGGTGGTCGTGGGAGTGTCGGTCGCCGTGGTCGTCGGCGGCGGCGGAGGCGGCGGTGGAGGAGGTGCGGCTGGCGGCGTTGACGACGCAGCTGTCGCCGACCTGCCCGGGGCGTTCGCGCGTTCCTCGCCGAACAGGAAGGCTGCCACCACGACCGCGGCGACCAGCAGCACCGCGAGCACCGCGGGCACCAGCAACCCCGGCCGCAGCCACGACTTCTTCGGTTGGGCGGCGGCCACGGCGAGTCGGGTGCTGTCGGGGTCCGACGAGGCGACGCCGAGGTGGTGGCTGAGCGCCCTGGCGAAGTCCGCGCAACGCTCGAACCGGTCTTTGGGGTTCTTCGACAGCGCCTTGGCCAGCACGGGGTCCAGGTTCGCGAGGTCCGGTCGGTGGGAGCCAATCGCGGGCGGCGCCGCAGACAGGTGCTGGCTGATGACCACGGCCGGATTCGAGTTGCGAAACGGCGGCGACCCGGTCAGCAGATGAAATGCGGTGGCGGCCAACGCATATTGATCGGCGCGGCCGTCGAGCGTTTCACCCATCAACTGCTCGGGCGCGGCGTAGGACACCGTGCCCACCGTCATGTTGGTCGCGGTGAGACCGCTGACGTCGTCCGCCCAGCGGGCGATGCCGAAGTCGGCCAACAGGATTCGCCGATCGTCTGCCTCGGGCCTGGCGAGCAGGATGTTGGCGGGTTTGACATCGCGGTGCAGCAGGCCGCCCTGGTGGGCGTAGTCCAGGGCGTCGGCGATGGCGGCGACGATCGCGGCGACCTCCGTCGGAGGCATGCCGTTGGGATGGTGCTCCTTCAGCAGCTGCCCCGCGTCGGTGCCGTCGACGTAGTCCATCGAGATCCAGATCTGGCCGTCGGCCTCGCCGCGATCGTGGATCCCGACGATGTGCGGGTGCCACAGCGTGGCCGCGATGTCGGCCTCACGCTGGAACCGTCTGCGGTACTCGTCGTCGGCCGACACCGACGCGGGAAGCACCTTGAGCGCGTCGCGTCGGGGCAGGCGCGGATGGTCGGCCAGATAGACCTCGCCCATTCCGCCGGAGCCGAGTAGTCGCACGATGGTGTATCCGGCGAAAGTCTCCCCCTCGGCCAACGGCATGGGCGAATAGTACGAGACGACTACAGATCGAGTGTCAGATGGGAACCTTCGGCGGCGCGGGAGATGCAGATCAGCATCAGCCCGCCGTCGCGTTCGGTGTCGGTGAGCAGCGTGTCGCGGTGGTCGACGGCGCCGGCCAGCACCCGGGTGCGACACGTACCGCAGAAGCCCTGCTGGCACGAATACGGCGCCTGAACACCGGATCTGCGCAGCGCTGCGAGCAGCGTCTCCTCGGCGCCGACGTCGATGGTCTGGTCGCGTGCGGCCACCGTCACCGAGAAGGTCGTGCCGTCCTCGACGGGCGGGGCGGCGAACCGTTCGAAATGCAGTTCCACGTTGTCGCGCCCGACCAGCCGCTCGCGGATGACGGTCAGCATCGCCGCCGGACCGCACGCGTAGACCGCGGTGCCGTCGGGGCAGTCGCCGAGCAGGTCGTCGGCGTCAGGCAGTCCGTCGACGTCGTCGGTGCGAATCTGCACGCGAGAGCCGAACCGTGCGACTTCCTCGATGAACGGGAGGCTGTCTTGGCTGCGGCCGGTGTACACCATCGACCACTCCACACCGAGCGCCTGCGCCAGCCGCAGCATCGGCAGGATCGGGGTGATGCCGATGCCGCCTGCGACGAACCGCAGCCGCCGGGTGGGGGAGCCGTAGCCGGGGACGGTCAGCGGGAACGCGTTGCGGGGCCCGTGTGAGGTCGCGGTCGCGCCAGTATGCAGCCCCTCGTGCACTTCGATCGACCCGCCGCCGCCGTCGGGGATGCGCCGCACCGCGATGCGGTAGCTGTCGGCGCGGGCGGGATCGCCGCACAGCGAGTACTGCCGCACCAGCCCGCTGGGCAGCGTGATGTCGATGTGTGATCCGGGATGCCACCGGGGCAGCGATTCGCCGTCGGCGGCGACCAGTGTCAGCGCCACGACGTTCTCGTCGCGGGCCACCACCTCACGCTCGGCGACCCGCAGGATCAGGGTGCGGTCGAGCTCGCGGGGAGGTGTGACCTTGCGGACGGCGCCGGCCAACGCTTCCATTGAATTGATCACGACGTCGGCGATGCCGATCATCGCGTAGCGCCGGCCCGGCCGCAGCGGATGGGCAGGCAGTTGCCGGTAGCGCTCGCGCAGACCCATCAACGGTGCGCGGCGCGCGCGGCGGGTGAGGTGGCCAGGTAGGCAACGGCCTGGGCGGTCGACCCCATGTCCTCGGGCGAGTAACCGGGCCGGAAGTAGGACAGCGTGTTCTCCCCGAACAGGGTCCGGAACTTCGGCAGCAGGCCCAGTTCGGAGTCGCGCATCCGCAGGCGCTGCATCTGGAACCAGCCGATGTCGCTGCTGGGATCGGACTTCAGCAGGTACCAGGTGCCGCGTTGGAAGAAGGTAAACATCGCCGTCGCAGCGACCGTCATCGCCCGGATCCGGTCCGGATAGCTGTCGTGGAAGTAGACCGCCACGTCGTGGGCGACGCAGCGATGCTCGACCTCTTCGCTGCCGTGCCAGCGGAACAGGTCGACCAGGGTCGGGTCCGCTCCGTGGTCGTCCCAGGTGGAGTTCAGCGCGAAGTCACCGAGCACCGCGGTGTAGTGCTCAATCGCTGCGATCAGCCACAGCCGCTCGCACAGGTTGCTGAGGCGCCGTTCGGGGTCGTCGAAATGCTTTGGCGCCAAGACCTTTTCAAACATATAGCCGACGAGGTCCAGCATCGGCTTCGGGTCGACCCCGTTGCCGATGAGGAAGTCGGAGATCACATCGTCGTGGGCTGCGGCGTGCGTCGCCTCCTGACCGATGAAGCCGCGGATGTCGTCGGCGAGCTTGGGATCCCTCACCAAGGGCAGCGCCTCGTTGTAGGTGCGGACGAACCAGTGCTCGGCGGCGGGCAGCACCACGTTGAACAGGTTGATCATCGTGGAGGCCACCGGATGGCCGGGGATCCACTCGAGGGGTACTCCGGACAGGTCGAAATGCACCTTGCGGGCCTGGATCTGGACCGGGCCGGGATCGACCTCGTGTGCGAAACGGCGCGGACGCAGGGCTTCCACCGGCTGAGTCGGCAGATGGGCCCCGGGGGCCGGCGATAGTGCCATCTCGGCTCCTCCTTCGTGCCGCACAGTCTACGTGCGGGAGGCGGGAAGGCAGGTTTGCGGTAGGCGGGGCGCGTCTATAACACGTTCATGGCTGCGATCGACGACGTTCTCGGATGGGCCAAGCAGCAGGTGGCCGACCGGGTCCCGAAGGCGGACCTGGACCAGCGCGATCCGGACTACATCCGTGAGCAGCTGCCGGGGCTGTGGCTGCTGGCGTCGTTGTACTTCCGCGCCGACGTCCGCGGCCTGGACCGCATCCCCGCCGACGGCCCCGTGTTGCTGGTCGGCAACCACAGCGGTGGCAACCTCCCGCCCGACACGTTCGTGTTCACGCTGGCGTTCAGCTCGTACTTCGGCGTCGAGCGGCCGTTTTATCAACTCGCGCACAATCTCGTCGTCTCGATGCCGGGCCTGGGTTCGCTGCGCAAGTTCGGCACCGTGGCCGCCAACCACGAGAACGCCAAGCTGGCGCTGGACTCCGGTGGGGCGCTTCTGGTGTACCCGGGCGGCGACTACGAGGTGTTCCGCCCATCGTGGCACCGACACGAGGTCGATTTCGGCGGTCGCAAGGGCTACGTGAAACTCGCCCGCGAGGCCGGTGTGCCGATCGTGCCCGTCGCCAGCGTCGGCGGTCAGGAAGCCGCGTTGTTCCTCGACCGGGGCCAGTGGTTGGCACGACTGCTGAGGGCCGACCGTCTGGCCCGCCTCAAGAGCGTGCCCATCCTGCTGGCGCCGCCGTGGGGGCTGACCGTCAGCGACTTCATCCCGCGGCTGCCCCTGCCGACGAAGATCGCGATCGAGGTGCAAGATCCGATCGACACCGACGACATCGCGGCCAGCGACGACGACGTCATCAACGACAAGGTGTTGAGCAGCCTGCAGGCAGGAGTCGACAGATTGGCCGCCACACGACGCTTCCCGGTTCTGGGCTGACGACGATGAGAGTTCAACGCCAGTGCGTCATCGACGCCGACCGCGACCAGGTGTGGAAGGTGGTCAGTGACCCGCAGTGCTATCCGGACTTCATGGCCAGCCTGGAGCGCTGGGAGACGATGACCGATCCGCCCGCCGGCCTCGGGTCCCGCTACACCGTGCACTGGAAGGTCGGCTCGGTGCCGATCGGCGGCACCGTGGAGGTCGTCGAGTTCGACGCGCCGCGTGAGGTGTCCTGGATCGGGCTCACCGGGGTCTCACAACGCGGCCGGTTCCGGCTGCGCGAAACCGGGGACGGCCGCACCAAGGTGACGTTCAGGCTGTCCTACGAGTCGGCGGGCAATCTTCTGGGCCTGATCGCCGACCGGGTGGCCGCGCGCCAGGTCGGTCGCACGATGAGCAGGACGCTGACCAATCTGCGCCACATGGTGGAGGGCTGACCCGCTAGCCCACCGGGGCCGGCGGTGGCGTGCCCGCGCCGGGGGCACCCTGGATCGGCACCACCGGGGTCGGAGTCACGGTGGTGACGCCGTTTCGACCGACCGTCGGACCGCCCGAGGGACCTTGCTCGGCGATGAAGTCCGCCGCCTTCTGGCTGCAGTCCAGCATCAGCAGCATCCGGCCGCCCGAGGTGATCTTCTGCTGGTCGACCAGGCACTCCGCCTGGGGGAGCACGCTGCCGACCGAACCGCCGAAGTAGGCCTTGACGCCCTGCGACTTCAGGATCTGCAGCGCCCGGTTGTACGGTTCGCCGACCACGTTCACACTGCTCGGTTGCGACATCGCGATGCCGGCGCCGACCAGTGCCGCCGAACCGACAGCCACGAGCCCGCAGCTGAGCACAACAAGCTTGTTCACGTGATCTCCTCAGGTCGGTGCGGTGCGAACATATCGCAGCCGTGACGAATGTGAAACCGGAGCAGACGGCGTCGGCGTTACACCGCCGGGCGCACCGCTTTTCGCATGATCTCGCCGAGTCGCGCCGCGGTGACGTCGTCAAAGACGTCTTCGAGCAGCAGTTTCTTACCGTCCGGCCCGGCCAGCGGCACTCGCCAGTTCGGATACTCGTCGGTGGTGCCCGGCTGATTCTGGGTGCGCAGGTCGCCGACGGCGTCGGCCAGCGACAGCGACAGCAACCGCGACGGCGTGCGACCGAGATAGCGATGCAGGGCCTCGACGATCTCGGAGGTGTCGGCCGCGGTGTCGCCGTCCAGGAGCCCGACGCGGCGCAGCTCGTCCAGCCAGCTGTTCTGCTGCTCCCGGTCATCGGCCAACTCCTCGGCGGCCGGCCGCGTCAGCAGCCCGAGTTCGTCGCGCAGGCGAACGTGTTCGCCTGCCAGATAGCCGGCGGTCGGAGGCAGGTCGTGCGTGGTGACGGCCGACAGGCAGTACTCGCGCCACCGCTCTGCGGCCAGCGGGGCCCCCGCCGATCCGTGAGCGCCGTCGCGGTCGGCCTCGAACCACAGTATCGAGGTACCGAACAGACCGCGCTCATTGAGGTAGTCGCGGACCCACGGTTCGACGGTGCCGAGGTCCTCCCCGACGACGACGGCTCCCGCCCGGTGGGCCTCGAGCGCCACGATGCCGATCATCGCCTCGTGGTCGTAGCGCACATACGTGCCGTCGGTGGGCCGCGCTCCGTTGGGAATCCACCACAGCCGGAACAACCCGATGATGTGGTCGATCCGCACACCGCCCGCGTGGCGCAGCACCGCGTTGACAAGTGCGCGGAACGGCTCGTAGGCGAGCTCCTCGAGTTGGTCGGGCCGCCACGGCGGTTGTGACCAGTCCTGGCCGAGCTGGTTGAACTCGTCGGGAGGAGCGCCCGCTGTGACGCCGAGCGCGAGCACATCCTGCAGGGCCCATGAGTCTGCGCCGTTGGGGTCCACGCCCACGGCGAGGTCGTGCATGATGCCCAGGCTCATCCCGGTCTGCAGCGCGGTGGCCTGCGCCGCGGTGAGCTGGTCGTCGAGCTGCCACTGCAGCCAGCGATGGAAGTCGACCAAGTCGGCGTGCTCGGCGGCGAACTCGGCGACGGCGTCACCCGAGGGATGCTGCAGTCGCTTCGGCCACTGGTGCCAGTCGGCGCCGTACCGTTCGGCCAGCGCGCACCAGATGGCGAAGTCGTCGAGGCTGCGGCCCTCGCGCTCCCGGTAGGCGGCGTAGGCCAGCTCCCGTCCCGCCGAGCGCGGTACCTCGTAGACCGCCTCCAACGCCGAGCGCTTCGCCTTCCACGCCGCGTCACGGTCGACCTGCTCGGCGCGGTCGGCACGCGACTGCACGGCCTCGCGCAGTTTGCGCAACCGGTTGCGGCGGCGGATATAGGCGTATTCGGGGATCGCTTCGACCCGCAGATAGATCGGGTTGACGAACCGGCGCGAGGTCGGCAGGTAGGGCGAGGGCTCCATCGGCGCTACCGGAGCGGCCGCGTGCAGCGGATTGACGAGGATGAACCCCGCGGCATGTTGGGCGGCCGACCATACCGCCAGGTCGGTCAGATCGGTCAGATCACCGATACCCCAGGACCTTTCGGACCGCACGCTGTAGAGCTGGGTGGCCAGGCCCCAGTTTCTGCCGGAGGGGGGCACTAGCGACGCGGGGGAGACGATGATCGGGGTGCTGAACTCCGCCCCGTCGGCGTGCAGCTCCAGGCGATGGTATCCGATCGGCAGGTCGGCGGGCGTCTCGAAGGTCGCCTCGCCGACCAGTCGCCCGTCCAATTCGTAAGGGGGCCTGTTGTTCTCGAGTTGGGGCAGGTCGGTCCGCACCGATCCGTCCTCCAGGCGGATCCGCAGCGACACGGGGTTTCCGTGCGTGACGTGCACCCAGAACGTCGAAGCGGCGCCGGTGCGCCCGATGATCGTCGGCGGAAGGTGGCGTGACCAGTACTCGCGGTCGTGATCGATGAGTGCGGCGGCGCGGTCGTCCTCGGTGTCCGCGGCGACACCCAACGCGGCAAGCACCGAGACCAGCGTCGAGGAGGTCACGGCGATGCGCGTGCCCGTCCAGTCTTCGTAATCGGTTGCGACACCGTAGCGTCGCGCCAACTCCACTAGCGACGCTGCGGGCCCTGTCATGTCGCCAATCTTGCCCGGAATCGGTCCCCACGTCTCATCACAGGCTCGCTCATACCCGATCTGGACGAAGTCAACCGGCGCTCAATCCGGGCACGAACCTGGTGGGTAGTGTCGGCCGGTATGGCGCCCGACCGACAGGAGGCGGCCGAGGCGCAGAGTCGACGGGCCCGAATCGCGGTGGCAGCGCTGTTTCTGACCAACGGCGCAGTATTCGCGAACCTGCTGCCGCGCTACCCCGAGATCAAGACCGACCTGGGTATGTCCAATTCGGCGTACGGCGTCGCGGTGGCGGCATTCTCGGCGGGGGCGCTGGCGGCGGGGCTGAGTGCGGCCGCGCTCATCCGGCGCTACCGTTCGTCGCGGGTGGCTGTCGTCGGCACCATCGGAATCGGCGCCTTCGTGTTGCTCGCGGGCGTGGCGACGTCTCCGGTGTTGTTGGCCGCGGGGCTGTTCGCGGCGGGCGCCTGCGATGCGGTGACCGACGTCGCCCAGAACGCACACGGGTTGCGGGTGCAACGCATCTACGGTCGTTCGATCATCAACTCGCTGCATGCGGTGTGGGCGGCGGGCGCGATCGTCGGCGGGATGATGGGCGGGACGGCGCTCGCGTTGGGCATTCCGCGCGCGCTGCATCTCGGCTTCTCGGCGGTGCTGTGCAGCGTGATCGTGATCGTCGCGTACCGCTTTCTGCTCCCCGGGTCCGATCACGCCGACCACCGGGAGGAGCCCGCCGACCGTGCGGGCGGTGCCGGCGGCGCGGTCTACGCCGCACTGCTCGCGCTGGTGCTGATCGCCGTGGCCGGTGCGATGGTCGAGGACGCCGGTAACTCCTGGGCCGTGCTGTATCTGCGCGACGCGCTCGGTGCGCCCGGGCCGATCGCGGTCTCGGGCTACATCGCCGTCGTGACCTTCCTCTTCATCGGGCGACTGGTCGGTGACCCCCTGGTCGACCGGTTCGGGGAACGCACCGTGGTACGCACGGGTGGCGCGATCACCGCGATCGGTATGGGCCTCGCGCTCGCGTTCCCGTCCGTTGCGGGCACGATCGCCGGTTTCGCGATGGCCGGCCTCGGCGCGGCCACCCTCGTGCCGTCGGCCATGCACGCCGCAGATCAGCTGCCGGGCCTGCAAGCGGGCAGCGGCCTGACCATCCTCACCTGGCTGATGCGCATCGGGTTCCTCGTCGCCCCAGTGCTCATCGGGGTGATCGCGGACGCGACGAGCCTGCGTACCGGCCTGCTCGTCGTGCCGATCGCCGGCATCGCGGTCGTGTTGTTGTCGGGTGTGCTCAGTGCGCGACGCCGGCAAGCTCGATCGTGAGCACGCCGCCGACGACGAGCGCGATACCCAGAGCCATCACCCAGGTCAGTGGTTCGGTGAACACGAAGCGCGCGATGACCGCGACCAGCGCCACGCCGCACGCGGTCCACACGCCGTAGGCGACGCCGACCGGCATCCCGAGCGCCAGCGTCAGCCACAGCAGATAGAACGACGCCAGGTAACCCAGGACGATCGGTGCGATCCAGGCCTTTCTGCGGAACCCCTCCGAAGCCCGCAGCGACAGCGTCGCGAATACCTCGAAGACGATCGCGCCGGCCAGTGTCCAGTACATCACCGGTGTTCGACCACCCGGTGCGAACCGAGCTCGATCAGCAGCACACCGGCGATGATCAGGCCGATGCCGGCGACGATCGGCCAGGTGAACGGGTCACCGAACAGGACAGCGGCGAGAACCGCGGTACCCGCCGTGCCGACCGCTCCCCAGATTCCGTACGCCACCCCGACCGGCACTCCGGCGCGCAACACCAGCGTCAGGAATGTGAAGGCCGCGAGGTAGCCCCCGACGACGACGAGAAGCCACGCCGAATGATCCTGGGACGCCCGCAGCGACAGCGTCGCCGCGACCTCGACGACGATCGCACCGGCCAGCAGGGCCCACTTCTGCACCCGATCAAGCTAGCCGACCGGTCGGCTCTGCCCGTGCGGCGAGAGCGGAACCGCTGACCGGACGGCCTGTCCGGACGCGCGCGTAGCCTGAACTGGCTGTATTCCATCGATGGAGGAGTCCCATGCCGTACGACGTGGAGTTCCGGTGACCGCAGGGGCACGGGGCAGCGACGACGCGCTCGTCGTCGACACCGCGTACGGACCGGTTCGCGGCCTCGACGACGGCACCGTGAAGGTGTGGAAGGGGCTCCGGTTCGCCGCCCCGCCTGCGGGTGAGCGGCGGTGGCGGGCGCCCGAACCGCCGCAGCGCTGGTCCGAACCGGCGGACGCCACGACGGTCGGCCCGGTGTGCCCGCAGCCGACGGACCCGCGCATCCCGATCGACCTCGGCGCTCCGCAGGGCGACGACTGCCTGAGCCTGAACGTGTGGGCGGCATCGAACATCGAGCCGGGCGCGGGCAAACCGGTGATGGTGTGGGTGCACGGCGGCGCCTACGTCCTCGGTTCGTCGGCGCAGCCGCTGTATCACGGCCGCACGCTCGCCGCCGACGGCGACGCCGTGATCGTCACGGTGAACTACCGCCTCGGAGCGTTGGGCTTCCTGGACCTGTCGGCGGTGAGCGACGACTTCGCCACCAACCTCGGCCTGCGCGACGTGCTGTTCGCGCTGCAGTGGGTGCGCGACAACATCGCCGGTTTCGGGGGAGACCCGAACCGCGTCACCCTCTTCGGAGAATCCGCCGGTGGCGGGATCATCACCACGCTGCTGGCCAGCCCGGCCGCCGCCGGCCTGTTCGGCGCGGCGATCGCGCAGAGCTCACCGGCTACCTCGGTCTACGACCGTGAGCGCTCGCAACGGGTGGCGGCGCTGTTTCTCGACCGGCTCGGGCTGAGCTCCAGCGACGCCCAGCAGTTGGTTTCGGTGCCCACTTCTGCGCTGATGACTGCCTCCAAGCAGGTTTTCGACCACATCCCGGTGAGCACCCCGGGCACGCTGGCGTTCGCGCCGATCATCGACGGCGATGTGGTGCCTGCACATCCGGTCCAGCTCGCCCGGGATGGGCGCACCCTCCCGGTGCCGCTAATCATCGGCACCAACAAGCACGAAGCGGCACTCTTCCGCTGGATGAAGTCGCCGCTGATGCCGATCACGCCCAAGGCGATCCGGGCGATGTTCGCCGAGATCGCCGCCGAACAACCCGACTTGCAGCTGCCCGACGAACAGCAGATCCGCGCCGCGTACCGGGGCCGAGGAAAGACCATCGGTATGGGAGTCGCGCGCGATATCGGGTTCCGGATGCCGTCCGTCTGGTTCGCCGAGGGTCATCGCGAGGTCGCACCCGTGTACCTCTACCGATTCGACTTCGCCACCCCGATGTTGCAGCTGCTGCGGCTCGGCGCCGCGCACGCGACCGAATTACCGTACGTCTGGGGGAATCTGGTCGCGGGCCCCAAGGATCCGACTTTCAAGCTCGGCGGTCGCAAGACGGGCAAGGAGGTCTCGGCGCGCATCCGGCGGCGCTGGGTGAACTTCGCCGTCGACGGCACACCCGTGGGTTTCACCGGCGACCCGGTGTGGCGGCCGTACCACACCTCCGATCGCGCCACCTTGCTCATCGACGCCGAGGACAGGGTGGTCGACGACCTCGACCACGATCTACGCACCGCGTGGGGCGATCAAGTGCTGAGTTTTCGCTGAGACGTATGCTGGGCCCGGAGGTTTCGAAGTGGATGTGAGTGGCGCCTTCTCGCACGTATTGCCACCGTTGATGCACGATCCCGTGGTCTTCGCGGTGCCGTTCTTCCTGCTGCTGCTGGTCATCGAGTGGGCGGCCGCCCGCAAGCTGGCCCACGAGGAGGCCGACCGTGCACCGGCCGGTGCTTATCAGCGGTCGGACGCGTGGGCCAGCATCTGGATGGGCGTGGTCTCGATCGGCACGAGCGGCGTACTGAACTTCATCGCGCTGCTGGGCTATGCGGCACTGTTCGTCTACGTCGCGCCGTGGCAGCTACCCGCGAACGCTTGGTACACGTGGGTGATCGCGATCGTCGGGGTGGACCTGCTCTACTACGTCTATCACCGGATGGCGCACCGGGTGCGGCTGATCTGGGCCACTCATCAAGCGCACCACTCCAGCCAGTACTTCAACTTCGCCACCGCACTGCGCCAGAAGTGGAACATCAGCGGTGACGTGTTCCTGCGGGCGCTGCTGCCGCTGTTCGGCGTACCGCCGTGGATCGTCTTCGCCAGCTTCTCGATCAACCTGATCTACCAGTTCTGGATCCACACCGAACGCATCGGGAAGCTCTGGGGCCCCATCGAATTCGTGTTCAATACGCCGTCGCACCACCGGGTCCACCACGGCATGGACCAGCAGTACCTCGACAAGAACTACGGCGGCATCTTCATTTTGTGGGATCGGCTGTTCGGCAGCTTTGCGGCCGAGACGGTCCGCCCGCACTACGGGCTGACCAAGCAGGTCGACACCTACAACATCTGGACATTGCAGACACACGAGTACGTGGCGATCGTGCGTGACGTCCGCAGGGCGCGGCGGTGGCGCGACAGGCTCGGCTACATGTTCGGCCCGCCCGGGTGGGCGCCGGCGCGACCGCCGCTCGTGGCAGAGCAGCCGTCGGCGCCCATCAGCGCCTGAGCCACGCAGCGCCTCTGCGCGCCGTAGTCTGCGCTGTGTGAACACCGTCTTCGACGCCCCGGTCGACGCCGGTCTGGTCGAACGTTCGCTGGCGACAAGCACGTTGGGCTCGATGTGGCTGGACGAGCGCGTCGGCCCGCCGCGGCCGCAGTTCCCCGCCCTGACGAAGCCGGTCACCTGCGATCTGATCGTCGTCGGGGGCGGATACACCGGCTTGTGGACCGCGCTGCATGCCGCGCGACGCGACCCCGATCAGCGCATCGTGCTCATCGAAGCCAACCGGGTGGGCTGGGCAGCCTCCGGCCGCAATGGAGGCTTCGTCGAGGCCAGCCTGACGCACGGCACCGCGAACGGAAAAACCCGCTGGCCCAATGACTTCGACGTTCTCGAGGAAATGGGCTTGGACAACCTCGACGGTATGCAGGCCGAGATCGCCGAACTGGGCCTCGACACCGACTGGCAGCGCACCGGCACCCTGACAGTGGCCACCGAACCGCATCAGGTGGAGTGGTTGCGCCAGGCCGCGGCCGACGGCGAGGGGGAGTTCCTCGACACCACCCAGGTTCGCGACGAGGTGACCTCGCCGACCTACCTCGCCGGCCTGATCGACGCCCACACCTGCGCGATCGTGCACCCCGCCAAGCTGGTGTTCGAACTCGCCAGGGCGTGCCAGGACGCGGGCGTGCGCATCTACGAGCACACCAACGCCGTCCGGCTGGATTCCGGTGGCGTCGGGTTGCGTATGCAGACCGGCCAGGCCGTCGTCACCGCGCGGCAAGCAGTGCTCGCGACCAATGTCTATCCGAGCCTGCTCAAGCGCAACCGGCTGCATACGGTGCCGGTGTACGACTACGTGTTGGCCACCGAACCGCTCACCGACGACCAGCGGGGCCGCATCGGCTGGCGCGGCAGGCAGGGAATCGACGACTGCGCCAACCAGTTCCACTACTACCGCCTCACCGCGGACAACCGGATCGTCTGGGGCGGGTACGACGCCGTCTACCACTTCGGGCGCAAAGTGCGGCCCCGCTACGAGGACCGGCCCGCGAGCTACCGCCGGCTGGCCGAGCACTTCTTTTTGACCTTCCCACAACTCGACGACGTCCGATTCAGTCATCGGTGGGCCGGCGCGATCGACACCAACACCCGGTTCTGCGCGCACTGGGGACTGGCCAGGGACGGCCGCGTCGCATACGTCAACGGCTTCACCGGACTGGGCGTTGGCGCTTCCCGGTTCGCCGCCGACGTGTGCCTGGACCTGCTCGAAGGCCGGCCCACGCCGCGCACCGAACTGCAGATGGTGCGCGAGCGTCCACTGCCGTTTCCTCCCGAGCCGCTGGCCACCGTCGGCATCCAGGCGACCCGGTGGTCACTCGACCGGGCCGACCACGCCGCCGGACGCCGGAACGCCTATCTGCGGACGCTGGATGCGCTAGGCCTCGGTTTCGATTCGTAGCTGCCCCGTGCCGAAACCGCGGCCGGGGCGTAACGTCTCTGTGACCTTCACCGATGGGCAAGTGACGGGACCATCGTCGAGTGGTTGCTCCTGGTCGGGCGGTGATTGTCAGCTCTCCCGACCCGGTAAGCGGCTCACAACGCGCCGGTGCCGAAACTTCATCGGCTCGACGAGCGGAGACGACAGTGCGCCGACATTCGCTACGGGTACTGGCGGCGCTGGCCGCCCCGATCACCGCGGTTGCGCTGATGTCGGCGCCCGCGCAGGCCAACCCGGGCGTCCTGGTCTATCCCGGCATGGAAATCCGCCAGGACAACAACGTCTGCACGCTGGGTTATGTCGATCCGGCGACCCGGATCGCGTTCACCGCAGGCCATTGCCGAGGCAGTGGGCCGGTGCGCGACCGCAACGGCAACCTCATCGGTATGCAGACGGTGTACCGCGACAACACCCCCAACGGTGCGACCGTCGACACCAATCACCAGATCGCCGACTGGGAGGCGATCGCGCTCGCACCCAACGTCGCGGTCAACAACGTGCTGCCGGGCGGCAAGGTGCTGGTGGCCGACCCCGGTGTCGTGCCGACGGCCGGGCAGCCGGTGTGCCATTTCGGCGTGGTCACCGGCGAGAGCTGCGGCAACGTCGAGGCCGTCAACAACGGCTGGTTCACGATGGCCAACGGTGTGGTCAGCCAGAAGGGCGACTCGGGCGGCCCGGTGTACGTGATCACCCCCGACAACCGGGCGGTGCTGATCGGCATGTTCAACAGCACCTGGGGCCAGTATCCGGCCGCGGTGTCCTGGCAGACGGCGAGCCAACAGGCCAGCGAGGCCGTCATCTCCGCCGCATCCGCCAACGTCGGCTCCGTATCCCTGCCCTAACGCACGAGCTCGAACACCGGAATCGACGGCGCCGCGGCGCGCAACTCCTCCGGTGACGACGTCGGTGTCAGACCGCCGACGTGTCCCTTGACCTCCCAGAACCAGCGGTCCAGGTAGCGGACGAGCAGCTCGGGCTTGACCTCGTCGGGCACCTCGGCGATCCGCACCTCGCGGCGGCGCCACCGCGGACCGACCTCGACGACGCCGGCCGCCCTTGCGTTGCGGGCCCACTGCGTGTGACCGCGCGGGGAGACGAGGTAGTCGCGACCGCCCACCGGGAGCACGTTGACCACCACGCTTCGGCGCTTGCCCGTCTTGCGGCCTCGCACCGAGAGCGCCTTGGTCCCGGCAACACTGACACCGGCCTCGGCCAGCCAGCGGAAGACGTGGTTGATGACGCGGGCGGCCCGCGTCGGTTCGTCGTAGCGCGTTGTCATCCCAGGGGACCTCCTCGATCAGAGAGCGGTGCTCTCTAACTGAGGGTGCCACCTCGCCGCGACAAAATCAAGAGCAGTGATCTCGCTTTGTGTCACACTCGGCACATGGGCAAACGGGCCGAGAGCCGGCAGCGGATCGAGGAGCAGATCATCGAGTTGGGTCGGCGTCACCTCGTGACCGACGGCGCGGCCGGGCTCTCGCTTCGGGCGATCGCCCGCGACCTCGGCATGGTGTCCTCAGCGATGTACCGCTACGTGTCCAGCCGCGACGAACTGCTGACGCTGCTGCTGGTCGATGCATATTCCGAACTCGCCGATCACGTCGACCACGCCCGAGGCGAAGGCACACCGTGGCGCGAGCAGTTTCGCGCGATGGCGCACGCCGCCCGCCGATGGGCGGTCGAGGAGCCCGCCTCGTGGGCGCTGCTCTACGGCACCCCGGTGCCCGGATACCAGGCGCCCCGAGAACGCACCGTAGGCCCGGGGACCCGCGTCGTGGCTGCCTTGTTCGACGTGGTCGGCGCCGGTATCGCCGCCGGTGACATCCCCTCGTCGAAAACGGTTGTCGACGAACCGCTGTCGTCGGATTTCGAGGCGTTGCGCGACGAGTTCGACTTCGGGGGCGACGACGGCGCGATCGCCAAGAGCTTCCTGGCATGGGCGGCTCTGGTCGGTGCGATCAGCCTCGAGGTGTTCGGCCAGTACGGGCCCGACACGCTGACCGATCCCGCGGCGGTCTTCGATCTGCAGATCGGCCTGCTGATCGACGCACTGCAATCAGATAAGCATTGACTTATATAAGTTGTGACTTTAATTTGAAGGGGTGCACGCGTTCGACGTCCTCGGCGATCCGGTGCGCCGCCGGATCCTCGAGCTGTTGGCCGACGGCGAGCAGCCCGCAGGAGCCATCGCCGAGACCATCGGCGACGAGTTCGCGATCACCCAGCCCGCGGTCTCGCAACATCTAAAAGTGTTGCGCGACAACGGGTTCACTTCGGTGCGGCCGGACGGTCAGCGCCGTCTCTACGCCGTCGACGGGGCGGCGATGCGCGACGCCGACGAGTGGCTCGCCGGCTTCCGGCGGTTCTGGTCGCCGAAGCTCGACGCACTCGGCACCGAGATCGCGCGCGGTAAGCGACAACGACGAAAGAAGGCAACATGACCGAGATCGACGTGGACCACCAGATCAGTGCCGTCGCACGCACCGTCGGGAAACGCACGATCGACGCCGGCGAGGCACACGTCGTCACCATCAAGCAGACCTACGACACCGATCAGGCGGATCTGTGGGATGCCGTGACCAACATCGAGCGCATCCCGCGGTGGTTGATGCCGATCTCGGGCGACCTGAAGGTCGGTGGCAGCTATCAGTTGCACGGCAACGCCGGCGGAACGATCCTGACGTGCGACCCGCCGAAGAGCTTCACCGCCACCTGGGAGTACGGCGGCAACACCAGCTGGATCGAGGTCAGCGTCAGCGACCAGGGCGCGGACCGGGCACAGTTGGTCATCGAGCACATCGCCGTCGTCGGCGACGAGATGTCGCTGCAGTTCGGCCCCGGCGCCGTGGGCATCGGCTGGGACTCGATGGTGCTCGGGTTGGCGATGCATCTGTCCACCGGGGAGGCGGTCGACCCGGAGTTCGGGGCACAGTGGGTCACCACCGCCGAGGGTCGACGCTTTCTGGCGTTGTCCAACGACGCCTGGTACGAGGCGAACATCGCCTCCGGCGCCGACCCCGCCGCCGCGCGGGAGGCTGCCGACCGGTGCCTGAAGGCGTACTACGGCGAGGCCTGAACTAGAACACGTTCTAGCCAAGTGGACAGCCCGCGGATATTCTCGACGCGATGCTTGCCCAGACACCTGTCCAGATCGCGTGGGTGACGCGGGACCTCGAGGCCACCGAGAGCGCGCTCACCTCGATGTTGGGCGCCAAGAAGTGGGTGCGCATGCCCGGCGTCCACTTCGCCCCGGAGGCGTGCACGTACCGCGGTGAACCCGCCGACTTCGTGGCCGACATCTCGCTGAGCTACGCCGGCGACACGCAGCTCGAACTGATCGCACCGGTCTCGGGGCGCAATATCTACGCCGACTTTCTCGACACCGCGGGCCCCGGCATGCACCACATCTGCATCGAGGTCGACGACGTGGAAGCGGCACTGACCGAACGGAAAGCCGAGGCGGTGCAGCGCGGCGTGATGCCCGGTGGCATGGAGTTCGCCTACATCGCCGCCGCCGGTGTGCCGTACCTGGAGATCGCCCACATCCCCGACGAGATCAGGGCATTCTTCGACTACATCAAACAGGAGCAGCAGTGAGCACCATTGAGATTCCCGACACCGTCGACGCCGCCGATGTCGCGTCGTGGTCCGACGAATTCGATGTCGTGGTGGTCGGATTCGGCATCGCAGGCGGGTGTGCAGCGGTCAGCGCCGCCGCCGCGGGCGCTCGGGTGCTGGTGCTGGAGAAGGCCGCCGACGCCGGCGGGACCAGCTCGATGGCCGGCGGACACTTCTATCTGGGTGGCGGGACCGCGGTGCAGCAGGCCACCGGTCATGAGGACAGCGCCGACGAGATGTACTCCTACCTCGTCGCAGTGTCGTGTGATCCGGAGCTCGACAAGATCCGCGCCTACTGCGACGGCAGCGTCGAACACTTCAACTGGTTGGAGGACTTGGGTTTTCAGTTCGAGCGCAGCTACTACCCGGGCAAGGTGGTGGTGCCGCCGGGCACTGAAGGCCTCTCGTACACGGGCAACGAGAAGGTGTGGCCGTTCTGCGAGCAGGCCAAACCGGCACCGCGCGGCCATTCGGTGCCGGTACCCGGTGAGCTCGGGGGAGCCGCGATGGTCATCGACCTGTTGGTCAAGCGCGCCACCGAGCTCGGTGTGCAGATCCGCTACGAGACGGGAGTGACCAATCTGGTCGTCGACGACGGGTCGGTGGCCGGCGTGCGTTGGAAGCACTTCGGCGAGACGGGCGCGATCAAGGCGAAGGCGGTGATCATCGCCGCGGGCGGGTTCGCGATGAACCCCGAGATGGTCGCCGAGCTCACGCCGGCGCTCGGCCAGAAGCGCAAGACCAAGCACCACGGCGAGGTGGAGCCCTACATCCTGGGCAATCCGAACGATGACGGCCTGGGTATCCGGATGGGCATCTCGGCGGGCGGCGTCGCCAAGAACATGGATCAGCTGTTCATCACCGCCGCGGCGTATCCGCCGGAGATCCTGCTCACCGGTGTGATAGTCAACAAGTACGGCCACCGCTTTGTCGCCGAGGACTCATACCATTCGCGCACTTCGGCTTTCGTGCTCGAACAGCCTGAGCAGACGGCCTATCTCGTCGTCGACGAGGCCCACATGGAGATGCCCGAGATGCCGCTGATCAAGTTCATCGACGGTTGGGAGACCGTGGAGGAAATGGAAGCGGCGCTGGGTATTCCGCAGGGCAACCTGGTCGCGACCCTGCATCGGTACAACGAATTCGCCGCTCGCGGTGAGGATCCCGACTTCCACAAACAACCCGACTACGTCGCAGCCCAGGACACCGGCCCGTTCGCGGCGTTCGACCTGTCGCTGGGGCGCGCGATGTACTCGGGTTTCACCATGGGCGGACTGGCGGTGTCGATCGACGGAGAGGTCCTGCGCGAGGACGGCTCCGCCGTCTCAGGCCTCTATGCGGCGGGAGCGTGCGCGTCCAACATCGCCCAGGACGGCAAGGGCTACGCCAGCGGAACCCAACTCGGCGAAGGGTCGTTCTTCGGGCGGCGGGCGGGTGAGCACGCAGCCAGGCGCGCGGGCGCACACGCTGTGGCGCGTTAGACCTTCGCCGGTTCGTCACCCTCAACGCGACCCAGTCGCCAGTCGCCGTCGCCCAGCAGCTCGAGTTCGTGGGTGTGGTGCTGTTCGACCGTGCTGCGGTGGCTCACACTGACCAGGATGGTGTCGGGCAGTTCGGTGCGAACCAACTGATAGAGCATGAACTCCAGGCCCTCGTCCAGGGCCGACGTGGACTCGTCGAGGAACACGGCCTTCGGTTTGGTCAACAGGATTCTGGCGAACGCGATCCGTTGCTGTTCGCCGGGCGAGAGCACCTTGGCCCAGTCGTCGACCTCGTCGAGGCGGTCCGCAAGATGCGGCAGCGCCACCTTGTGCAGCGTGTGTTTCAACGTCCTGTCATCGATGTCGCCGACTTCGTTGGGGTAGCTGACCACGGTGCGTAGATCGCCCAGCGGCACATACGGCATCTGCGAGAGGAACATCGTCTCGTTGGGCCCACACGGGCGAGTCAGTCGGCCCGAGGTGAACGGCCACAGCTGCGCAAGGCTGCGCAGCAGGGTGGTCTTGCCGCTGCCCGACTTGCCGGTGACCACCAACGAGTCACCGACCTCCAGCCGCATGTCGAGCGGTCTGATCAGTTGTCGGCCATCGGGAGTGCGGACTTCGACGGCGGAGAGTTCGACGGTGCCGTCCGCGCACGGCGCGGTGGTCAGTTCGGGCAGCGCCCGGCCCTCATCGTTGGCGACCACCAGGCCGTGCAGCCGGATGATCGCAGCCCGATAACCGGCGAACTGGTCGTAGACGTTGCGGAAGAACGACAGGCCAGCCTCGATGTTGCCGAACGCCGCCGCGGTCTGGCTCATCGCGCCGAGCGTGATCTCACCGGTGAAGAACCGGGGAAACTGCAGCAGATAGGGCGGCACGACGATGATCTGGTCCATCGACAGGTTCCAGCCGTAGAAGCCCATCATGCGGTTGATGTAGCGCTTGTAGTTGCTGACCACCGGCGCGAACAGCCGCCGCAGCCCTGACCTTTCGGCGATCTCGCCGCGGTAGAAGGCGACCGCCTCGGACGCGTCGCGCAGGCGCACCAGCGCATAGCGGAAGGCGGCGTTGAACTTCTCGTTGTAGAACGACAGCCAGATGATCGGCCTGCCGATCCAGAACGCGAAGACCGAAGCGAGCAGCACGTACGCCAACAGAATCCAGAACATCGCCCGCGGCACGTCGCCGATGAACGGCAGCGTGAGCGTCCCCGACAGGTTCCACAGGATCGCGGTGAAGGAGACCATCGAGACGATCGCACTGATCGCGCCGAACAGCAGCGTGGCTGTCGAGGTGTTGTTGGGTGTGTTCGGCAGGCCGCCGACGCCGGCGGTGAAGATGTCGATGTCGTACTGGATGCGCTGGTCGGGGTTGTCGATGGTGTCGTCGATGAATCGGCCGCGGTAGTAGGCCTTGTCGTCCAACCAGTCACTGGTGAGCCGGTCGGTGAGCCAGACCCGCCAGGCCAACATGAACCGCTGGGTCAAGAAGAGGTCGAGCATGATCCGCGCGACGTGGATGACGGCCAGGATTGCGAAGATCATCATCGACAACCAGAACCCGTCCCTGCCGGAGTTCCGGATGGCGTCGTCGCCGGTGCCCAGGCCGGACGCCACCACCTGAAAGCTGGTCATCATGTCGTTGCCCTGGAAGGTGAACAGCACCGTCAGGCGGACCCCGATGATCACCGAGAGCAGCAGCGTGCCCAGCCACAGCCAGATCCTGACGCTCTCCGGACCCTTGAAGTAGTCGCCGGTGATCCGCCAGAACTGACGGCCCCACTCGGTGAACTTCGCGATGAGCACCAAGACGATCAGAGTGCACACCGCTGTGATCGCCCAGGCTCGGGCGATCCACACCAGCGATATCCACAGTTCACTGCCCCAGTCCAGCGTCGGGGTGAACATTCCCTCATTCACTCCGGCAAGGTACCTTCTCCGACCGCCGCAGGCGTTTCAGAGGGACCAACCACGGGCCGCGAGTCGGACAACGTGCGCTCATCGGGCGAATGTGGAGCGCAGATGGGCAGCCAGGTCTTCGGCGTCGACATGCGCCGCCGCGTAACCGAGATAGCCGTCGGGCCGCACCACGAACATTGCCCGCTCGGCGCAGTGGTAGGCGCGGGCGAACTGTCCGTCTGCGTCGCGGATCAGCGGCAGCGCCGTGTCGGCGACGTCGGCGTCGGGCGCGGCGACCATGTGCACGGTCACGCGCTCGCCCGCGACGGCGATCGCCGCTGCGGCGGCACGTTCGAAGTCCGCGACGTCGGCGGGGCCACAGCCGGCACCCGCGTACAACAGCGTGGTGTGGTCGCGGCCGAAGAGCTGGAACAACCGCAGCGGGCCGGTCACGGTGTCGCGTGTCAGCCCGTTCGCGTCGTCGGCTCGGCGTCCTGCACCCGACGCGACGATCGGGCTGTCCGCGTAATCGATGAGCAACTGCGCCTCGCGGCGGATCACGTACTGCGGATCGGTCGAGTCGGCGCCGATGCCGTCGCGGGCGCTGCGCACGGTGCGCCCGACCACCTCCTCGCCGACCGGCCGGCGTTCGGCGTCGTAGCTGTCGAGCAGATCGGGCGTCGCGGCGCCCGACACCGCCAACGCCAGTTTCCAGGCCAGGTTGTGGGCGTCCTGGATGCCGGTGTTCATCCCCTGCGCACCGGTCGGCGGGTGGATGTGGGCGGCGTCACCGGCGACGAACACCCGACCGCACCCGTAGGCGTCGACGATGCGGTGACTGATCCGGAACACCGACGACCAACGCAGGTTGCGCGCGGTGGTCGGTTCGGGGGAGAGCCGGTCCAGGACGGCCTGGATGTGGTGCAGTTCGGGCGCGCGGACACCCTCGAAGCCGTGCGCGACACCGTCGGCGGGTGCGCTGGCCAACTCGTCGGGCACCAGCATCGACATCCGGTACCGGCGGTGATGCTTCGAGTCCGCCCGCGCAGCGTCGGGCAGCGGTATGCACACCAGCAGATCGTCCGTGGTGCCGTCGGTCTGGTGCATCGACCGGACGGCGTAGCCGCGCGGCAGCGACCAGTCCACGTCGACGTCTCCGAGCATGTACTGCTCGGCGAACGCGCCGCCCTCGAAGGTGAGCCCCAGGGCCTTGCGTACCGTGCTGTGCGCGCCGTCCGCGCCGACGAGGTAGCCGGCCAGCACAGTGCGTTCACCGTCGCCGATCAGCGTCGCGCTCACGCCGTCGGCGTCCTGGTCGAAGCCGGTCAGTCGCCAGCCACGCTCGACGCGCACCCCGCGCGCCGCGAGTTCGTCGCGCAGGATGGCTTCGGTGGCGTACTGAGGAATCGCGACGAAGCCGAAGGGCACATCGGCGGGGACGTCGAAGTCGGCCTTCGCGACCTGTTCGCCGTTGACGTAGACCAGCTGACCGCGCATCGGGGTCGCCGCGTCGAGGATCCGTCCCAGGATGCCCATGTTCTCGAAAACCTCGAGTGAGCGTGGTTGCACACCAACGGCTTTGGCGTGCCGCGGCGGCTCGGGCAGCGAGTCGACGATACGGCAATCGACGCCGCGCCTGGCCAGCTCGATGGCGGCGGTGAGACCGACCGGCCCGGCGCCGGCGATCAACACTTGCGTTTCCTCGGGGTTCCTCACGCGTGGTTATGCTGCCACCATGAGCAGCGACGCGCCGGTTCCGTCGACCGTGAACGCGGGGCATCTGATCGCGCGGCGGTTGCGGGCGAGCGGAATCGACACGGTGTTCACGCTTTCCGGCGGGCACCTGTTCTCGGTCTACGACGGTTGCCGGGCGGAGAACATCCGGCTGGTCGACACCCGCCACGAGCAGACCGCCGCGTTCGCCGCCGAGGGCTGGTCCAAGGTGACCCGGGTGCCGGGTGTCGCGGCGTTGACGGCCGGGCCCGGTGTCACGAACGGCATGAGCGCGATGGCCGCCGCGCAGCAGAACCAGTCACCGCTGGTTATCCTCGGCGGTCGCGCACCGGCCATGCGGTGGGGGCAGGGCAGCCTGCAGGAAATCGACCACGTCCCGTTCGTCGCGCCGCTGACCCGCTTCGCCGCGACCGCGCAGGCGCCGGATGCCGTTGCGGGACTGGTCGATGACGCGCTGCGCGCCGCGGCCGGGACGGCGGGCGGGCCCTCGGGTGTGTCGTTCGTCGACTTTCCGATGGACCACGTGTTCAGCGAGGCCGCGGACACCGGCGCGCCAGGAGCGCTGAGCGAACCGACCGCGGTGGTGCAGGCCGACGGTGCCGCGTTGAGCGCTGCGCTTGGCCTGCTGGCCGAGGCGCAACGGCCGGTCATCATGGCCGGGACCAACGTCTGGTGGGGGCGCGCCGAGACGGCGCTGCTGAATCTGGCCGAGGCGCTGCGCATTCCGGTGCTGATGAACGGGATGGCCCGCGGCACGGTCCCCGCCGACCACCAGCTCGCGTTCTCCAGGGCGCGGTCAAAGGCGTTGAAGCAGGCAGATGTTGCGCTGGTGATCGGCGTGCCGATGGACTTTCGGCTGGGCTTCGGGGGTGTGTTCGGCGCAGATACCGCGCTGATCGCCGTCGACCGATGCGCCCCGGATCGACCGGCCCCGCGACCGGTCGCCGCCGGCCTGTACGGCGACATCAGCGCCACGCTGTCCGCCCTGTCGACGGTCGGCGCCAACGATCACGAACCCTGGATCGCCGACCTGCGTGCCACCGAGACCGCGATGCGTGCCTCCGAGGCCGATGAACTGCGCGACGACCGCACGCCGCTACACCCCATGCGCGTGTACGCGGAAATCAGCGCCATGCTCGACCGCGATGCGATCGTGGTGGTCGACGCAGGCGACTTCGGCTCCTATGCCGGCCGCGTCATCGACAGCTACGTGCCCGGCGCCTGGCTCGACAGCGGCCCGTTCGGCTGCCTGGGTTCCGGACCGGGCTACGCCCTGGCCGCCAAGCTGGCCCGGCCCGATCGCCAGGTGATCCTGCTTCAGGGCGACGGGGCGTTCGGGTTCTCGGGTATGGAGTGGGATACGTTGGTGCGCCACGGGATTCAGGTCGTTTCGGTGATCGGCAACAACGGTGTCTGGGCGCTGGAGAAGCATCCGATGGAGGCGATCTATGGGTATTCGGTGGTGGCCGACCTGCGGCCGGGCACCCGATACGATGAGGTCGTAACCGCGCTCGGCGGACACGGCGAGTTGGTGTCGGCACCCGCCGAACTGCGACCCGCCCTCGAGCGCGCCTTCTCCTCGGCGCTGCCCGCGGTGGTGAATGTGCTGACCGATCCGACGGTGGCCTACCCCCGTCGCTCCAACCTCGCCTAGCCCTATTTCCGCGAGCGCGCGTGTTTGCGCACGAAACGCCGCCAAATCTCAGCACTTTGCGCACCCTCACACCGCAGCGAACGCGACGAAAATCGCTCGACCCGTTCGGCGTTCGGGCCATGCTGGACTCATGGAGGTGCACATTCACGATTCCGCCGACGAGTTCCGCACAATCGCCGAACCGGTGTACCGGCGCGACCCGGTCGCCAACACCGTCGAGCTGACAGTCCTTGCCTCGGCGATCCCCGACGGCACCCTGCTGATGTCGGTGTGGCAAAACTCGGATGTCGTCGGCGTCGCGATGCAAACACTGTCATACCCGTTGGTGTGCAACGGTATTCCGATAGATTGCGCCGACGTCGTCGCCGGCGATCTCCTAAGGAGGCGACCCGATCTGACCGGGGTGCGCGGGCTTCGTCAGGTCGCGGTCGCAATCGCGGACGCCTGGCAGTCTCACGGCGGACATCCCGGCAGCGTCACGCTCGAAGAGCGGCTCTACCGGCTGGGGACCTTGCAGCCACCGACCGGCGTTGCAGGAGCGCCGCGATGGGCCGACGAGGCCGATCGCGCCCTCCTGACCGATTGGATGGAGCGCTTTTTCGGCGAGACGTTCGGCCACCCCCGCGACGACGCCGCGAGGATTCGCTTCGTCGACGCCGCTGCCGTCCGAGGCGGCCGGTTCCTGATGTGGGACGTCGACGGCACACCGGTCAGCACGGCGCTGCTGCATGCGCCGGTGGCGGGGGTGTCGCGCATCGGCCCGGTCTTCACACCGGCGGAGCACCGAGCCCATGGCTACGGCTCGGCCGTCACCGCCGCGGCCTCCCAGGCCTCGCTGGAGCGCGCCGACGCGGCGGTGGTGCTTTTCACCGATCGTGCCAACCCGACCTCGAATGCGATATATCGAAAGATCGGCTTCGAGCCGGTGTGCGATTTCGCGCGCATCGACTTCCGCACGGTCGACTCACCCTGTGGGCCCGCACGTGAGTAGGGGACGTGCGCAGACTGCTGGCGAAATGCGGCGTCGCGAAGCGGGCACGCGCGCCCGCGGCCAGGAGCGCAGCGCGTACGGTAGCGGTGTGGCAAAGACGAAGACCCGCACTTCAGGTCGTGTCAGCAATAGGTTCTGGAAGCTGCTCGGCGCCAGCACCGACCGGAGCCAGGCGCAATCGATGGCGCAGGTGCGCAACTCGGCGGACTTCGACGAGAAGGCCGCGGCGCTCGACGACGAAAAGCTGGCCAAGGCCGCCAAGTTGCTCAACCTCGACGACCTCGCCGAGTCGAGCGACATCCCGCAGTTTCTGGCGATTGCCCGCGAGGCCGCCGAGCGCAAAACCTCGCTGCGGCCATTCGACGTTCAGCTTCTGGGTGCCCTGCGCATGCTCGCGGGCGACGTGGTCGAGATGGCCACCGGTGAAGGCAAGACGCTCTCGGGTGCGATCGCAGCGGCCGGTTACGCCCTGGGCGGGCGCAGTGTGCACGTCATCACGATCAACGACTACCTCGCGCGCCGCGACGCCGAATGGATGGGCCCGCTTCTGGAGGCGCTGGGCCTGACCGTCGGCTGGATCACCGAGAGTTCGACGGCCGAGGAGCGCCGCGCGGCCTACCAGTGCGACGTCACCTACGCCTCGGTGAACGAGATCGGGTTCGACGTGCTGCGCGACCAGTTGGTCACCGACGTCGCCGATCTGGTCTCGCCGAACCCCGACGTCGCGCTGATCGACGAGGCCGACTCGGTGTTGGTCGACGAGGCGTTGGTGCCGCTGGTGTTGGCCGGCACCACCCACCGCGAGACCCCCAAGGTCGAGATCATCCGCATGGTCGGGGAACTCACCCCCGGCGTCGACTACGACACCGACACCGACAGCCGCAACGTCCATCTCACCGAGATCGGCGCCCAGAAGATGGAAGCCAAACTCGGCGGCATCGACCTGTACTCCGAGGAGCACGTCTCGGGCACGCTGACCGAGATCAACGTGGCGCTGCACGCCCACGTCCTGCTGCAACGCGACGTGCACTACATCGTCCGCGACGACGCTGTGCACCTGATCAACGCCTCGCGCGGCCGCATCGCGCAGCTGCAGCGCTGGCCCGACGGCCTGCAGGCCGCGGTCGAGGCCAAGGAGGGCATCGAGACCACCGAAACCGGCGAGGTGCTCGACACCATCACGGTCCAGGCGCTGGTGAACCGGTACGCGACGGTGTGCGGTATGACCGGCACCGCGCTGGCGGCCGGCGAACAGCTGCGCCAGTTCTACAAGCTCGGCGTGTCACCGATCGAACCGAACAAGCCGAACATCCGCGAGGACGAGCCCGACCGGGTGTACGTCACCGCGGCCGCCAAGAACGACGCGGTCGTCGAGCACATCAAGGAGGTTCACCAGACCCGCCAGCCGGTGCTCGTCGGCACGCGCGACGTCGCGGAATCCGAAGAGCTGCACGAGAAGCTCGTCAAGGCAGGTGTTCCCGCAGTCGTGCTGAACGCCAAGAACGACGCCGAAGAGGCCGCGGTGATCGCCGAGGCCGGCACGCTGGGCAGCGTCACGGTGTCCACGCAGATGGCAGGCCGGGGTACCGACATCAGGCTCGGGGGCTCAGCCGAGGCCGACCACGATGAGGTCGCCGAACTCGGCGGGCTGCACGTCATCGGCACCGGCCGCCACCACACCGAGCGATTGGACAACCAGTTGCGAGGCCGCGCCGGGCGCCAGGGCGATCCCGGCTCGTCGGTGTTCTTCTCGAGCTGGGAAGACGACGTCGTCGTCGCGCATCTGGAACCCAACAAGCTGCCGATGGAGACCGACGAGGACGGCCGCGTCGTCAGCCCCAAGGCCGCCAGCCTGCTCGACCACGCCCAGCGCGTCGCCGAAGGCCGGATGCTGGACATCCACGCCACCAACTGGCGCTACAACCAGCTGATCGCTCAGCAGCGCTCGATCATCGTCGAACGACGAAACACCTTGCTGCGCGCGCCCACAGCGCGCGAGGAGCTCGCCGAGCTGTCGCCGAAGCGTTACGAGGAGGTCGTCGAACGGCTCGGTGAGGAGAAGCTGGAGACGATCTGCCGGCTGATCATGCTCTACCACCTCGACCGGGGCTGGGCTGACCACCTGGCGTACCTGGCCGACATCCGCGAGAGCATCCATTTGCGGGCGCTGGGCAACCAGACCCCGATCGACGAGTTCCATCGCATGGCCGTCGACGCGTTCGCATCGCTGGCCGCCGACGCGATAGAGGCGGCCCAGCAGACGTTTGAAACCGCGCCGTCGATCGAGGACGAGCCGGGCGTGGACCTGTCGAAGCTGGCCCGGCCGACCTCGACGTGGACGTACATGGTGCACGACAACCCACTGGCCGACGACTCGCTCTCGGCGCTGAGCCTGCCGGGCGTGTTCCGCTAGGTTTAGCCCATGACCGAGGCGCATGGCCAGGTGCCTTCGCCGCCGGAGGGGGCGGGTCAGGCCCGCGACCGGGTGCTCACCGTGCCCAACGTGCTCAGCGCGGTGCGTCTGGTGCTGGTGCCGGTCTTCCTGTGGCTGCTGCTCGTGGTGCATGCCAACGCCTGGGCGGTGGCCGTGCTGATGTTCAGCGGGTTCTCCGACTGGGCCGACGGCAAGATCGCCCGGCTGGTCGACAACCAGTCATCGCGGCTGGGGGAGCTGCTCGATCCCGCCGTGGACCGCATCTACATGCTGACGGTCCCGATCGCCATGGGGCTGCACGGGTCGCTGCCGTGGTGGATCGTGCTCACCTTGATCGGGCGTGACGCCGTGCTGGCCGCGACGCTGCCGCTGCTGCGCAGCCGCGGCCTGACCGCGCTGCCGGTCACCTACATCGGCAAGGCCGCCACGTTCGCGTTGATGTCGGGTCTGCCGCTGATCCTGTTGGGGCAGTGGGACGCCACGTGGAGCCGGGTGGTGCTGGCCATCGGGTGGGGCTTTCTGATCTGGGGTCTGCTGATGTACCTGTGGTCAGGGGTGCTCTACCTGATCCAGGTGGGCATGGTGGTGCGCCAACTGCCGAAGGTGTCGCGATGACGCAGAGTTTCCGCAACACACTCGGCGGCTATGACCCGGAGTCGGGCCGCAACGCCCACGAGGCGAACCGGCCGACCAAGATTCCGGTGCCGTCCCTGCTGCGGTCGCTGCTGACCGATCACCTCGATCCGGGGTACGCCGCGGCCGCCGAGGCGAAGGTCGCCGGCCGCGAGCGGCCGAAGTGGCAACAGTGGGTCTGGCAGCTGGCGGGTGCCTTGCTGCTGGTGGTGGTGTTCGCCGCCGCGGTGGCCCAGGCGCGCGCGACCGCACCCGGTGTCCAGGAGACGCAGCATGTGCTTGCGGGCAGCGTGCGGACGGCGCAGGCCGACACCACCGCGGCCGCCGAGCGCCGGGACACACTGGCGGCCGAGGTCGACGACGAACGCCGCAGGCGCCTGGAGGGCGACGCACGCGGCCAGCAGTTGCTCAGCCGCCTCGACGAGGCGAGCTTCGCCGCCGCGGCCACGCCCGTGATCGGGCCCGGGCTGACGATCACCGTCACCGACCCGGGCGCGTCGTCGGCCAACCTGAGCGACGTGTCCAAAGAACGGGTCCCGGGCAGTAGGCAGGTGATTCTCGACCGCGACCTGCAACTGGTCGTCAACTCGTTGTGGGTCAGCGGCGCCGAAGCGCTGTCGGTCGGCGGTGTGCGGATCGGCCCCAATGTCACTATCCGACAGGCGGGCGGCGGCATCCTGGTCGACAATCAACCGATCAACAGCCCTTATGTCGTCCTCGCGATCGGACCGCCGCACGCGATGCAGGAGGTGTTCGATCGCAGCCCGGGCCTGCAGCGGCTGCGGCTGCTGGAGGCCTCCTACGGTGTCGGGGTGAGCGTGAGCACCGGCGACGGGCTGCAGCTGCCCGCAGGCTCGGTCCGAGAATTGAACTTCGCCAAGCAGATTGGGCAATGACACGAACATGGAGTCAGACACATGATCGGAATCGCCGCACTGATCGTGGGCGTGGTGCTCGGCCTGGTGTTTCGCCCCGACGTGCCCGAGTTCGTCCAGCCCTACCTGCCGATCGCGGTCGTCGCCGCGCTCGACGCAGTCTTCGGCGGCCTGCGCGCGTACCTGGAGCGCATCTTCGACTCGAAGGTGTTCGTGGTGTCGTTCGTGTTCAACGTGTTGGTCGCCGCGCTGATCGTCTACCTCGGCGACCAGTTGGGGGTCGGCACGCAGTTGTCGACGGCGATCATCGTCGTGCTCGGAATCCGGATCTTCGGCAACGCAGCCGCTTTGCGCCGCAGGTTGTTCGGCGCGTGATGACGAGGAGTGCCCATGAATGAGCACACACCGCAGCATTCCCTACCCGATGACAACGACGACCGTCGCGCCGGCGGCGGCCGCCACGAACTGCCACCCGACGAGCCGTCTCAGGACATCGGCGATCTGCGCGCGGGCGGAATCGCCGGGGTGATGCGGAGGGGCCGCTCCCAGGTGGTGTTCGGGGCGCTGGCCGTGGTGCTGTGCGTACTGCTCGGTGTGGCGATCGTGACCCAGGTTCGACAGAACGAGTCCGGTGACTCGCTCGAGACCGCCCGGCCCGCTGACCTGTTGGTGCTGCTCGACTCGCTGCAACAGCGGGAGGCTGCGCTGAACACCGAGGTGAACGATCTGCAGCGCACCCTGGCGCAATTGCAGGCCTCCGGCAGCAGCGACCAGGCCGCCATCGAGAACGCCCAGGCCCGGCTCGCCGCGCTGTCCATCCTGATCGGCACCGTGCCCGCGACCGGCCCCGGTGTGACGTTGACCATCACCGACACCGCGCCCGGGGTGCCCGCCGAAACGCTGCTCGACGTGATCAACGAACTGCGCAACGCCGGCGCCGAGGCAATGGAGATCCGCGGAGGGGGAGCCGACGCGCAGACCGCGGTGCGCGTCGGCGTCGACACCTGGGTCGTCGGCAACCCGGGCGCCCTGGTGATCGACGACGTCACCATGAGCCCCCCGTATTCGGTTCTGGCCATTGGCGATCCGCCCACCCTGGCCGCGGCCATGACCATTCCCGGCGGCGCCATGGACAGCGTCGAACGGGTCGGCGGCAGCATGGCTGTGCAGCAGTCCGACCGCGTCGACGTGACCGCCTTGCGACAACCGAAACAGCGCCAATACGCTCAGCCAGTCAAATAAGGGTCAGTTGCCAACCCGGGCCGAACCGCTGAACAACGAGGAGCGCCGTGAGCGAAATCCCAGCCGACCTGCACTACACCGAAGAACACGAGTGGGTGTTGCGCACCGGCGACGACACCGTGCGCGTCGGTATCACTGATTACGCCCAGTCGGCACTCGGTGACGTGGTGTTCGTCCAGCTGCCCGACGTCGGTGCCGAGGTGACTGCCGGCGAGTCGTTCGGCGAGGTGGAGTCCACCAAGTCGGTGTCGGACCTCTACGCCCCCGTCACCGCGAAAGTCGTTGCGGTCAACGGTGATCTCGAGGGGAGTCCGCAGCTCGTTAACTCCGATCCCTATGGGGAGGGTTGGCTGGTCGAGCTGCAGGCCGACCCCGCCGCCCTGGAGCAGGGGCTGGGCACACTGCTGGACGCCGACGGCTACCGCAGCACAGTGAGCGAGTGACGGGTTGTTAGGGTTTTGCAGACCGGACGCCAACTAGGGCGGATCCGGCGGTGGTGGGCACAATCGCGCTCGCCGCGCGGTACGGTCGACATCAGACGCGGTATCGCCACAGCAGCCAGTTAGGAGCAGCGGGTGACGGAAAACGACCAGAACTCTGGGACCGACCAGACGTCTGACGAAGTCACCGTGGAGACGACGTCCGTCTTCCGCGCCGACTTCCTCAACGAACTGGACGCCCCGGCCACGGCTGGCACCGAGGGCGCCGTTTCGGGCGTCGAAGGTCTGCCCGCCGGATCGGCGCTGCTGGTCGTCAAGCGCGGGCCGAACGCGGGATCGCGGTTCCTGCTCGACCAGCCCACCACGTCGGCCGGTCGGCATCCCGACAGCGACATCTTCCTCGACGACGTCACGGTGAGCCGCAGACATGCCGAGTTCCGCCTCGAAAGCGGTGAGTTCCAGGTGGTCGACGTCGGCAGCCTCAACGGCACCTACGTCAACCGCGAACCGGTGGACTCGGCGGTGCTGGCCAACGGCGACGAGGTGCAGATCGGGAAGTTCCGCCTGGTGTTCCTCACCGGCCCGAAGAACGACGACAGCGGTCAGGCCGGCTAGTGGTCGACCAACGCATGCGCGAAGAGTAACCATGGGCGCACCCGACACTCCCGCGCTCACTGGGATGTCGATCGGAGCGGTCCTCGATCTGCTACGACCGGACTTCCCGGACGTGACCATTTCCAAGATCCGATTCCTGGAGGCCGAAGGCCTGGTCACCCCCGAGCGCACCGCGTCGGGTTACCGGCGGTTCACTGCGTACGACTGCGCACGTCTGCGGTTCATCCTCACCGCCCAGCGCGACCAGTACCTGCCGCTGAAGGTGATCAAGGCACAGCTCGACGCACAGCCCAACGGCGAGCTGCCCCAGAACGGATCGGCATACGGCGTACCGCGTTTGGTTCCGGTGTCCTCAGACGGCACAGACGGCGCCGACGCTCCCGGTGGTGCGGCGGCGGTGGCCCCGACGCAGGTGCGCCTGTCGCGGGAGGATCTGCTGGCCCGCTCGGGCGTCGGAGAAGAACTGCTGGGCGCGCTCGTCAAGGCCGGCATCATCACGCCCGGACGAGGCGGATTCTTCGACGAGCATTCCGTGGTGATCGCCCAGTGCGCCCGCGCTCTGGAGGACTACGGCGTCGAGCCCCGGCACCTGCGGGCGTTCCGGTCGGCGGCCGATCGGCAGTCCGATCTGATCGCCCAGATCGCGGGGCCGATCGTCAAGGCCAACAAGGCAGGCGCCCGCGACCGGGCCGACGACCTGGCACGTGAAGTGGCGGCCTTGGCGATCACATTGCACACATCGTTGATCAAGTCGGCTGTGCGCGACGTACTGGATCGCTGAGGATTAGACTCGAAGCGATGGCTATGAAGCTCGCTTCTTCGGTGCGGAGGGCAGACACAGATGGGTGAGGTTCGTGTGGTCGGCATTCGCGTGGAGCAGCCGCAGAACCAGCCGGTCCTGCTGCTGAGGGAGTCCAACGGCGACCGGTATCTGCCCATCTGGATCGGCCAGTCGGAGGCCGCCGCGATCGCGCTCGAACAGCAGGGCGTCGAGCCGGCCCGGCCGCTGACACACGATCTGATTCGAGATGTCATTGCCGCGCTTGGTCATTCGCTCAAAGAGGTGCGCATCGTCGACCTGCAGGAGGGCACCTTCTACGCCGACCTGATCTTCGACCGCGACATCAAGGTCTCGGCGCGTCCGTCGGATTCCGTGGCGATCGCGCTGCGGGTCGGGGTGCCAATCTACGTCGAGGAAGCGGTGCTGGCGGAGGCCGGGCTGATCATTCCCGACGAGAACGACGACGAAGCGGCGGGCGCGGTGCGCGAGGACGAGGTCGAGAAGTTCAAGGAGTTCCTCGACAGCGTCTCACCGGACGACTTCAAGGCCACCTAGAGGCGGCCGACGTCCTGCGGGTTTGTCACGGAAACGTCTCGTCGCTTCGACACGCGGCGCAGGGTTTCCCCATCGGCGAATCGGGCAGCCATACTTTGGGGGCCGGACCACTGATGGGCAGTCCGCGGACGGCGAGAAGCGTATGCTCGACACACTCGGGCTTGGCAGATGTGTGCCCCACGCAGGTCACAGAGGCGGGTTCGATCGGCGAGAGGAATCTGGAAGTGGGAGACACGCCACGTCAGGAGCAGCTGGACCTCACCGCTGCCAGCGGCCCCGCGGATTCGGAACTGACCACCACCCCGGAGCCGGCCGGAGAACCCGTCCAGGCCGGGCTGTTCCCCGACAACTCCGTTCCCGACGAGCTCGTCGGCTACCGCGGCCCCAGCGCCTGCCAGATCGCCGGCATCACCTACCGCCAGCTCGACTACTGGGCTCGGACGTCGCTGGTCGTACCGTCCATCCGCAGCGCGGCAGGCTCGGGCAGCCAGCGGCTGTACTCGTTCAAGGACATCCTGGTCCTCAAGATCGTCAAACGCCTGCTCGATACCGGTATCTCGCTGCACAACATCCGCGTCGCCGTCGACCACCTGCGCCAGCGCGGGGTTCGCGATCTGGCCAACATCACGCTGTTCTCCGACGGCACCACGGTCTACGAGTGCACGTCGGCCGAAGAGGTCGTCGACCTGCTGCAGGGCGGCCAAGGCGTGTTCGGCATCGCGGTTTCGGGTGCGATGCGGGAGTTGACCGGCGCTATCGCCGATTTCCCCGGTGAGCGCGCCGACGGCGGCGAGTCGATCGCGGCGCCCGAGGACGAGTTGGCCTCGCGGCGTAAGCACCGCGACCGCAAGATCGGCTGAGATTCCGGGCCACGCACCCGCACGCTGTCGAGGTCAGCGCCTCTGACGGTAAACTCGTCAGCGCATCGCGCTTGTGCGGGAGAGTTTCGTGGCGGCCAGTCACGGACGCCGAAGGAGCAACACCTCTCCGTCAACCTCTCAGGCACCCAGGACCGCAGGAGACCCCGATGCCTCTGGAAAGCGGTGAGCTCCGGTCGGGTCCGCCCGGCGGCCCTCGCCCGCCCATGGGGAAAGGCGCTTCTCGCACCGTCGTGATCGCCGAATCTCTCAGGCGCCCGCAGCGGGTCGACGACAGAGGGGGAGGAACCCAGCGGTCCTCTGCCTGCACGCGTCTGGAGTAGCCCGAGTGTTCGATCACCATCAGCCCGATTTCGCCGACCGCCACATCGGACCGGATGCCGACGCCGTCGCCAGCATGCTCGAGACGATCGGAGTCTCCTCGCTCGACGAACTGGCCGAGAAGGCGCTGCCGTCGGGCATCCTCGACGCGCTGTCGGCCGACGATTTGGCCCCGGGGCTCGACCGGCTGCCCGCGGCCGCCTCCGAGGACGAGGCGCTGACCGAACTGCGCGCGCTCGCCGACGTGAACACCGTGGCCGTGTCGATGATCGGCCAGGGCTACTACGACACGCTGACCCCGCCGGTGTTGCGCCGCAACATCCTTGAAAACCCCGCCTGGTACACCGCCTACACCCCGTATCAGCCGGAGATCAGCCAGGGCCGCCTCGAGGCGCTGCTCAACTTCCAGACCATGGTGACCGATCTGACCGGGCTCGAGGTCGCCAACGCGTCCATGCTCGACGAGGGCACGGCGGCCGCCGAGGCGATGACGCTGATGCACCGCGCAGTGCGCGGGCCGTCGAACCGGCTGGCCGTCGACGCCGACCTGTTCCGCCAGAGCGCCGCGGTGCTGGCCACCCGCGCCGAACCGCTCGGCATCGAGATCGTCACCGCCGATCTGACCCAGGGACTGCCAGACGGCGACTTCTTCGGCGTCATCGCTCAACTGCCGGGAGCCAGTGGCGCCGTCGTGAACTGGAGCGAGCTCGTCGCCCAAGCCCATGACCGCGACGCTTTGGTCGCGATCGGTGCGGACCTGCTGGCGTTGATGCTGCTCACCCCGCCCGGTGAGATCGGCGCCGATGTCGCGTTCGGAAGCACCCAGAGATTCGGTGTGCCAATGGGTTTCGGTGGACCCCATGCGGGATATCTGGCCGTGCACGCCAAGCACGCGCGCCAGCTGCCGGGCCGCCTTGTCGGGGTGTCGCTCGATGCCGACGGCGCGCCGGCGTACCGGTTGGCGTTGCAGACCCGCGAACAGCACATCCGCCGCGACAAGGCCACCAGCAACATCTGCACCGCGCAGGTGCTGCTGGCGGTGATGGCCGCGATGTACGTCAGCTACCACGGCGCCGACGGCCTGACCGGGATCGCCCGCCGGGTGTACCAGCGGGCGCGTGCGGTGGCGGCCGGGTTGACGGCAGCCGGGGTCGAGGTCGTGCACCGCGAGTTCTTCGACACCGTTCTGGCCAAGGTGCCCGGCCGGGCAGCGGCGGTGCGCGAGGCCGCCAAGACACGCGGCATCAACGTCTGGCTGGTCGACGACGACCACGTCTCGGTGTCCTGTGACGAGGCGACCACCGCTGCGCATGTCGAGGCGGTGCTGTCGGCCTTCTCGGCGACGCCGGTCGATTCGGAGTTCGACGGCCCCGGTATCGCGACGCGCACCTCGGAGTTCCTCACCCATCCGGCGTTCACGCGGTACCGCACCGAAACCGAGATGATGCGCTACCTACGGTCGCTGGCCGACAAGGACATCGCCTTGGACCGCAGCATGATTCCGCTCGGATCGTGCACGATGAAGCTCAACGCGGCCGCCGAGATGGAGCCGATCACCTGGCCGGAGTTCGCGCGCCAGCATCCGTTCGCACCCGCATCCGACACCCCGGGGCTGCGGAAGCTGATCGCCGACCTGGAGCAGTGGCTGATCGACATCACCGGATACGACGCGGTGTCGCTGCAGCCCAACGCGGGCTCGCAGGGCGAGTACGCCGGCCTGCTGGCGATCCAGGCGTATCACGCCGAGCGCGGTGAGCCCGACCGGAACGTCTGCCTCATCCCGTCGAGCGCGCACGGCACCAATGCGGCCTCGGCGGCGCTGGCGGGCATGCGTGTCGTGGTGGTGGCGTGCCGACCCAACGGCGACGTCGACCTCGACGACCTGCGCGCGAAGGTGAGCGAGCACGCGGATCGACTGTCGGCGTTGATGATCACGTACCCGTCGACGCACGGGGTGTACGAGCACGACATCGCCGACATCTGCGCGGCGGTCCACGACGCGGGCGGTCAGGTGTACGTCGACGGTGCCAACCTCAACGCGCTCGTCGGCCTGGCCCGGCCCGGCCGGTTCGGCGGCGACGTGAGCCACCTCAACCTGCACAAGACGTTCTGCATCCCGCACGGCGGCGGCGGCCCCGGTGTGGGCCCGGTCGCGGTGCGCGCGCACCTGGCGCGGTACCTGCCCGGCCATCCGCTCGCCGAGGAGCTACCGGACACCTACACGGTGTCGGCGGCGCCGTACGGGTCGGCGTCGATCCTGCCGATCAGTTGGGCCTACATCCGGATGATGGGCCCAGGCGGGTTGCGCGCCGCCTCGCTGACCGCCATCGCGTCGGCCAACTACATCGCGCGTCGCCTCGACGAGTACTACCCGGTGCTCTACACCGGCGAGAATGGCATGGTCGCCCACGAGTGCATCCTCGACCTGCGCACCATCACCAAGCAGACCGGCGTGACCGTCGACGATGTGGCAAAACGACTGGCGGACTACGGTTTCCACGCACCCACCATGAGTTTCCCGGTGGCGGGCACGCTGATGGTCGAGCCCACCGAGAGCGAAAGCCTCGCCGAGGTCGACGCGTTCTGCGAGGCGATGATCGCGATTCGCGCTGAGATCGACAAGGTCAGCGACGGCACCTGGCCCGCCGAGGACAACCCGTTGCGCAACGCACCGCACACCGCGGAGTCCCTGCTGATCGACGATTGGAAGCACGCCTACACCCGCGGGCAGGCGGCCTATCCGCTGGGCAAGAACTACCGTCCGAAGGTGTGGCCGCCGGTGCGTCGCATCGACGGTGCGTACGGCGACCGCAACCTGGTCTGCTCGTGCCCGCCCGTCGAGGCCTTCGCGTAACCACTCAACTGCCCGCCGAACGTGGGTTACCCGCACGCCAAACGCGAGAAAAGTGTGCCGGTAACCCACGTTCGGCGACTAGGGGCGCGGCGTGTGAGCCGGGTCGTCGCCGGGCGCTAACCGAGGAAGTTCGCGATCGCCGCCGTCAGTTCAGGGGAGTCGGAGCTGGCGAGGTTCTGGTAGCTGCCGCCGCTGATCTCGGCAACGGCCTCCCAGGTCGCGCGATCGGAGTCCGACCCGAAGTCGATGACGTTGACCGCCACCGGCTTGGCATCGTCGAATGCGCCGCGGATGTACTGCTGCAACCCTTCTCCGTTGAGGGTCTGGTCGGTGTGCGGCCCGGTGGTGATCACCAGGACCGAATTCTCCTGTCCTTCGCGGAAGTTCGCCATCGCTTCGGTGTAGACCAGCCGCAGTGTGGTGAACGAGACCGCACCCCCTCCGGAGGCGGACTGTTCGTCCAGTGCTGACGTCAACGCCGCCGAGCGGGGCTGGCCGTCGACTTGGTCGCTCAGCGGTCCGGTGCTCACCTCCGAACGGCCCGCGGTTCCGTCGAACGTCCACAGGCCCACCGCCGACGAGGCCGGCAACGCCTGCAACCGGGCGTTCAGCGCGGCAACGACGTTCTGCAGCCGAGACCGTCCGCCTTCGTCGGTGGGCATCGACTGGTCGAGCATGATCGTCACCGCCGGGTTGGCCGCCGGGGCGGTCAGCGCGTTGGCCAGTTGCGCGCGTATCTGGTCGTCGCCCACCGACATTGGAGCAGGCACCGGCCCGAAGTCCACGACGTCGCTGTCGGGCAGCGTTCCGCCTTCGGTGCGGAAACCGGCCTTGGCCAACTCCGCGAGCTGTTCGGGTTTGCGCATGAACCGGGCGAATTCGCTGGCAGCGCTCTTCTGTTCCTGCGACAGCCAATCGCCCGACACCAACACGGCCGGGTAATCGGCCACCGCCGCGGGACCGGGCGGCAGCCATCCCGAGACCACGCCGGCGGCATTGGGCAGACCGGCGCTGCGCTGATACAGCTGCTGTTCGGTGATGGCGACGGCGTGCACGGGAGCCGCCGCCGGATCGGATGCCTTGACCAGCGCGTCGAACGCCGTCGAGGTCTTCTTGTCCGGCAGCTGCGGCTGACCCGCCACGACGGTGTTCACCGCGCGTATGCCCTCACTGGCCGGCGCACCGGCGGGCACCGACGCGGCCGCGATCGCCTCCGCGGCGAGATACGACGCATCGCTGTCGCCGCTCAGTGGCAGCACCAGCCGCAGCGCGCCCCAGCCGACCAGATTCAGCCCGTCCAATGACGACGGATTGCTCTGTAATGCCGGAATGGTCGACCAGTTCTGTTGCGCCAGAGCGTTCTTCAACTCCGGCCGAACGGCCAGCACCACCGGCGACGTGGCCAGTGACCGGCTGTCGATGATCGCCTGCGCGCCCGACGAGGCCTCGAGCCGCGCCGCCGACACCGAGCTGCCCGGCACCCACAGCGCGGGACGATCGCCCAACTCTTGAGGCCACGCCTCGGTGAAACCGTTGACCACCTGGTCGGATTCGGCCGGTTTGACGCCGACCTTCACGCATTTGTCGGCCACCGGGGCGGCGGTCTCGTTGTACCGGTTGGCCAGCGACTGGATCGGCTCGGCGATGTTCGGGTCGACCACCACCGCGACGGACAGCTCACCGTCGACGCACCGCGCGGCGGCCTGATCGGTGCGGTCGGACAAGGCGTCACCGAAGAATCGCCACAGGATGACCGCGCCGACGAGCACCACGACCGCGACCAGGGCGGCGATGACGCCGACGCTGACACCACGCCTGCCCGGGGTGACCGCGCGATGGCTACCGGTCCACTCACCGCCCTCCCACTCACCGCTGTGCGCCGGGCCCGAGCGCGGCGGGACTCCCGGCGGGGGAGCCGATGCGCCGGTCTCGGGCTCCGAATAGTCGCGTTCGAAATCCGAGTAACCGGGGTCTTCCGGACCATCCGCATAATCGGGACGGTCGACGTCGCCGTACTCGGAGCCGTAGCCTGCGTCATAGCCTCCGGGTCCCGGTTCCGGGCGGTCGCCGAGATAGCCGAAGCGTTCGGTCTCCGACTCGTCGTGACGGTCGCCGAAATCCCCGCCTGCCGAATCTTCGGGATCCGGTTTACTGTGCCTGCCCACTTCCGCCCTCTACTTGCGACGCCGACCGGTCACCGGATCACGCACCGCCGTGTTCGGCCTTGTACTCGCGGCGGCGGCGATGCAGGATCGGCTCGGTGTAGCCGTTGGGTTGTTCGGCGCCCGAGAGGATCAATTCCTGCGCGGCCTGAAATGCGATGTTGTGGTCCGGATCCGTTGCCATCGGCTTGAATTCGGGATCCTGCTCATTCTGCTTGTCGACGATTGCGGCCATCCGCTTGAGGCTGGCCACCACATCGTCGGGCGTGATGACGCCGTGGCGCAGCCAGTTCGCCAGCAGCTGACTCGAAATGCGCAGCGTCGCACGGTCTTCCATCAGCGCGACGTTGTGGATGTCGGGCACCTTGGAGCAGCCGACACCCGCGTCGATCCAGCGCACCACGTATCCGAGGATGGACTGGCAGTTGTTGTCGACCTCTTCGCGGATCTCCTCGGGCGCCCACGCGAGCTCCTTGGCCAGCGGCACGGCCAGCAGTTGCTCGACGCTGGTGCGCTTCTCGCCTTCCAGCTCCTTGTGCACCGCGTAGACGTCGACCTCGTGGTAGTGCATGGCATGCAGCGTGGCCGCGGTCGGCGACGGCACCCACGCGGTGGTGGCGCCGGCCTTGGGCTGGCCGACCTTCTGCTCGACCATGTCGGCCATCAGGTCGGTCATCGCCCACATGCCCTTGCCGATCTGGGCCTTGCCGGAGAAACCGGTCGCCAGCCCGATGTCGACGTTCTGGTCCTCGTAGGCCTGGATCCACTGGGTGCTCTTCATCGCGCCCTTGCGGATCATGGGGCCGGCTTCCATCGAGGTGTGGATCTCGTCGCCGGTGCGGTCGAGGAAGCCGGTGTTGATGAACACCACCCGGTCGGCGGCGGCCTTGATGCAGGCCTTCAGGTTGACGGTGGTGCGGCGCTCCTCATCCATGATGCCGACCTTGAGGGTGTTGGCGGGCAACCCGAGCACATCCTCGACGCGGCCGAACAACTCAACGGTGTAGGCCACCTCGTCGGGGCCGTGCATCTTGGGCTTGACGATGTACACCGAGCCGGTGCGGCTGTTGACCAGCGGGCCGTTGCCGTCCCCGGACTTCAGGCCGTGGATCGCGACGAGGCTGGTGAACAGCGCGTCCTGGATGCCTTCGAAGACCTCGACCTCTTGGCCGTCGCCGTCCGTCCGCACGATCGCGTCGTTGGTCATCAGGTGTCCGACGTTGCGCACGAACAACAGGCTGCGTCCGGGCAGCGTCAGCTCGCCCTCGCCGTCCGGGGTGGTGTAGGTGCGGTCCTCGTTGAGCTTGCGGGTGAAGGTCTTACCGCCCTTGCTCACCTCTTCGGTGAGGTCACCGCGGTTGAGGCCCAGCCAGTTCCGGTACCCGAGCACCTTGTCCTCGGCGTCGACGGCGGCGACCGAATCCTCGAAGTCCATGATCGTGGTGACCGCGGATTCCAGGACGACGTCCTTGATGCCCGCGGCATCGGTCGAACCGATGGGCGATTCCGGGTCGACGAGAATCTCGACGTGCAATCCGTTGTTGCGCAACAGCACCGACCACTGCGGCGAGCCGAGGTCTCCGGTGTAGCCGACGAACTGCTCGGGTGCCGCGAGCCCGACCGACGAGCGCTCGCGCGAGGAGTCAGCAGCCGAAGCGTTGTCGTCGCCCAGGTCGACGAGCAGCTGGCCGTCGTCGATGCGCAGACCGGTGGCCTCGCTCCAGTTGCCGGAGGCCAACGGCGCAGCGCCGTCGAGGAATCGGCGGGCGTAGGCGATGACCTTGTCGCCGCGAACCTTGTTGTAGCTGGAACCCTTGTCGGCGCCGTCGTCCTCGGAGATCACGTCGGTGCCGTAGAGGGCGTCATAGAGCGAGCCCCAGCGGGCGTTCGCGGCGTTCAGCGCGAAGCGGGCGTTGAGGATGGGCACCACCAGCTGAGGTCCGGCGGTCGTGGTGATCTCGTCGTCGACGCCCGCGGTGGTGATCGTGAAGTCGTCGGGCTCGGGGAGCAGGTAGCCGATCTCGGTGAGGAACGCCTTGTACGCGTCATGGTCGAGCGGCTCGATGACCCGCTGCCGGTGCCACTTGTCGATGCGGGCCTGCAGATCGTCGCGTCTGGCCAGCAGTTCTTCGTTCTTGGGCGTCAGATCGGCGACGACCTTGTCCACGCCGGACCAGAAGGTGTCGGGGTCGATGTCGGTGCCGGGCAACGCCTCGTTGTTGACGAAGTCGTACAGCACCCGGGCCACGCGCAGGTTTCCCACCGTCACGCGATCGGTCATCATTCCTCCTCGAACTGTCGTCCCAGCTTACCCAGCGGTAATACGGCTTATCCTCAACCGGCTGGTCAGCCGTCCCGGGCTGCTGCGGTCAGAAGCCGTTCGCACCGATCGGCGAGGTCGTCCCGCAGCGGGGCCGCCCGCTCCGCGATGGTTTGCTGGATCCGCACGTATTCGGCTCGACCGGCCGGTGTCTCGATCGCGATCGGCTCGAATCCGTATTCGCGGAGATCATAGGGGCTGGCCCGCATGTCGAGTTCGCGGGCTTCGGCGGCCAGCTCGAGGCAGTCCATCACGAACTCCGAGTTGATAAGCGGGCCGAGCTTGAACGACCACTTGTATAAATCCATCGCGGCGTGCAGACAGCCAGGTTGTTCGGTGGCAACTTGACTCTGCCGGGTCAGCTGTTCGGCGTTGCGTCCGGCGGCCGGTTCGGTGAAGAAGCGGAACGCGTCGAAGTGACTGCAGCGCAAAGGTATCGACTCGACGACCGCGTCGGTGCCCGCCGCGCCGAGCCGTAACGGCACCCGGTCGTGGCGCACCGTCGACGACCGGTAGACCATCGCCCACTCGTGCAACCCGAAACAATTCAGCCGGGCCGGGCGCGCCGCCGTCGAACGCAACAGCCGGACGACGAACCGCACGGTGTCGATCCGCGCCACCAGGTACTCCGGGCTCACGACCACCCCGGAGTGGTCACTCGCGTACCCCGTCCGGCTCAGGAAGCGCTGTGCGCCGCCGGCCAAAGCGAGACCGAAGCCGGGGTGCCACATTCGCAACTTGGCGGGCCGCAAGCTGTAGTAGGTGAACAGGAAGTCCCAGACCGGGTGCTTCTCGCCGCGACGGGCGCGACGACGGTGAGGTGCGCAGAACGCGTCGGCCCGGCGCTGATGGGCCCGCTCTCGGGTGCTCCAGTCCGACTCGTCGAGCACGGAAGCGCCGCGCACGGCGACGTCAGACACGATGGGTCCCGTCGCGCACGGTGCCCACCAAGTCCTCGACGAGGTCCTCGAGGGCGACCATCGCCTCCACGCTGCCGTCGGGTGCGGTCACCAGCGCCAGGTGGCTGTTCGTGCGCCGCAGCCGCGACAACGCCTCGGGCAACGGGAGCGACGACGGAACCACCGGCAGCGGGCGCACCATCGACAGGTCCAGCACGGCGTCGGGGTCGTTGACGAAGGCCAGCACGTCCTTGATGTGCAGGTATCCCAGGTAGGTGCCGGAGGCGTCGGTGATCGGGAAGCGCGAATAACCGGTCTCGGCCAGCGCCTCTTCGACGGCGCCGACGGTCGGCCCCGCCCCTTCGCGCGCCACCGACACCGTCCGAATGTCGCGCAGCGGGAACGCGACGTCCTTGACCGCGCGATCGCGGATCTGCAGGGCGCGGGTGAGCCTGCTGTGTTCCTCGGGGTCGAGCAGCCCCTCGGACAGCGATTCGGCGATCATCTCCGACAGTTCGACCGTGGACACCGTGACGTCGAGTTCGTCCTTGGGCTCCACCCCGAACGCCCGCAGGGTCACGTTGGCACACCAGTTGTAGAACGCGATCAAGGGGCGGGCCATGCGGATCCACACCAGGTAGGTGGGTATCAGCAGCATGGCCGCCGACTCCGGGCCGGCGATCGCGATGTTCTTCGGCACCATCTCACCGAGCAGCACGTGCAGGACGACCACGATGGCCAGTGCGACGACGAAGGACACCGAGTGCAGCACCGCGTCGGGCACACCCACGGCGTCGAACGGCTTCTCCAGCAGATGCGCGACGGCGGGTTCGCCGACGCGACCGAGCAGGATCGAACAGATCGTGATACCCAGCTGAGCGCCCGCGAGCATCAGCGACAGGTGTTCACCGGCGCGGATCACGGTGACGGCGCTCTTCTTGCCCTGTTCGGCCAGCGCCTCTAGCCGATCGCGCCGCGCGGAGATCAACGCGAACTCCGAGGCGACGAAGAACGCGTTGACAGCCAGCAGCAGCACCGTCAGCAGCACACCGAAGAGGTCACCCATCGGTACTTCTCCCGTCGGCCTCGCCGGTGCGGCCCAGTTCGGTGAGCTCGAGCAGGTCGATTCGGCGGCCGTCCATCCGCAGCACGGTGGCCAGCCAGCGAATCGGACTCTCGAGCGGACCGTCCGGGTCGAACGCCTCGAGCTCGACCGACTCACCTTCGTCGGGGATGTGCCCGAGCTTCTCGAGAACCAGGCCGCCGATCGTCTCGTAGTCGCCCTCGGGGGCGCGGAACGCCGTGGCGCTTGCCACCTCGTCGATGCGCAACAGGCCCGATATCTGCCAGCCGCGGCCCGCGGGCACCACATCGGGGGCCTCGTCGTCGTGCTCGTCGCGGACGTCGCCGACGATCTCCTCGATCAGGTCCTCCACGGTGACCATGCCCGCGGTGCCGCCGTATTCGTCGACCACCAGCGCGGTCTGGAGGCCGTTGGCGCGGATCTGGGTCATCACTGTGTCGCCGTCCAGAGTCGATGGCACCTTGGCGACCGGCAGCGCCAGCGAGGCCAGCCGGGTGGTCGCGCGTTCGTCGATCGGCACCTCGAACACCTGCTTGACGTGCGCGATCCCGATCGTCTCGTCGAGGTCTCCGCGGATGATCGGGAAGCGCGAGTATCCCGTCCTGATCGCGGCGGTGACCAGCTCGGCGACCGTCGCGTCGGCGTCGAGGGCCTCGATCTTCTGCCGGGGGGTCATGAGCTCCTCGGCGGAGCGATCGCCGAACCGCAGCGACCGGTCGACCAGCACCGCGGTGACGGGATCCAGTGCGCCGCTGCGGGCCGAACTGCGCACCAGCGACACCAGTTCCTGTGGGGAGCGCGCCGAGCGCAGCTCCTCGGCGGGTTCGATCCCGAGGCGACGCAGGATCATGTTGGCCGTGCCGTTGGTCAGCCGGATCAGCGGGGTGAACAGCGCCGAGAACAGCAGTTGCGGTCCGGCGGACCAACGCGCCGTCGGCACGGGCCGGGCGACCGCGAGGTTCTTGGGCACCAGCTCGCCGAACACCATCGAGATCGAGGTGGCGATCGCGATGGCCAGCACCAGCGCCAATCCGCCGGTGTAGGCCGGGGGTATGCCGATCGCGTCCAGGCCGGGGTGGATCAACCGCGCGACGACGGGTTCGGCCAGGTAACCGGTCGCCAGCGTGGTGATCGAGATGCCCACCTGGGCGCCGGACAGCTGGAACGACAGCGTCCGGTGCGCCCGCTGGACCATCTTGTCGCGCCGGTGGCCGCTGCGTGCGTTGGCGTCCACGGTGATGCGCTCGAGCGCGGTCAGCGAGAACTCGGCGGCGACGAACACCGCGGTGCCCGCCGTCAGCAGCACGATCGCCAGCAGAGACAGCACCGTCGAAGCGACGCTCATCGGGGTGTCCTCGCGCAGATGCCGGACCTGTTGCCCGGCCGTCTAGAGGAAGGCTCGGCGTCGGGAGGCTCGGGCCGCTCGGCCCGGTTGGCCCCCTCTGCAACCCGGGCCTCGACGGGTGCCTGCGGCACGGGATCCCTTTCGCGTAGAGGACTGAAGGAAACCCATGGTAACGGGTGATCTTGCGGGGGAGGGATCACCAACCCGTGGGCAGTGGATGCCCCTCGGCGAAGCCGGCCGCCGACTGCACGCCGAGCACCACCTTTTCGTGCAGTTCGCCCAGATTCGCCGCGCCGACGTAGGTGCAGGTGCTGCGCACCCCGGACGTGATGTGGTCGAGCAGGTCCTCGACGCCTCCGCGGGACGGATCCAGGCCCATCCTCGACGTCGAAATGCCCTCCTCGAACAGCGCCTTGCGGGCCCGGTCGAACGACCCGTCACCGGCGGTGCGGGCGGCCACAGCGCGTTTGGACGCCATTCCGTAGCTCTCCTTGAAGGGCTGATTGTCGCGGTCGCGCATCAGGTCGCCGGGGGATTCGTAGGTGCCCGCGAACCACGAGCCGATCATCACGTTGGATGCGCCCGCAGCCAATGCCAGTGCGACATCACGCGGGTGCCGGATACCGCCGTCGGCCCACACGTGCGCACCCAATTGCCGTGCCGCAGCGGCACATTCGACGACCGCGGAGAACTGGGGTCGCCCGACGCCGGTCATCATGCGCGTGGTGCACATCGCGCCCGGGCCGACACCGACCTTCACGATCGACGCGCCCGCGCTGAGCAGGTCCCTGGTGCCCTCGGCGGAGACCACGTTGCCCGCGGCCAGCGGCAGCCCGAGGTCCAACGACGAGACCGCCTTGATCGCATCGAGCATCTTGACCTGGTGTCCGTGGGCGGTGTCGATCACCAGCAGGTCCACCCCGACCTCGGCCAGGCTGCGTGCCTTGGCGCCGACATCGCCGTTGATCCCGACCGCCGCAGCGATCCGCAGGCGGCCGCTGTCGTCGACCGCGGGTGTGTAGATCCCCGCCCGGACCGCACCGGTACGCGTCAGCACGCCTGCCAGCGTCCCGTCGCTCTCGGTGAGCACCGCCACGTCGACCGGGGCGTGCTCGAGCAGGTCGAACACCTTGCGCGGCTCGGTGCCCACCGGCGCGGTGACGAAGTCGGAGACCGCGACGTCGCGCACGCGGGTGAACCGGTCGACGCCCTCGCAGTTCGCCTCGGTGACCAGGCCGATCGGCCTGCCCTCGAAGGCGACGACCGCGACGCCGTGGGCACGTTTGTGGATCAGCGCGGTCGCATCAGACACCGAGTCGTCGGGGGAGAGCACCACGGGAGTGTCGACGACGAGGTCGCGGCTCTTGACGAAGTCGACGGTCTCTTTCACCGCGGAGATCGGCAAGTCCTGCGGCAGCACGACGATGCCGCCGCGACGGGCCACCGTCTCGGCCATCCGCCGGCCGGCGACGGCGGTCATGTTCGCGACAACGACCGGGATCGTGGTGCCCGAGCCGTCGGCGGTCGACAGGTCGACATCCATCCGGGATTGGACATCCGAGCGTCCGGGGACGATGAAGACGTCGTTGTAGGTCAGGTCGTATGCGGGCCGGTGGCCCTCCAGAAATCGCATGTCGGTCCAAGTCTAGTGGCCCGACGGCGCACGGTTCCCTGCCGAGAGAACGCTAGGCCTCGACCTCGCTGAGGTCCCCGCTCCACAGCGTGTGGAACCGCTTGGCGGGGTCGGTGTCGATGCGGCCGTAGGTGTGCGCGCCGAAATAGTCCCGCAGGCCCTGCGTGAGGGCAGCGGGCAGGCGCTCCTGGCGCAATCCGTCGTAGTAGGACAGTGCCGAGGAGAAACCAGGGATCGGGATGCCCAGTTCGGTGGCGGTAATGACGACGCGGCGCCAGCTGTCGATCGCCGCCTCGATCGCGCTGCGGAAGTACGGCGCGACGATGAGCGTCGGCAGGTCGGGGTTCTCGTCGAAGGCCTCTTTGATCCGGTTGAGGAACTTGGCCCGGATGATGCAGCCGCCGCGCCAGATGGTGGCCATGTCGCCGGGGGTGATGCCCCAGTCGTATTCGGCGCTGCCGGCCTGGATCTGGTTGAAGCCCTGCGCGTAGGCGATGATCTTCGACGCGTACAGGGCTTGGCGGATGTCCTCGACGAACTTCTCGACGTCACTGGGCTTTTCACCGAGGTCGCCGGAGGCCAGGCCGGTGGTGGCCTTGCGCTGGGTCACCGATCCCGACAGAGCGCGCGCGAACACGGCCTCGGCGATACCGGTCACTGGGACGCCGAGGTCGAGCGCTGATTTCACCGTCCAACGTCCGGTGCCCTTCTGCTCAGCCTCGTCGAGGATGACGTCGACGAGCGGCTTACCGGTCTTGGCGTCGGTCTGGCGCAACACCTTGGCGGTGATCTCGACCAGAAAGCTGTCCAGGTCGCCGGAATTCCATTCGTCGAAGACGTCGGCGATCTCGCCGGCCGACTTGCCCAGCCCGTCGCGCAGCAGTTGGTAGGCCTCGCCGATCAGCTGCATGTCGGAGTACTCGATGCCGTTGTGCACCATCTTCACGAAGTGGCCCGCACCGTCAGGCCCGATATGGGTGCAGCAGGGGACACCGTCGACATGCGCCGAGATCTCCTCGAGCAGCGGACCCAGCGATTTGTAGGACTCGGCCGGGCCGCCGGGCATGATCGACGGCCCGTTCAGCGCACCCTCCTCGCCGCCGGAGATGCCGGCGCCGACGAAGTGCAGCCCGCGCTCGCGCATCGCCTTCTCGCGGCGGATCGTGTCGGTATAGAGGGCGTTACCACCGTCGATGATGATGTCGCCTTCCTCCATCGCATCGGCGAGTTCGTTGATCACCGCGTCGGTGGGATCCCCGGCCTTGACCATGATCAGCACCCGTCGCGGCTTTTCCAGAGCGTCGAGGAATTCGGCGATGGTCTCGCTGCGCACGAACTTGCCCTCCGACCCGTGCTGGTCGAGCAGCGCGTCGGTCTTGGCGACCGAACGGTTGTGCAGCGCAACGGTGTAGCCGTGCCGGGCGAAATTACGCGCGATGTTGGATCCCATGACGGCAAGCCCGGTCACCCCGATTTGAGCGGTACCGGTGGTCGATGCGGAAGCGTCAGAGCTCATGCGGGCAGCCTTTCGTTGTTTTGTTGTGTGAACGCACGGTTCGCGGGTGGCTTATCCCTTAAGCGGTGAACAGCCTTTGTAGCTCGGTCAACCACGGCAGCACCACCGCGACGGTCGGCACCACGAGCACCGCGGCCGCGGTCGTGTACGCGCCTGCGGCCAGCACCCGGCTGTTGGGCCGGCCTCCGAGCCGACGTACCCGTAGCAGGGTGGTGGGTCCGCCCGCCGCCAGCGCACCCGACGGCGTACGACCGGCCGCGCACGCGACGAGCGCGCGGGCCAGGGGAGTCGGACCGGCCTTGCGCACCGCCGCGTCGTCGGCCAGCATCTCGACCAGAAGTCGGACCGCGTCCAGCGCGCTTCCGCTGCGGACGAAGCGCGGGAACGCCGCGTTCACCGCGGTGAACATCTCCAGCACGAGATCGTGCCGGGCGCGCAGGTGCGCGCGTTCGTGGCTGAGGATCGCCGAGATCTCGTTGTCCGCCAACGTCGTCAGCGTGCCCTCGCTGACCACGACGCGGCTGCGCACGCCCGGCAGGCAGTACGCCAGCGGCTGGTCCACGTTCAGGATGCGCAACCCGTCACCGGCGTGGGCGTGGGCCCACTTCTGCGACTTGCCCACGAGGTCGACGACCATCCGGTGGTGGGCGCGACGGCGCCGCGTCGCGATGGCCACCTGCAACACCGCCACGATCAGCCGCGCACCGATCACCAGTGTCAGCGCGAAGACCACGACGTAGGCGATCCACACCGGCCAGCCCATGACGGCGATCTCGCTGGTGATGGTGGCGGTCGGCCGACCGTCGGGACCCGGCGCGAAAAGCCTGCTCGCAATGGCGATTCCGGCCGAGAAGGCCGACAGGACGGCGGCCAGCGCGATCGCCTGCCACAACACAATCGCCGCTCGCGGTGCGCGGAACGGCCACGACGCGCGCGCCAGGACGGCGGGCACCGGTCCCGACAGGACCAGCGCCAGGACGGTGAAGGCCAGCGCGGACACGCCGTCAGTCTCTCTCAGCCGGTGCCCGAATTACCAGCGGGCGGCGAAACGCGAACCTTGCTCTCCAGTTCGGTCAGTGCGCGACGCAACGCCGCGGCTTCGTCGGCGCCGACGCGCTCGACAAAATGCACCAGCGCGGCTTCCCGGCTGCCCGAGTCGGCTGCCTGGTCGAGCGCGTCGACCATCAGGCCCGCGACGAGTTCATCGCGGCCGTGGGTTGGTGCGTATCGGTGGGCGCGGTCATCGCGGTGCTGCACGACGAGGTTCTTCTTCGCTAGCCGCTGCAGCACGGTCATGATCGTGGTGTACGCCAAGTCGCGTTGGGCGGCGAGCGCCTCGTGAACTTGGCGCACGGTTTGGGGTTCGCGAGAGGACCACAAGTGATCCATCACCGCGCGTTCCAGTTCCCCCAGACGCGTCAACTTCGCCATGGTCCGTTCATCTCCTAGAGGCTATTGATCCAGCGTACTACGTCTTACTACGGTGCGTCGTATTTCGCCTGGTGGACAAGGGCCCACCGTCGCCCGGCTCGAACCTCCGCCCGTGGTCACCGCCCATCCGAAGGGTGGTGTGAAAGCAGTCACAGGGTCTGGTCGTCGTGACGCGCGTAGCTATAGTAAGCCTTACCTAACTTGAATGCGGGAGGCCCTATGACGGTATTGGTCGACGATCCACTCATCGCGAGCATGGCGATCCACAGGACGTTGCCGCTGCATGAATCGAGTCGACGACTCCGTGAGCTCTATCCCGAGTGTCCGCGGGTCTACGGCGTCGCGGTGATGCGGGACCTGTCCCGGCGACGGTGGTGGCCGCTGGCCGACGCGCTGAGCACGGACCGTCTGCAAACGATGTTCGATCTGGCCGCCGAGGAGACCGACAGCCGCGCCGCGGTGGCACACCAGTTGGCGGCCACCCTCGCCCACGTGGTCGTCGGGCGCGTCGTGCCGCTGGTCGTACTCGAAGGCCGCGCATGGGACACCGGCCTGGAGAACCTGTGGGTGCACGCGGATTCCGAAGGTGCGATCGATTGGGTCGGCGTCGTCGACCCGACGCTGCGGGCCCTTCCCGACGATCCGTACTTCGACCACAGGTCCAACCGCGCCGGAAACTCGACGCGCGACGGCATCGTGGCGCTGCCCAGCGAGGCGGCGTTGACGACATGGGTCGCACACCGCAGCCACCGCGCGCTGGCGCCGCTGTTCGCCAAGCTGGTCGAGATCAGCGGGGGAGCGATGTCGGTCGCCTCGATGTGGCACGTCGTGGGCGGGGCGGTCGTCAGCGCCGCCACGCAGGTGCCGCTGCTCGCCGGCTCCAGCGAGTGGACGAGCATGCGGCGCGGGCAGGCCGTGCTCGACGCGCTCGTCGGCTTCGGACTTCCGGTCCGGGGCACCTCACGACCAATCGCGGGGAAAGTCTTGCTTAATTAGGCAAGCCTTGCCTATGCTCTGACCAGAGATCAACACGAACCACCGGACCGCGCCGGAGTCCTGAGGGCTGCAGAGACCCCCGGTCCACACGGAGGACGAGCCCCGCACCATTGGTGCGGGGCTCGTCCGCATGTGCGCCCTGAATACCGTGTGCGTCAGGCGTTTTCGCCGCCGGCCTTTTCGACGGCGCCACCGCTGTCGGCCCAGTCGCCGAACGCACCGAGGTTGTACACGTCCTGATAACCGAGCTCTTTGAGCGCCTGCCCCGAGAGCGCCGAGCGCCCACCGGAGGCGCAGTACACGATCACCGGCTTGTCCTTGGCGAAGTTCTGGTCGTGATACGGCGACTCGGGGTCGGCACGGAACTCGAGCATGCCGCGGGGAACGTGCACGGCGCCCGCCACCTTGCCGCTCTTCTCCAGTTCGGGGGCGTCGCGGACGTCGACGACCAACGCACCCTTGTCGATCATTTCCTTCGCCTCGGCGTGGGAGATCTTGGGCACCACAGCGTTGGCGGCTTCAACGAGGTCTTTCGCGGTCTTGGCCATGGCTGACCCTAACTCCGCGCACCCGGCGCGGTCATGGTGTTCGACAGCGTGTAGACACGATCCGTGACTTCCGACCTGCCTTCCGACCTGGGTAAGGGCTTCGACACCGAGCTCGGCCTGACCTATCTCGAACTCGGTCCCGACGGCGGCCGCGCACAGCTGACAGTCACGGACAAGCTGCTTCAGCCCTACGGCATCGTGCACGGCGGCGTGTACTGCTCGATCGTCGAGAGCCTGGCGAGCGTGTCTGCCGCGGTCTGGCTCGCCGACAACGGCGGCGGCAACGTCGTCGGTGTCAACAACAACACCGACTTCTTGCGGGCCATCTCCTCGGGAACCGTCACCGCGGTGTCCACCCCGATCCACCGCGGCCGGCGTCAGCAGCTGTGGCAGATCACCATCACCGCCGACGACGACAAGCTCGTCGCGCGCGGACAGGTGCGGCTGCAGAACATGCCGGCGGCGTAAGACATCGCGTGCGCTGCTGATCGCCGCGCTCCGTGGCAATATCGCCCACTATGCGTTTATCCCCGCATGAGCAGGACCGCCTGCTGATCTCCTACGCGGCCGAGCTCGCCCGGCGCCGACAGGGTCGTGGCCTGAAGCTCAACCACCCCGAAGCGGTCGCGCTGATCACCGACCATCTCCTCGAAGGTGCCCGCGACGGCCGCACGGTGGCCGAGCTGATGGCCAGCGGCCGCGAGGTTCTGCGCCGCGACGACGTCATGGAGGGCGTGCCCGAGATGCTCGAGGACGTCCAGGTCGAGGCGACGTTCCCCGACGGCACCAAGCTCGTCACCGTCCACCACCCGATCCCATGACCGAACCGATGGTGCCCGGCGAAATCCTGTACGGGGACGGCGACATCGAGATCAACGCGGGCGCCGAGCGGCTCGCGATGGAGATCGTCAACACCGGAGACCGGCCGGTGCAGGTCGGCAGCCACGTCCACCTGCCGCAGGCCAATGCCGCGCTGTCCTTCGACCGCGCAGCCGCGCACGGCCACCGGCTCGATATCCCCGCGGGGACCGCAGTGCGGTTCGAACCCGGTGTCGCCCAGACCGTCTCGCTCGTCGCGCTCGGAGGCTCGCGCGAGGTGCACGGGCTGAACCTGGACCCGCCCGGCCGGCTGGACCCGCCCGGCCGTCTGAACAACCGATGAGCACGTCCGCCGAGAGCAGAGGAGCCCGATGACCCGGTTGCCACGCGCCAGGTACGGCGCCCTCTTCGGGCCGACCACCGGCGACCGGATCCGACTGGCCGACACCGACCTGTTCATCGAGATCACCGAGGACCGCAGCGGCGGGCCCGAACTCGCCGGAAACGAGGCCGTCTTCGGCGGGGGCAAGGTGCTGCGCGAATCCATGGGGCAGGGACGCGCAACACGTGCCGAGGGGGCTCCCGACACCGTCATCACCGGAGTAGTGATCCTCGATTACTGGGGGATCATCAAGGCGGACATCGGCATTCGTGACGGCCGCATCACCGCGATCGGCAAGGCCGGCAACCCCGACATCATGTCGGGCGTCCATCCCGACCTCGTGGTCGGGCCGTCGACGGAGATCATCGGGGGCAACGGCCGCATCGTCACCGCGGGCGGCATCGACTGCCATGTGCACCTGATCTGCCCGCAGACGATGGCCGAAGCGCTCGGCGGTGGCATCACCACCATGATCGGGGGCGGAACCGGCCCGGCGGAAGGCAGCAAGGCCACCACGGTCACCCCCGGGGCATGGCATCTGGCCCGCATGCTCGAGTCGCTGGACTCCTGGCCGATGAACATCGCGCTGCTCGGCAAGGGCAACACGGTCAGCGCCGAGGCCATGTGGGAGCAGTTACGCGGCGGCGCATCGGGATTCAAACTTCACGAGGACTGGGGTAGCACCCCAGCGGCGATCGACGCCTGCCTGACCGTTGCCGACGCGTCGGGCGTACAGGTCGCACTGCATTCGGACACCCTCAACGAGGCCGGCTTCGTGGAGGACACCGTCGGCGCGATCGCGGGCCGGTCGATCCACGCCTACCACACCGAGGGAGCAGGTGGCGGACACGCTCCCGACATCATCACCGTCGCCGCGCAACCGCACGTGCTGCCCAGCTCGACCAATCCGACGCGCCCGCACACGGTCAACACGCTCGACGAGCACCTCGACATGTTGATGGTGTGCCACCACCTCAACCCCAGCGTCCCCGAGGATCTCGCGTTCGCCGAGAGCCGCATCCGGCCGTCGACTATCGCCGCCGAGGACCTGCTGCACGACATCGGTGCGATCTCGATGATCGGCAGCGACGCCCAGGCGATGGGCCGCATCGGCGAGGTGGTCATCCGCACCTGGCAGACCGCTCACGTCGTGAAACGCAGGCGCGGTGCGCTGGACGGCGACACCTCGGGGGCGAGGGAAGCCGACAACCACCGCGCGCGACGCTATGTCGCCAAGTACACGATCTGCCCGGCGATCGCGCACGGCCTCGACGCCGAGATCGGATCGATCGAGGTGGGCAAGCTCGCCGATCTCGTGCTGTGGGAGCCCGCGTTCTTCGGTGTGCGCCCGCACGCGGTGCTCAAGGGCGGCATGATCGCCTGGGCCGCAATGGGAGACGCCAACGCGTCGATCCCGACACCGCAACCGGTGCTGCCGCGCCCGATGTTCGGTGCGGCGCCGTCGGCCGCCGCCGCCACGTCGGTGCACTTCGTCTCGCAGCAGGCCGTCGACGACGGACTGGGCGACCGGATCGACGTGAAACGGCGCCTCGTGCCGGTCAAAGACGTCCGCGGCGTCGGCAAGGCCGATATGCCGCTCAACGACGCGCTGCCACGCATCGAGGTCGATCCCGACACCTTCACGGTCCACATCGACGGAGATGTCTGGCAGGAACAACCGGCGGCCGAACTGCCGATGGCACAACGGTATTTCCTCTTCTGAAGCTGATGACGAACCTGACCACGCTTCTCGCACTGGCCGATTCGCGGTTGCCGACCGGCGGGCACGTGCACTCCGGCGGCATCGAGGAAGCGATCACCAGCGGGCTGGTGGCCGACGTGACCACGCTGCGGGCATACCTGCGACGACGCATCCGCACCCAGGGCCTGGTGACCGCCTCGCTGGCCGCGGCAGTGCACACGGGAAAACTCGCGCCCGCGCAGGCCGACCACGAAACCGACGCCCGCACACCGGCGCCCGCCGCCCGCCAGGCATCGCGCGCACAGGGTCGCGGCCTCGTGCGGCTGGCCCGCCGGGTGTGGCCCGACGACGACTGGGACGCGCTCGACGCCACCCCACACCTGTCGGTCGCGGCGGGATGGGCCGGACGCGCGGCGGGGCTGAGCGCTGAGCAGACCGCCCTCTCGATGGTCTACACCACGATGACCGGTTCGGCGACCGCCGCGCAGCGCCTGCTCGCGCTCGATCCCGCCGACGTCGCCGCGCTCACGTTCGAGCTGTCGGCGCTGTGTGACCAGACCGCGGCCACCGCGGCAAAGGAACTGGCCGACCTGTCCGATCCGTTGCTCGACGTGCTGGCCCAGCGCCACAGCAGGCGTGAGCGCCCCCTGTTCGTCTCGTAGTCCGCCCCGAAAGGATCGTCATGCCACCGCATTTCACCGACGGCGAGCCACACCACCATCTCGAGCGACCCAAGCGCACGCGCCGACGGGGGGAGCCGTTGCGCATCGGCGTCGGCGGGCCGGTGGGTTCGGGGAAGACCGCACTGGTCGCGGCGTTGTGCCGACAGCTGCGCGACGAGGTGTCACTGGCCGTACTGACCAACGACATCTACACCACCGAAGACGCGGACTTCCTGCGACGCCACGCCGTGCTGCCCGACGAACGGATCGCCGCGGTGCAGACCGGCGGCTGCCCGCACACCGCGATCCGCGACGACATCACCGCCAACCTCGACGCGATCGACGACCTCATCGCCGCAAACGACCGGCTGGACCTCATTCTCGTCGAGTCCGGCGGCGACAATCTGACGGCGACGTTCTCGTCGGGGCTGGTCGACGTGCAGATCTTCGTCGTCGATGTCGCAGGCGGCGACAAGGTTCCCCGTAAGGGCGGTCCCGGCGTGACTTACTCAGACCTGATGGTGATCAACAAGACCGACCTCGCCCCGCTGGTCGGAGCCGACCTCGACGTGATGGCCCGCGACGCGGCGGCCGTGCGCGGTGAGCGCCCGTTCGTGATGATTTCGCTCACCGAGGACCCGACGGCCGCCGCGGTGCTGGACTGGGTGCGCGCCCAACTCCGGGTGCCCGTCTAGTGCGGTCCGAGGTGCTGATCGTCGCACGGCGGGACCGCCGGCCGCGTATCGAGTGCGTGGGCGGTCTAGCCGCCCGGCTCACCGGGCCCGACACCGTCCATCTGGTGTCGGCGGCGGCGACCCCGCTGGGTGGCGACGTCCTTTACTTCCGCGTCGTCGTCGAACCGGACGCTCGGCTGCGGATACGCACCGCCGCCGCGACGGTGGCCCTCCCAGGGGCGAAAACCCTTGATTCTCACGCGATCTGGGAGCTCGACGTCGACGGAGAGCTGGACCTCGACCCCGAACCCACGATCGTGGCAGCCGACTCACGTCACCACACCTCGGTCCGCCTGGAAGTCGGCGCACATGGACGTGTCAGGCTCCGCGAGCGGGTGCAGATCGGCAGATCCGATGAGTACCACGGGTTCTGGTCAGGGTCGCTGCACGCCGACGTCAACGGCACTGCACTCCTGCGGCACCGCATCGAGTTGGGCAGGGGTTCGGTCACCGACGACGAGATCGGCGCACCGATGGCCGCGATCAGTGAACTGAGCTATCCAGACGCCGAGGTCGACACGGTGGGTGAACCGCTGGCGCTTGCCGCGGGCGGCTGCCTGGCGACCTGGCAGGGCGCGCGGCTCTAGCCTGCGACCTTCTCGGTGTCGCGCACGCCCGCGGCGATCTCCTGAAGCTCCTCTATTCGGGTGCGGGCGTAGGCCTGCTGCTCGGTGATCGTCAGGTTGCCGCGCTGCGTCGACAGGAACGTCACCGTCCACGACACCAGCGTGGTGAGCTTGCGGCGGAAACCGACCAGATACACCAGGTGCAGCACCAACCAGGCCAGCCAGGCGATGAACCCGCCGAACTCCAGCGGGCCGATCTTGGCGACGGCGGAGAACCGCGACACCGTGGCCATCGAGCCCTTGTCGAAGTACTGGAACGGTTCGCGCTGCGTGGGGTCCGCGCCCTTGAGCTCGGCCCGGATCGCGTTGGCGGCATACCGTCCGCCCTGGATGGCGCCCTGCGCCTGGCCGGGCACACCCTCGACATGGGCCATATCGCCGACGACGAACACGTTCGGGTGGCCGGGCAGCGTCAGGTCAGGGTTCACGAGCACGCGCCCGGCCCGGTCGACCTCACCGTCGGACTGCTCTGCGAGGTCCCGGCCCAGCGGGCTGGCCTGCACACCGGCCGACCACACCTTCGTCGCGGACTCGATACGCCGGATCGTGCCGTCAGAGTCCTTGACCGTGATGCCGTTGCGGTCGACGTCGGTGACCATGGCGCCAAGCTGGATGTCCACGCCCATCTTCTCGAGCCGGTCCTGCGCCTTTTTGCCCAGCTTCTCGCCCATCGGGGGCAGGACGGCGGGTGCGGCGTCGAGCAGGATCACCCGTGCGGTGGTCGAATCGATATGGCGGAACGCACCTTTGAGGGTGTGATCGGCCAGTTCGGCGATCTGGCCGGCCATCTCGACGCCGGTCGGACCCGCGCCAACCACGGTGAACGTCAGCAGCTTCTCGCGTCGCGCCGGGTCACTGGACCGCTCCGCCTGCTCGAACGCGCTGAGAATGCGCGCCCGCAGCTCCAACGCATCGTCGATGGACTTCATGCCCGGCGCCCACTCCGCGAAATGGTCGTTTCCGAAGTAGGACTGGCCGGCCCCTGCGGCGACGATGAGCGAGTCGTACGGGGTGACGTAGGTGTGGCCCAGCAACTCGGAGGTGACCGTCTGGTTGGCCAGGTCGATGTGGGTGACGTCGCCGAGAAGAACCTGGCAGTTCTTCTGCTTGCGCAGGATCATCCGCGTCGGGGGAGCGATCTCGCCGGAGGGGATGATGCCGGTGGCCACCTGGTACAGCAGCGGCTGGAACAGATGATGGGTGGTCTTGGCGATCAACTTGACGTCGACGTCGGCTCTCTTGAGCCTCTTGGCAGCGGTCAGCCCGCCGAACCCTGACCCGATGATGACGACCTTGTGCCGATCAGATGCAGTGGCTCCGGGATGGCTCATATTGGGCTCCTCGACGGTGCTTCCACGTGCAGTTCACTACCCGTAACGGTAGTCGCCTGAACACCCGATCAGTGAACGGGTTCGTTGTGTTATATCCCACCCGGCGCCCGGATCACCCGCCAAGCAGCGGCCGGAGGGCTTCGCCGACCGCGGTGACCCGGCCGGGGTGGTACCCGTCGAGGCTCGTCACCGGGCTCAAGATCACCCCGTCGACACCGGCGTCGAGGACCTTGGTCTTGATCTGCTCGGCGATCTGATCGGCACTGCCGAACACCGCCTGCTGTTTGTAGTCGTCGGGGATGATGTCGCCGGTGACGTTCTCGTCGATGATCGCGACGACGAGCATGCTGGTTTCCAGCGTCGCGGGGTCGCGGCCGATCTCCTCGCAACGCTCCTTGACCACCTGCACCTTGCGCGGCAGCTCGTCGAAGCCGGCGATGATGTTGAGGTGGTCGAAGTGCCGGGCCGCCAGCGGAATCGTCTTCTTCTCGCCGCTGCCGCCGATCATCAGCGGGATGTGGTCCCGGAACCGCGGTTCGGCCATCGCGTCTTTGGCGCGGTAGTACTTGCCGTCGAACGTCGGGCGCTCGCCGCGCAGCATCGGGAGGATGATCTCCAACGCCTCGCCGAGCTTGTTGAAGCGGTCGGTGAAGGTGCCGAACTCGTAGCCGAGGCTGTCGTGTTCGAGCTCGTACCAGCCGGTGCCGATGCCAAGGATGGCGCGTCCGTGGCTCATCACATCCAGCGTGGTGATCGCCTTGGCCAGTAGCGTCGGGTTGCGGTAGGTGTTGCCGGTCACCAGGGTGCCGAGCTGGACCCGCTCGGTGGCCGTGGCCAGACCGCCCAGCGCGGTGTAGGCCTCGAGCATGGGCTGGTCCGGCGTGCCGAGCCCGGGCAGTTGATAGAAGTGGTCCATCACGAAGACCGAGTCGAAACCGGCGGCCTCGGCCTCCTGCGCCTGTGCGATGACAGTGGGGAAGATTTCGGCGACGCCCGTGCCGTACGAGAAGTTCGGGATCTGGAGTCCGAGTCTGATGGTCATGAGAGCACGAAACCACACCTAAGCGGAGCGGTCATCCCGTTTAGCTCCGTGCGAACAGCGGAATAGTCAGCCGAAGTTTGCGAGCGCGCCCTTGCTGACGTGCAGCACCTGGCCGGTGATGTGCCGCGCCGCCGGTGTGGTGAGGAAAAGGGCGAGGCGCGCGATCTCGTCGGCGACCGGCGGCGGCGTCCGCGACAGGCCTTCGTAGCCGGGCTCGGCGTTCCGTCCCGAGGCTACCGCGTTGACGGTGATGCCTCGAGTGCCGAAGTGCTCGGCCTGACCAGCGGTCCAGTCCGCGAGCGCGGCCTTGATCGCCGCGTCCGCGCTGCCGACGGCCGGGTTTTCGGCGACCACGTTGACGATCGAACCGCCCGAGCGCAGATGGTCACCGAGGATCTGCACCGTCAGCACCGCGGAGACGACGGTCGAGTCAAGTGCCGCACGCCATGCCCGAGCCAGGTCCGACAGCGAATAGGTGCGCGGATCGCCGCCGTCCCACCCGGGGGCGGGCACGTTGACGATCGTGTCGAGGTGATGCGGGAACTGCTGTCGCGCCGCTTCCAGGCTGTCGGGATCGGTGTTGTCGAGCACGATGGCGTCGACATCGAGTTCCTTCGCGGCGACCTCGAGTTCGTCGCGGCGGGCGCCCACGATCACAACGCGGTGACCGGCGTCGCGGAAACCTTCGGCGATCGTGCGGCCCAGATCGGTGTCACCTGCGGTGACGAGCACCTCCATCGCGAAGACCTCCCTGTCATGTTCGACGCTGCACGCAGCGCTCCTCCGAAATGTTACTGGACAGTAGCTACAGCACGAAACCGGCGCGCAGGCGCGAGTCCCATAGGGTTTGGCCTGTGGAGTGCGAGGCGGGACGGGTTGAGTAACCCGGCTGGTCTGCCGCGCTGGCTGTATCTGCCCGCCGCGGTCGGCGCGCTGTTCGTCGCTCTGCCGCTCGTGGCGATCGCGGCCAGGGTGGACTGGCCGAACATCGTGCAGCTGATCAGCAGCGAGTCCTCCGTCAACGCCCTGTTGCTGAGCCTGCGCACGGCGACCGCCAGCACGTTGCTGTGCCTGCTGGTCGGCGTTCCGATGGCGCTGGTCCTCGCGCGCAGCGACAGTCGACTCGTCCGAACCGCACGACCCCTCATCCTGCTTCCGCTCGTGCTGCCTCCGGTGGTCGGCGGGATCGCGTTGCTGTACGCATTCGGCCGGCTCGGACTGCTCGGCCAGTATCTGGAGGCCGCGGGTGTCCAAATCGCATTCACGACGACGGCGGTCGTGCTCGCGCAGACGTTCGTGTCGCTGCCCTTCCTGGTCATCGCGCTCGAAGGGGCCGCCCGTACGGCCGGAACCGGGTACGAAACCGTGGCCGCCACGCTGGGCGCCCGTCCGTCCCGGGTGTGGTGGCGCGTCACGCTTCCGCTGCTGACGCCCGGCCTGGTCTCGGGCGCGGTGCTGGCGTTCGCCCGGTCCCTCGGCGAGTTCGGCGCGACGCTCACGTTCGCCGGCTCCCGCGAGGGCGTCACCCGGACGCTGCCGCTGGAGATCTATCTGCAGCGGGAGAGTGACCCCGATGCCGCGGTGGCGTTGTCGCTGCTGCTCGTGGTGGTGGCAGCCGTGGTGGTGCTGGGGTTGGGGAGTCGACGGCTGCGCGGTGACAGTGCGTGGAGCGCGGCGTGACCGGTGTCAGCGTGCGTGCGGTCGTCGAGCAGCGCGGCGTCGACGTCGCGTTCGACGTCGACGGCGGTGAGGTGCTGGCCGTGCTGGGCCCCAACGGCGCGGGCAAGTCGACGATTTTGTACGTCGTCGCGGGGCTGGTCCGGCCCGATGACGGTGTCGTACGGGCGGGCCGGCGCGTGCTCACCGATACCGCATCGGGTGTCCATGTGGCGACCCACGACCGCCGCGTCGGACTTCTGATGCAGGATCCGCTGCTGTTTCCGCATCTCGACGTGGCCGCCAACGTCGCCTTTCCGCCCGGCAGCACGCGCCCCGAGCATTGGCTCGCCCACGTCGACGCGATCGAACTGGCCGACCGCAGGCCGCGTCAGCTGTCCGGGGGACAGGCGCAACGGGTCGCACTGGCGCGCGCATTGGCGGCCGAACCCGACGTGCTGCTGCTCGACGAGCCGTTGGCCGGGCTCGACGTCGCGGCCGCCGCTGCGATGCGCAAGGTGCTGCGCGACGTGCTCACACGCGACGGGCGGTCCGCGGTGTTGGTGACCCACGATGTGCTCGACGTGGTCGCCCTCGCCGATCGGGTGCTGGTGCTCGAATCCGGCAGCATCGTCGAAAGAGGCTCTGCCGCAACGGTACTGGCGACTCCGCGGAGCGATTTCGGTGCCCGGCTGGCCGGGGTCAACCTGGTTCGCGGGATGGCGGACGGCCACGGCGTCCTGACCACCCGGTGGGGCGCGGCCTGGTACGGCAGCCCGGCGTCGGATATCGCGACCGCAGGACCGGCGGTCGCCCTGTTTCATCCCGCGGCGGTCGCGGTGTACCGCGACCGGCCGCGCGGCAGCCCGCGTAACACCGTCGAAGTCATCATCGCCGAACTCGACGGTCGCGGCCCCGCGATCCGGGTGCGGGCCGAGGAGCAGCCTGACGGCAGCCCGGGGCTCGCCGCTGACATCACCGCCGAGTCCGCGACCGAACTGAGGCTTGCCCCTGGCGAGCGCGTGTTCTTCGCGGTGAAGGCGCAGGAGGTCACGCTGCATCCCGCCCAGTAACGGGAACCGGAGCAGGCGCGAAGAACAAGCGAGTCACCGGTCATCGACTGCGGTCGGCCACCCCGCGCCACGCGCGGGTACTGTGCTGCGTCAGCAAATCATGGCGCTACTGCTATCAGTGCTTATCGTCTTCTCAGCTATGTCTTATTTATCCTCATTTTGAGCAATTCACACTTGCGTCACGGCGGTAACACGGTAGTTTCTTTCCCATGGATCAGCCGGACGCGATTTCAGCCCCGCGCAGGGGGCTCTCGACGACATTGGCGGTCGCGGCGGTGACCGGGGCAACCGCCATAGCGCTCGCGCTCCCGACGGTGGCCCAGGCGCAGCCCGAGCCCACGCCAGCGCCGCCCCCACCGCCGCCGACGGGGAACACCTTCCTGCAAGGGCCTCCGCCGCCTCCGGCACCAGGGGCGCCCGCACCCCCTCCGGCACCAGGGGCACCCGCGCCCGGCGCGCCACCTCCCGCACCCGGCGTACCGCCGCCACCTCCGGCGCCGGGGGCACCTGCACCGGCACCCGGTGCTCCGGCACCCGCACCCGCCGATCCGAACGCGCCGGCCCCGGCGCCCGGCGATCCGGGCCGCGTCGACTCGGCCGCGGGTGGCCTCAGCTATGTCGTGCCCGCCGGATGGAAAGTGGCGGATTCGACGCAGCTTTCCTACGGCCAGGTGTTGCTGACCAAGGACGCCCCCGAAGGCGCCGAGCCGCCCAACGACACCAGCATTTTGCTCGGCCGGCTCGACCTGAAGCTCTTCGCGGGCGCCGAGACGGACAACACGAAGGCTGCGCAGCGGTTGGCCTCCGACATGGGCGAGTTCTTCATGCCGTTCCCCGGCACCCGGGTCAACCAGGAGACCGTCGAGCTCAATGCCGATGGCATGCCGGGCGTCGCGTCGTACTACGAGGTGAAGTTCACCGACACGAACAAGCCGAACGGACAGATCTGGGCCGGCGTGGTGGGCAACCCGGTCGAACCGGGTACGCCGCGCGGTCAGCGCACCCCCGAGCGGTGGTTCGTGGTCTGGCTCGGGACCGCGAACAACCCTGTGCCGAAGGAAGAAGCGGTGACGCTGGCCAATTCGATCCGGCCGTACACCCCACCCGCGGCGCCTGAGGCCCCGCCCGCCGATCCGAACGCACCGGCGCCACCGCCGGCCGATCCCAACGCGCCGCCTCCGCCGCCCGCGGATCCCAACGCGCCGCCTCCGCCGCCAGCGGACCCGAACGCGCCGCCGCCTCCGCCGGCCGATCCCAACGCGCCTGCCCCGCGACCCGCGGTCGGCGTGCCGGTTCCGGTCGCGCCGGAGAACGCGCCCGGGATGACGCCACCGGCCTGACGTACAGCGAAAGCTTCCTCCACGGCATCAAGCCGTGGAGGAAGTTTTTGAATTCTCCTGCGCTGGTGCGATTGTCAGGGGCCGACCCGCGGCGGGTTGGCGTTCGAGACGTTCACGATGAAGCAGTTCGTGCCGCCGAATCCCATGGCGCCCGCGGTCTGACACCGCTCGAAGTTGCCGTCGGCGCCGACCGGTCCGTCACAGATCGTGCCGCCGCCCCACGGCGTCCAGCCACCCTGGCATCCGGCATTGGCCGGAGCGGCCAAGGCGATGCCGCTGGCCGCCAGCGCTCCAACCGCCAGTGCAACAAGTGTTTTCATCTCTTCCACCCTCTCCTTCGCGGTACCGGGCTTCGCGCCCGGTACTAGGCCTTCGCCGTAGCCTTACGGCGGTTCGTCGTTATCTACAGGTTATGCCGTTGTTATCACCGAGGAATCAGGATTTCCCCTACAAGTGTTCGGGCCGGCGCACAGGGATCACCTGCCGCACACCAGATCTGTCCGGTTCGCCGCCGCCGTCGTTAGCGTTGTTCGCTGACAGTGAAGACGCCCGAGGGTGGTGCCCGGGCCACCGCGGGGCGACCATGTGGTGATGAGCGTCTCAACCATGACCGCCTGGCAGGTTCGACGGCCGGGACCGATGGCCACGCGGCCCATGGAACGCGTGCGAATCGAGGTTCCCCGCCCGGGACCCGGCGAGCTTGCGGTGGCGGTCCGCGCATGTGGCGTGTGCCGCACCGATCTTCACGTCGCCGAAGGCGATCTGCCCGTGCACCGGCCCCGGGTCGTGCCGGGCCACGAGGTGGTCGGCGAGGTCATCGAGGTGGGGGAGAGCGCGGGCGCGGAGTTCTCCGTCGGCGACCGCGTCGGCATCGCGTGGCTGCGACATACGTGTGGGCGATGCCGGTACTGCCTCAGAGGCGACGAGAACCTGTGCCCACAATCGCGTTACACGGGTTGGGATACCGACGGTGGGTACGCCGAGTTCGCCACGGTGCCAGCGGCATACGCACATCCGCTACCAACGGGCTACTCCGACACCGAGCTGGCGCCGCTGTTGTGCGCCGGGATCATCGGCTATCGGGCGCTGCTGCGCGCGGACCTCCCACCGGGTGGCCGGTTGGGCATATACGGATTCGGCGGTAGCGCGCACCTGACCACCCAGGTGGCCGTCGCGCAGGGCGCCGAAGTTCACGTGATGACGCGCGGGGAAGCCGCGCGCGAGCTGGCCATGGGCCTGGGGGCAGCGTCGGCTCAAGGCGCCGACGAGCGTCCGCCGGTCGACCTCGATGCCGCGATCCTGTTCGCGCCCGTCGGTGAGCTCGTCCCGCCGGCGCTCGAAGCGCTCGATCGTGGTGGCACCCTTGCCATCGCGGGTATTCACCTCTCCGACATCCCGACGTTGAACTACCAGCGTCACCTCTTCCAAGAGCGTCAGCTCAGATCGGTCACCGCCAACACTCGCGCCGACGCCCGGGCCTTTCTGACTTTCGCCGGTGAACACCACATCGAGGTGACCAGCCCGCCATACCCGCTCGACCGGGCCGACGCCGCGCTGAGCGATCTGGCCTCCGGCCGTGTCTCCGGGGCCGCGGTCTTGGTCGTTTAGAGCTCGGCCATCGCGGCGCGGAGCCGGCCCACGAGATCCCCACGGCCGTACCGGTAAACGGGACCGGTTCCGTCGGCCAGCAGGATACGTAGCCGCGCCATGCCCCGCGCTCCGGCCATCCGGGGAGAGTGCAGCCGCAGCGTTACCTCGGAGATCACGTCCTCCGCGGCGGCGATGTTCGGTACGTGCAACGGCACCCGCGAGGACATCAGCGGGCCGTGCCCGCGGGCATCCCGGACGATCCGTCGCAGTGCCCTGGCCACCGCCTCGCGCTCGGCGGTCGACGTCAGCCGGGCGCAGTGCGCGGCGTACGCGCCGCTGTCGGGTGCGACGCCGCCGACGGCCGCCATCCGATCGAACTTGCTGGCCCTCAGCCGCGCCACCACCCGCGCGCGTAGAGAGGGGGTAGCCGCCCCGCTCGCTGCCGCCGCAAACGGCGACATAAGGGTTGGTGGATTCGGATTGTCCGACATATCGATCCTCGTTAGCGCACGGATGTGTGACCACTGACAACTTTATAACGGTCACGCATGACCGGTCAAATTGAATTAGCAGTCACGCAAAGCTAGGCTTGCCATATGACTCGCATGCGGTGGTTGGGCGACCAGGAGACGAAACCGGCACCGCCGCGTCTCGCCCTGGTTCAGAGCCTGGTCAACACGGCGGAGTTGCCGTCCGGCCCCGACCGTTTGGCCGATCCGGACGACGCGCGGCCGTGGCTGCAAGACAAGGGGTTGCTGGATCCCGGAGACGGCATCGACGAGGGTGACCTCGATCTACTGCGTGGTGTGCGCGAGGCCCTGCGCGCGATGCTGGTCCACAACGCCGGTGGTCCGCCGCCGACTGCGGCGGCGTTGGCGCCGCTGCGGGCCGCGGCCGGTGGCGCCGCACGGGCCGAGGTCGAAGACTCGGGGCGGATACGGCTTTCGGCGGTGGGCACTTCGCTGCACGACCGCCTCACCGAACTGCTACTGGCGATCCACGATGCACAGCGCGACGGCTCGTGGTCGCTGTTGAAGGCGTGTGCCAACGAGGAGTGCCAGTGGGCGTTCTACGACCGCTCGCGTAACCACGGTGGCACCTGGTGCAGCATGGCGACTTGCGGTAACAAGCTCAAGAACCGGGAGTTCCGCGCCCGAAAGCGCGCCTCGCACTGACGTCAGCTCAGATGCCACACGAACGCGGCCGCCAGCGCGCCGAGTCCGTTCAGCGACCAGTGCAGCGCGATCGGCGCGATCAGGCTGCCGCTGCGGCGGCGCAACCAGGTGAAGACGAAGCCCGCGATGCCGGTGGCGACCACCGCCAACGTCACGCCTGCGACGGTGCCCATCACACCTCCGCCGAAGATCCGGGTGAAGCCGACGTTGCTGCTGGTCAGGCCCAGCGAGGTGGCGATGTGCCAGAGTCCGAACAACAGCGAACCGGCCGCGGCGACACCACGCCAGCCCCAGGCGCGGTCAAGTGCTCCGTGCAGCACGCCGCGGAACGCCAGTTCCTCGGGGATCACGGTCTGCAGGGGGATGATGACCATCGACGCGATGAGCGCGCCCGAGATCGTGGCGTAGTTGTTGTTCATGAACATCGGCCGCGTCCACGGCAGCAGCGCACCGATCGCGATGACCGACAACACCAGCGCGACGGCGCCCAGCGCGTAACCGGTTCCGGACTTCAAGTGTTCGCGGCTCAGGCCGAGTTCGGCCCACCCGAGGCCGCGGGAGCGGACCAGCGCCACCAGAAGCAGCGCCGCCGCAGGCACCGTCGCCACGCTGGCCCACGGCGTGGTGAAGTGCGCGATCAGGTTCGTCAGCGCCAATACCACCACGACCACTGCGATGTCGACGTAGGTGCGGAAGTGGTGCAACGCGGAGAGCTGTTCGACCAGCGGATGCGGGCGCTCGGCGAGGGCGGCTTGGTCGGACACGAAAATCCAGTCTAGCGGTCGTGTTCGCTGAGGGTGTCCTGCGACAGCGACGGCGCTTGGTAATCCGGGTCCCACGTCCACCCCGAGATCGCCGGATCGTCCTCGCCGTGTTCCCGGGTGTAGCGCCGGGCCGCCAGGCGCGCGTCGGCCATCTCCTGGCGCAGCCCGGCCACGCTGCTTCCCAGATTGGCGACGCGGTCGATCACGTCCATGACCAGGTGGAACCGGTCGAGATCGTTGAGCATCACCATGTCGAACGGGGTCGTCGTGGTGCCGCGTTCCTTGAAGCCGCGCACATGCAACTGGGCGTGGTTGGCGTGCCGGTAGGTCAGTCGGTGAATCAGCCAGGGATAGCCGTGATAGGCGAAGATGATCGGCTTGTCCTTGGTGAAGATCGACTCGAATTCGCGATCGGACAGGCCGTGCGGGTGCTCGGACTCCGGTTGCAGCCGCATGATGTCGACGACGTTGACCACTCGCACCTTGAGCTCGGGCAGCCGCCGACGCAGGATGTCGGCGGCCGCCACCGTTTCCAGGGTCGGGATGTCTCCGGCGCACGCGAGCACCACGTCCGGCTCCCCGGTCGTGTTGCTCGCCCACTCCCAGATCCCCAGACCGCGCGTGCAGTGCGCGATCGCCGAATCCATGTCCAGGTAGTTCAGCGCCGGTTGCTTTCCGGCGACGATCACGTTGACGTAGTGGCGGCTGCGCAGGCAGTGGTCGGCCACCGACAGCAAGGTGTTGGCGTCCGGCGGCAGGTACACCCGCACGACCTCGGGTCGCTTGTTGGCGACGTGGTCGATGAAGCCGGGATCCTGGTGCGACGCCCCGTTGTGGTCCTGGCGCCAGACATGTGATGTCAGAAGGTAATTCAGCGATGCGATCGGCGCCCGCCAGGGCATCTCCCGACTGCTGTTGAGCCACTTGGCGTGCTGGTTGAGCATGGAGTCGATGATGTGGATGAACGCCTCGTAGCAGTTGAACAGCCCGTGTCTGCCCGTCAGCAGGTATCCCTCGAGCCAGCCCTGGCAGAGGTGTTCGGACAGCACCTCCATCACCCGGCCCTCCGGGCCGAGGTTCTCGTCGTCGGGAGTGACCTCGGCCAGCCAGGCTTTGTCGGTCACCTCGAGGGTCGCCGACAGCCGGTTGGACGCGGTCTCGTCGGGTCCCATCAATCGGAATCGGTCGGCGTTACGCGCGATGACGTCGCGAAGAAACGTCCCGAGCACCCGGGTCGCCTCGGTCGATTCGGAGGCGGGGTCGTCAACCGGCACCGCGTAGTCGGTGAAGCGCGGCAGGTCCAGATCCTTGAGCAGGAACCCGCCATTGGCGTGCGGGTTGGCGCTCATCCGCCGCTGTCCGCGCGGGGCGAACACGCGTAGTTCGGGCAGTAGCGCGCCGTCCTCGTCGAACAGTTCTTCGGGCCGATAGCTGCGCATCCACTCCTCGAGCTGGGAGCGGTGTTCGGGGTTGGTGTGGGTGCCCGACAACGGAACCTGATGGGACCGCCACGTGCCCTCGACCTTCTTGCCGTCGACCTCCTGCGGGCCCGTCCAGCCCTTCGGTGTCCTCAACACGAGCATCGGCCACAGCGGCCGGCCCTGTTCACCGTCGAGGCGAGCGGCGCGCTGGATCGCGGCGATCTGATCGAAGGCCTCGTCGAGCGCCGTCGCCAGCTGCTGATGCACGTTGGCCGGATCGTCACCGGCCACGGTGATGGGCCGATAGCCGTAACCGAACATCAGCGACTCGAGTTCCTCCTGCGGAATGCGCGCGAGAACCGTGGGGTTGGCGATCTTGTAGCTGTTGAGGTGCAGGATGGGCAGCACCGCACCATCGGTGACCGGGTTGAGGAATTTGTTCGAATGCCAACTGGCCGCCAGCGGCCCGGTCTCGGCTTCGCCGTCACCGATGACACAGGCGACCACCAGGTCGGGGTTGTCGAACGCCGCGCCGTAGGCGTGCACCAGCGCGTAGCCCAACTCCCCGCCTTCGTGGATGGACCCGGGGGTCTCCGCGGCGACGTGGCTGGGGATGCCACCGGGGAAAGAGAACTGGCGGAACAGCTTTCGCATTCCCTCGGTGTCTTCGGAGATACCCGAGTACACCTCGCTGTAGGTGCCTTCGAGATACGCGTTGGCCACCAGGCCGGGACCGCCGTGTCCCGGGCCGGTGATGTAGATGACGTTGACGTCGCGGTCGCAGATGAGGCGGTTCAGGTGCGCGTAGACGAGATTGAGGCCCGGTGTCGTGCCCCAGTGGCCGAGCAACCGGGGCTTGACGTGCTCGGGCGCCAGCGGCTCGCGCAGCAGTGGATTGTCCAGAAGATAGATCTGGCCGACGGACAGATAGTTGGCGGCGCGCCAGTAGGCGTCGATCAGGTCGAGTTCATCGGCGGACAGCGTGGGGGACAGGGCCTCAGCAGTCATCTGACTCATCATCGTCGAAACGGGTGAACGGGTGTGCCACTCCTGTACCCGATGCGCGTGAAGCTACCCATTAGCCTGTCTGGCGTGTTGGGATTCGCAGTGCCGCAGTTCGGGGTGTCGGCCCGGGCGGACCTCGCGCGCTACGCGGCCAGCGCCGAAAGCCTCGGTGCGGACAGCCTCTGGGTGGGCGACCGCTTGTTGACCGCGGTGCACCCCAGCGTCGGCTACGCGGGTCAAGACACCATTCCCGAACAGTTCCGCGCCGGCCTGGACCCGTTCATCGCGTTGGCGGTGGTGGCCGCCGCGACGTCGCGCGTCCGGTTGGGTAGCAGCGTGTTCGTCGCACCGTGGTACCCACCGGTGCAGCTGTGCCGCCAGCTGACCGCCATCGATTTGGTCAGCGGGGGCAGGCTCGTTCCCGGTTTCGGGATCGGGTGGTCGCCGGAGGAGTTCCGTGCCGCCGGCGCCCCGTTCCGCGCCCGCGGCGCCCAACTGGACGAGGTGCTCGATGCCCTCGAGCAGCTGTGGACGACGAATCCCGTGGAACACGAAGGCAAGCGGTGGTCGATCCCGTTGTCGTGGGTGGACCTCAAAACGGTCCAGCAACCGCGTCCGCCGATCTATCTCGGCGGGTTCACTCCGGCGAGTCTGCGGCGCATCGGGACGCGCGGCGACGGGTGGCTCCCGGCCGTGCTGGTGCCCGGAGGCGTCATGCCCGAGTTCCTTGCGACGCAGCGCCGCGCCATCGACGACGCCGCCCGCCAGGCCGGCCGGGATCCGTCGGCCATACACACCTGTGTGCGCATCAATGTCGCCGGCGGCACACCGATCGATGCGGTCGCCGAGGCGGTGCGGACGCTGGCCGACGCCGGTTATCCGGACGTCTTCGTCGACCTGATGTACGTCGCCACCGACACCGACGACCACCTGCGGTGGGTCGAAAGTCTCCTGGCGGCATGAGCGAACCACTGCTGGCATCCGTGCGGGTGCTCGACCTCGGCGGCGCCGAATCCGACGGGGTGAGCCGGCTCTATGCCGACCTCGGAGCCGATGTCCTGAAGATCGAGCCGCCCGGTGGGCGGTCCGACCGGCAGGCGCTGCCGGCCGTGGCCGGAGCGAGTATTGCGTTCCGCTTGCACAACGCGAACAAGCGGTGCGCGATTCTGGACCCCGCCAGCCCCGACGGCCGCCGGGCGCTGCGGGATTTGGCGGGCACCGCAGATATCGTCGTCGACGGCGGAAAGCCCGGCGGGGTAGGCGCATTCGGAACATCATGCGCCGCCCTGGCTCAACAGTTCGGCCACCTCGTCGTGTTATCGGTCACGGACTTCGGCACCGACGGGCCGTATGCCTCGTGGCGGGCCACCGACGCCGTGTTGTACGCGTTGTCGACAGCACTGTCGCGTACCGGGCCGACGGACGGCACCCCGGTGCTTCCCCCGATCGGACTGGCATCGGGAACCGCTGCGACACAGGCGGCATGGGCGGCGCTGGCCGCCTACTACCACCGGCTACGGACTGGGACAGGCGATTACATCGACTGCTCCCGATTCGAGGCGGTGCTCCAGTCGCTGGATCCGCCGTTCGGATCAGAAGGTCAGGCGGCCGTCGGCGTCAAGAGGACCACCGAAATCTGGCGCGGCAGGCCACGCAACCAGAACATCTATCCGATCTTCGCCTGCAAGGACGGGCATGTCCGGATCTGCCTGCTGTCCCCGCGTCAGTGGCAGGGCATGCGCGCCTGGCTGGGTGAACCCGAACAGTTCGCCGACCCCAAGTTCGACACGATCGCGGCGCGCTATGCGGCGTCTCGCGAACTCAACGCCTTGATCGGCGATTTCGTCGCGAACCAGACCATGGAGGCTCTGGTCACCGAGGGACAAGAGCGGGGCGTTCCCATCGCCGCCGTGCTCACCCCCACGGAGACGCTGGCCTCCGAGCACTTCCGCGCGGTCGGTGCGCTGACCACCGCCGAGTTCGCCCCGGGCGCCGATGTCGTCGCCCCGGTGGGACCGTTCGTCGTCGACGGCCATCATCGCGGCCTGAGGTGGTTGGCTCCCGCTCCCGGCGCTGACGAACCCGCCTGGGCCACAGCGTCATCGGTGACAGCATCGCAGGGCACGGTCGCGCCGCAGCGTCCTTTCGAGGGGATGCGCATCCTCGACCTCGGCGTCATCGTCGCCGGGGGCGAGCTGGGCAGGTTGTTCGCCGACCTCGGCGCCGAGGTGGTCAAGATCGAGAGCGCCGCCTATCCCGACGGGCTGCGCCAGGCCCCGCCCGGTCAGGTGATGAGCAGGTCCTGGGCGCTGACCCACCGCAACGAGCAGAGCCTGGGGCTCGACCTGCGTTCGCCCGCGGGCTCCGACCTGTTTGCCCGCCTGGTCAGAGGCGCCGACGCCGTGTTCGCCAACTTCAAGCCGGGAACGCTTGCGTCGCTGGGGTTCTCCTATGACCGTCTGCGGGAGCTGAATCCGCGCATCGTGCTCGCGGAGAGCAGCGCCTTCGGCGCGGCCGGTCCGTGGAGCTCGCGCATGGGGTACGGGCCGCTGGTGCGGGCCACCACCGGGGTCACCGCGTTGTGGGCGTCTGCCGACGGCGGCTTCTACGATGCGACGACGATCTTCCCGGACCACGTGTCAGCGCGGCTCACCGCGATCGCCGCACTGGCTGCGCTGATCCGGCGCGAGCGAACCGGACAGCCCGCACACGTACACGTCTCGCAGTCCGAGGCCGCGGTCAGCCAACTGGCGACCCGCTACGTCACCGAGTCCGCGCGTGCGGCAGGCCTGCCCGTCGTCGACGACACAGCGGCGCACGGTGTGTACCCGTGCGCCGGTGACGACGAGTGGTGCGTGATCTCGCTGCGCTGCGAGACCGACCACGCCGCACTGGGATCGGTCACCGGCGGCGTCGACACCGCGGAATGGACCCGTACCCGCGACAAGACCGTGGTGGCGCGCACTTTGCAGGACGCCGGGATCGCCGCCGCGCCGATGAACCGTGCCGTCGATGTGCCTGCCGACCCGCAGGTGCGTTACCGAAAGCTGTACTCCGACATGGAGCATCCACTTTTCGATGCGCCCATGCTCACCGAAACGGGACCGGCGCCGTACACGAACATCCCTCCCGCCCTGCTGAGGCCCGCGCCGATGCCGGGGGAGCAGACCAGAGAGATCTGCCGGCAGATCCTCGACATCCCCGCCGAGGAGACCGATCGGCTCATCGCCGACGGCACGCTCTTCGCATACCGAGAAAGGCCGTGATGGAAGCCAGGACGCCGGTGTTGGTCGGCTACGGACAAGTCAACCAGCGCGACGAGAACCCCGACGTGTCGCCGATCGACCTGATGGTCGCGGCCGCACGCCAAGCAGCGGACCCCAGGGTCCTCGAGGCAGCCGACTCGGTTCGGGTGGTCAATCTCCTTTCGTGGCGGTACCGCGATCCGGGATTGCTTCTCGCGCAACGCCTCCACGCCGTCAACGCCGCGACCCGCTATACCGGGGTCGGCGGTAATACGCCGCAGTCGCTGGTCAACGAGGCGTGCCGAGACATCCAGAACGGTCGGGCCGAGGTGGTTCTGATCGCGGGCGGTGAGACCTGGCGCACCCGAAGCCGGCTGCGCGCCAAGGGCGTGCGGCCGGACTGGCCGCGCCAGGACGAGTCCGTCCCGATGGCCGAGGGCGCCGACGAAGGGGTCCCGATGGCCGGGCCCGCCGAAATCAAGATCAGCCTGGACCGGCCCGCCTACGTCTACCCGATGTTCGAGCAAGCCCTGCGTATCGCCGCGGGCGAGTCCGACGAGGAGCACCGACGCCGGATCGGTGAGCTGTGGGCACAATTCAGTGCGGTCGCCGCGAACAACCCCCACGCGTGGGTCCGAGATGCGGTGCCGGCCGAGCAGATCTGGCAGGCCGGACCGGGCAACCGGATGATCAGCTGGCCCTATCCGAAGCTGATGAACTCCAACAACATGGTCGACCAGGCCGCGGTGCTGGTGCTCACCTCGGCAGACAAGGCCACGCATCTGCAGATCCCCAGGGACCGTTGGGTGTTCCCGTACTCGGGCACCGACGCGCACGATACCTATGCGATCGGCGAGCGCGCGGAGTTCTCCGCGTCTCCTGCGATTCGGATCGGGGGGCGGCGGGCCCTGGAACTGGCCGAGGTCGGCATCGACGATGTCGGGCTCGTCGACGTCTACTCGTGCTTCCCTTCGGCGGTTCAGGTGGCCGCCAACGAGCTTGGCCTCCCGATCGCAGACCCCGCCAGACCGCTGACGGTGACTGGCGGGCTGACCTTCGCGGGCGGGCCATGGAACAACTACGTGACCCACTCGATCGCGACCATGGCCGAACGACTCCTTGCCGCCCCCGGCCAGCTCGGGTTGATCACCGCCAACGGCGGATACCTCACCAAGCACAGCTTCGGCATCTACGGCACCGAGCCGCCGCCACACGAGTTTCGTTGGGAGGACGTGCAATCGGAGGTTGACCGCGAGCCGGCCCGAACGGCGCTCGTGGACTGGGCCGGGGTGGGCACCGTGGAGACGTGGACGACACCGTTCGACCGCGAGGGCTCACCGGAGAAGACGTTCCTCGCGGTCCGCACCCCCGACGACGAGCGGGTGCTGGCGGTCATCCCAGACGCGGCGGGGGCGGCGGCGACGGTCGACGAGGACATCTCGGGCGCGAAGGTCCAGGTCAATCCGGACGGTACTGCCGCGTTGCGGTAGTCAGTCGAGGTCTGCCAACAGCGCGTCGATGCGCTGGCGGGCCGCCTCCGCCGCGCCCGGCCCGACGACGGCATGGACCCGACCGGCCTCCACCGCGGCGATCGCGGCATCGGCGACCACGGCAGGGCTGATCGCACCACGCATCGCGTCATCGTTCCGGTCGTCGGGGACGCTGACCGCCCCCGGCGGGGTAAGACTCGCCGAGTTGGGTCCCAGCGGCGTGTCCACCAGATCGGGGCACAACACGGTCGCACCCATATCGCTTGAGACGGAGCGCAGTTCGATGTCGAGCGTCTCCGTCAATCCGACGACGGCGTGCATGGTCGCGTTGTACGGCCCGAGGTGGGGCAGCGGGATGAGCCCGCCCGCGGACGCGGTGTTGAGGAAGTGCCCGGAGCGTTGCGCGACGAACAGCGGAGTAAAGGTCTTCACCCCGTGTACGACACCCATCAGCTTGACGTCTATCAGCCACCGCCACGTCTCGATCCGCTGCTCCCACACCGGCGTCTGTTCGCACACCACCCCGGCGTTGTTGCACACCAGATCGACGCGTCCGAAGCGGTCCAAAGTGTGCGCCGCCAGCGCATCGACATCGGCCGCGTCACGCACGTCGACGCGTACCCCGGCCACTGCCCCCTCGTGACCGGACAGGGCGTCGACCGCCGCGGGTATCGCATCCTCACGGATGTCGGCGATCACCACGGCGACGCCGCGACCCACCAGATGCGTGGCGAGCGCCAAACCGATTCCACTGGTTCCGCCGGTGACGACGGCGACCTGTCCGGGCTCGATCCTCATGCGGGCCTGCCTTTCTCGTCGCTACGGTGCGTTCGCGGGCACCTCGGTGTATCGCGGCTGAAAACCCTCGGGGGTGAAGGTGAATCCCTTGCCGGTCACCTCGCTCATGCACGAGACGCCCGCGTCCTGCACATTGCAACGGAACCCGGCGACAGCCAGGATCCGGTTGAATTCCAGCACCTTCGCGTCGTCGAGGACGAACTGCGCCTGCTCCAATGCCGCGAAGCGGGGTTCACCCTCGCGCTCGACGATGATCGCGTTCGGCGCGACCTGGTCACCGGCGCCGTTGTCCACCGTGTCCGGTTCGCCGGTGATGTTCATGCTGGACAGCGGGGAGGCGGCCGACTGGCAGCCCGCCCTGTCACGCGGTATGACGGCGCACGCCCAGCGTCCACTCGGCGTGGTGAAGAAGTAGACGGCCGACCCGGCTGGATGCGCGACGTAGTCGAATGCGTCGACCAGGTGCGCGCTGTTGGGCGGCGGGGCAGGCGCTTCGGAGGTCGTGGAGGTCGGCGACGCCACGAACGGTTCGTCGGTGGTGACGATCCGCTCGGCCGAGCACCCCGCGACCAGGATCGCGACGGCCGACATCAGACATAGGACACGCATCTCGGCTCCTAAGCGTGCCGGAACCGGTTTTCGTCCGCGCAGCGGGGGTGGCCGATCAGCCGGCCAGCATCGCTTTGAGCTTCTGCGCGTTCCAGACCGCGTGCCCACCCAGGTCGTTGTTGAAATAGACCAGCGTCCGTCTGCCTTCGTTCTCCCACGCCGAGATCCGGTCGGCCCAACGCCGCAACGCATCGTCGGGGTAGGAGCCCGCATACATCGAATCCTGGTCGGGGCCGTGCATCCGGATGTACACCAGCTCACTGGTCGCCCGCGGGACACAGCGCAGACCCGCACCGCTCATCACCACGTAGGCGGCGCCGTGGCGCTCCAGCAATGCGTAGACCGAGGGGTCGTCCCACGACGGATGCCGCAACTCCATCGCCACCGGAATGTGATCGGGCATGAGCTTGAGGAAGTGGTCCAAGCGGGCGTCGTCGCGCTCGAGTTCCGGGTGCAGTTGCACGAGCAACGCCTCGCTGCGGTCACCGAGCAACTCCCAGCACCGGTCGAAGCGCTCGACCCACGGCTCCGGCTCCCGTAACCGGCGGTAGTGCGTGAGTCCGCGTTGGGCCTTCACCGACATCGTGAACCCGTCGGGCAGCCGCTGTCGCCAACCGGCGAACGCGCTGTCCTTCGGCCAGCGGTAGAAGCTGGCGTTCAGTTCGACGGTGTCGAACTCCTCGACGTAGCGGGCCAGCCGTTTGGCCGTCGGCAGCCCCGCCGGGTACAGGACGTCCTTCCAATGGTCATACGACCACCCGGAGGTGCCGATCCGGATCACCATCGCGTCATTCCCGCGCCATGACGGCGTCACGCAGGTCGTTGTCCAGCGACACCTTGACCAAGGCGCCGGCTAGCTTTGCACACTTGCGCGGCGCCAGCGCGGCGAGCTCGTCGCTGCCACTTGGCAATCCGAGCTTGCGCGCGGTACTGCTGGCGCGCGCGTCGAAGTAGGGGCGGATCCATGTCCAGGTGTCCTGGACCTCCCGCAGGAAGATGTCGGCGCCGGTGTCGCCGATACCCTTGAATCCCTTGAGCGAACGCGTCAGCGCGGTCGCGTCGTGATCCTCGGTCCCATCGAGATTGCGTAAATCCCCGCCGTATTCGTCGACAACGCTCTTGGAAATATCGGTGAGTCTGGTCGCCGAGCTTTCGTCGTACCGAACGTAGTGAGCACGGCCGAAGGCGCGAATCATTTCGGCGCGGTCGGCGTCGAGGACGGCCTTGGGGGTGCGCAGACCCGCGCGGAACAACTCCCGCGCGGCTTCGACCGCGATCGAGGCATCGATCGGTTTGCTCGACAGCATGCACAGGGCTAGCAGCTGAAAGAGCGGCATCGGCTTGTCCGCCAACCGGATACCGGCGTCTTCGGCATAGGTCGCGCCCGCCTGCTCGAGGAGGCGCTTGACCAGCTTCTTACGTGCTGCGGCGTCCACGTCGGCTGGCGTACCCGCGCTCTTTCGGGGGCAAACTCTTGGCATAGCCGGCCCCGCGGATGACCCACGGTCGCAGTTGCCGCTTGGTGACCAGCCCTGCGCCGTCCACCCGCAGCCATCCGCGCATCTCTCTGCCCGCCATCACCATCGGTGCGACGTGTTCGCGCGACAACAGCTTCGCGGTGTCGTCCGGCGGCACCCGCACCATCAGGCCGCCTTGACCGCTGGCGGCCAACGCCATGTTGCCGCCGATCAGGAAGGCCAACCCACCGAACATGGCCTTCTCCTCGACTCCTTGTTCGCCGCTGAGCAGTTCGCGAATGCGGTGAGCCAGGTCCTCGTCGTACGCCATACGACGACCGTATCGCTCAGGGTCGTGACCTGCGATCGATCACGACCCTGAGCGCGGTCCTGCGGTCCTGCGGTCAGGCGGCCGCGGTGGCCGCGACCTCTGCGGGCTGCAGAGCCTGCGCGACGATGTCGGCAACGTCGGTCATCGGCTTGACCTCCAGCGCGTCGAGCACGTCGGCCGGGACGTCATCCAGGTCGGGCTCGTTACGCTGCGGGATGAAAACCGTTGACAGCCCGGCCCGTTGCGCCGCCAGCAGCTTCTGCTTGACGCCGCCGATGGGCAACACTCGACCGTTCAGCGTGACCTCGCCGGTCATCCCGACGTCGGCGCGGACCTGACGACCGGTGGCCATCGACACCAGCGCGGTGACCATAGTCACGCCCGCCGACGGACCGTCCTTCGGCACGGCGCCCGCGGGCACGTGCACGTGGATGCGACGGTCCAGAACCTTGGGGTCGACGCCCAACTGCTCGGCATGCGAGCGCACGTAGGACAACGCAATCTGCGCGGACTCCTTCATGACCTCGCCCAACTGCCCGGTCAGTTGCAACCCGGGCTCACCGTCGGTCGCCCCGGCCTCGATGTAGAGCACATCGCCGCCGAGGCCGGTGACCGCCAACCCGGTGGCCACACCCGGCACCGCCGTGCGCTCGGCCGATTCCGGCAGGAAGCGCGGACGCCCCAGGTACTCAACGAGATCCGGCTCGTCGACGGTGAGGGTGGTGATGTCGCCGGCAGCCAACTTCGTCGTCACCTTGCGCAGCGCCTTGGCCAGCAGCCGCTCGAACTGACGCACCCCCGGCTCGCGGGTGTAGTCCGCGGCGATCTTGCGCAGCGCCGCCTCGGTGACGATCACCTCGTCCTCGGTCAGCGCCGCCCGCTCACGCTGCCGGGGCAGCAGGAAGTCGCGGGCGATGGCGACCTTGTCGTCCTCGGTGTAGCCGTCGATCTGCACCAGTTCCATGCGGTCCAGCAGGGCCGACGGGATGTTCTCGATGACGTTGGCCGTCGCCAGGAACACCACGTCCGACAGGTCCAGATCCAGGTCCAGGTAGTGGTCGCGGAACGTGTGGTTCTGCGCCGGGTCCAGGACCTCCAGCAGCGCCGCCGCGGGGTCCCCGCGGAAGTCGGAGCCGACCTTGTCGATCTCGTCGAGCAGCACCACAGGGTTCATCGAACCGGCCTCGCCGATGGCACGCACGATGCGACCGGGGAGCGCACCGACGTAGGTGCGCCGGTGGCCGCGGATCTCGGCCTCGTCGCGCACGCCGCCGAGGGCAACGCGAACGAACTTGCGGCCCAACGCGCGTGCGACGCTCTCACCCAGCGAGGTCTTGCCGACACCGGGGGGACCGGCCAGCACCATGACCGCACCCGAACCGCGCCCGCCGACGACCTCCAACCCGCGCTGGGCGCGGCGTGCCCGCACAGCCAGGTACTCGACGATGCGGTCCTTGACGTCCTCGAGGCCGTGGTGATCGGCGTCCAGAATCTCCCGCGCCGTCCTCAAATCGGTGGAGTCCTCGGTGTGGACGTTCCACGGCAGGTCGAGCACGGTGTCCAGCCAGGTGCGGATCCAACCGCTCTCCGGGCTCTGATCACTCGCGCGCTCGAGCTTGCCGACCTCGCGCAGCGCGGCCTCGCGCACCTTCTCGGGCAGATCCGCGGCCTCGATGCGGCCGCGATAGTCGTCGGAGCCGTCGGGTTCGTCCTCGCCGAGCTCCTTGCGGATGGCATTGAGCTGCTGGCGCAGCAGGAATTCCTTCTGCGTCTTCTCCATGCCCTCACGGACGTCTTCGGCGATCTTCTCGTTGACCTCGACCTCGGCCAGCTGAGCACCGGTCCACTCGATCAGCGCACGCAACCGCTCGGCTACGTCCGGCGTCTCGAGCAGCTGACGCTTCTGAACCTGGGTCAGGTACGACGCGTAGCCCGCGGTGTCGGCCAGCGCCGACGGATCGGAGAGCTGGTTGACGAAATCGATGATCTGCCAGGCTTCACGCCGCTGCAGCATCGCCAGCAGGAGCTTCTTGTACTCGGCCGCGAGCTTGAAGGCCTCCTCGGTCACCTCGGATTCGTCGACCACGGTCACCTCGACCCACAGCGCCGCGCCGGGTCCGGTGGCGCCGGCGCCGATGTGGGCACGGCTCTCGCCCCGCACCACCGCGGCGGGTCCACCGACCATGCGCCCGATCTGCACGATCGAAGCCAGCACCCCGTGCGAGGGATAACGGTCCTCGAGGCGGGGAGCGATCAGCAGTTCTCCGGACTCGCTCGCGCGGGCGGCGTCGACCGCGGCGCGCGCGGCCTCGTCGAGCTCGATCGGCACCACCATCCCGGGCAGCACGATCGACTCGCTCAGGAACAAGACCGGAACAGTCTTGGCTTCAGCCATCAATCCTCCAAAGTTTGAGTCTGTTGCGCTCAACCTTGGGATGACCTGATTTGTTCCCTCACCCGTCGCGCGGTGTACGCGCACCGCGAAACACCCCCGAGACGGCAGGAAGCCTGCCGTTCGGGGTAAACGGCAGGCTCCCTGTGTGGGTGGATCTATGCGGTGCGGTTACGCACTGGCCTGTGCACCCAGCACCCGCTGGATGTCAGGCTTCATCATCTCCAGCTGCTGACCCCAGTAGCCCCAGCTGTGAGTCCCCTGTGCCGGGAAGTTGAACACCCCGTTGGTGCCACCCGCCGCGACATAGTTGTCCTTGAAGGTGACGTTGGTCCGCAACGTGAAGCCTTCGAGGAACTGGGCCGCCATCAGGTTCTGGCCGGCCGCGCCGCCATCGAGATCCGACGGCGTACCGGTGCCGCAGTAGATCCAGATGCGGGTGTTGTTGGCCACCAGCTGGTTGATGTTGATCATCGGGTCGTTGCGCTTCCACGCCGGATCCGATGACGGACCCCACATGCTCTCGGCGTTGTACCCGCCCGCGTCTTGCATCGCGAGACCGATCAGCATCGGCCACCAGCCCTCGGACGGGTTGAGGAAGCCCGACAGCGAAGCGGCGTAGATGAACTTCTGCGGGTGGTAGATCGCGTACGTCAGCGCGCTGCTGCCGGCCATCGAAATACCCACCACGGCATTGCCGTTCTGCGACACGCCCCTGTTGGCTTCCAGCCACGCCGGGAGTTCCTGGGTCAGGAACGTCTCCCACTTGTAGGTGTAGTCCTGGCCGTTACCCCGCGACGGCTGGTACCAGTCGGTGTAGAAGCTCGACTGTCCGCCGACCGGCATGACGACCGAGAGCCCGGACTGGTAGTACCACTCGAAGGCCGGGGTGTTGATGTCCCAACCGTTGAAGTCGTCCTGGGCGCGCAGGCCGTCGAGCAGATACACCGCATGCGGTCCACCGCCCTGGAACTGGACCTTGATATTGCGGTTCATCGCGGGGGAGAACACGTCGAGATACTCGACGGGCAACCCGGGCCGCGAGAACGCTCCCGCAGTGGCCGAACCCCCGGCGAAGCCGATCAGCCCGGGCAGCGCCGCCACGGCGAACGCCGCCACCGCCATTCGGCGAAACAGTTTTGTACCGGTACCCCGGCACCTCTCCAAAATCTTCATAACGGCAACCAACCCACCTTTCATCGCTTCCACAAGCAATTGCCGTTTGCTGTGCGTGAGTAATGAAACACGCACTCGCACCGCCGATGTCGACCCGACATGCGGTTGCCACATCGCGGTTGGCTAACGATTACGACTCAGCGCGGACTCACGAACCACGAAAACCGGCTGTGACCTGTGTGGTCAGAGTGACTCAGGAGAAATCGCGCGACGGGTCCGCCACGCCGGGCTGCAGCCGGTGCAACTGCGTGACGTGCCGCGGCCCCAGCTCGCTCAGCGACCTCACCCCGAGTAGCTGCATTGTCCGCTTGACCTGATGCGAAAGGATCTCGACGGCCCGGTCGACGCCCGCCTCGCCGCCGGCCATGAGCCCGTACAGGTACGCGCGACCCACCAGCACGAAGCGCGCACCGAGCGCAATGGCAGCGACGATGTCGGCGCCGGACATCACCCCGGTGTCCAGCAGAATCTCGGTCGTGTCGCCGAGCTCGGCGGCGACACTGGGCAGCAGATGGAATGGCACCGGCGCGCGGTCGAGTTGGCGGCCACCGTGATTGGACAGCACGATGCCGTCCACTCCCAGTTCGGCGACGGCCCTGGCGTCGTCGAGCGTCTGAATTCCCTTGACCACCAACTTGTTCGGCCACTGCTTCTTGATCCACACCAGATCGTCGAAGTTCACCGTGGGGTCGAACATGGTGTCGAGATACTCGGCCACAGTGCCCGGCCATCGGTCCAGCGACGCGAAAGACAACGGTTCTGTGGTGAGCAGGTCGAACCACCACCGCGGGTGGGGAATGGCGTCGAGCACCGTTCGCAGCGTCAGCGTCGGCGGGATCGACATGCCGTTGCGGGTGTCGCGGTGGCGCGCCCCGGCGACCGGCACGTCGACGGTGGCGAGCAGCGTGTCGTACCCTGCGGCGGCGGCCCGTTCGACGAGGGCCATCGACCGGTCCCGGTCCTTCCACATGTACAGCTGAAACCAGTTGCGTCCGTGCGGGTTGGCCTGTTTGACGTCTTCGATCGATGCGGTGCCCAGCGTCGAGAGCGCAAACGGGATGCCGGCCCGCGCGGCGGCACGGGCGCCTGCGGTCTCGCCCGCGGTGTGCATCAGCCGGGTGAAGCCGGTGGGCGCGATGCCGAACGGTTGCGCGACGGGACCGCCGAGCACCGTCGCGCTGGTGTCGACGCTCGACACGTCACGAAGGATGGTGGGGTGAAACTCGATGTCGCGGAAAGCTTGTCGCGCACGAGCCAGTGACAGCTCGTCCTCGGCGGCGCCGTCGGTGTAATCGAACGCCGCCTTCGGAGTCCGTCGCTTGGCGATGCGGCGCAGGTCCTCGATCGTCAGCGCCGACGCCAGCCTGCGGTGCGTCGCGTTCAGCTGGGGCTTCTTGAACTGCAGCAGCGGCGCCAGGTCCCGCGGATGTGGGACGCGACGGCGCGTCATCTTGGCGCCTCGGTCGGCGTGTCGCTCATAGTCGTCATTGAATCGCACAGGTTAGCTTGTCAGACTGGCCGATGACATGGCGAAAGACAGATCGGCATCCGGCGACCCGTTCGACCTGCAGCGCTTCGTGGACGCCCAGGAACGCGTGTACGCCACGGTGCTCGACGAACTGCGCGCCGGCCGCAAACGCAGCCATTGGATCTGGTTCGTGTTCCCCCAATTGCGCGGGCTGGGTAGGAGCCCGACCGCGCAGCGGTACGGGATCGGGTCCCTCGCCGAAGCTCGGGCGTACCTCGCCCATGACGTGCTCGGTCCGCGCCTGCGGGAGTGCGCGGACCTGGTCGCCCGCAGTGACCAACCGTCGGCCGACGGCTTGTTCGGGTGGCCGGACAACCTCAAGGTCCGCTCGTCGATGACGTTGTTCAGCCGCGCCGCCGAGGACCCCGATGACGAGGCGCTCTTCAGCCGCGTGTTGACGAGATACTACGACGGCGAACCCGACCCGCTGACCGTCGAACTGCTCAGCGAGGAGCGATGACCAGCCAGCCGTGCGGCCCGACCTCGTAGGTGGTGACGACCTCGGACGGCGGTGCGCCCGAGCCCGCGAGGACTTCCGCCCGATCGAATCCCAGGTCGGGCAGCGAGATCGCCAGCGGTTCATCGCCGATGTTGAGCGCGACGATCAGCGACTCGGCTCCGGTGCGGCTCTGGTACACGTACTGGCGGTTGGTCAACAGCAGCGGCGAGGTGCGCGCTGTGTGCAGCCACGCGTGGCGTCGGCGCAACCCGATCAGGAACTTGTGCAACCGGAAGACGTCGGCGCCGTGTTCGTCGACGTCGAGCGGGGGAGTCGCGAATTCGGGGCGCACCGCATCGTCGCCCCCGAACCGTTCCTCTTTGATGCCCTGGAACGCGAACTCGTCCCCGGCGTAGATACTCGGCGTACCACCGGTCGTCATCTGCAGCACCAAGGCGTGGTCGAGGTGGCGGATGTCGTCGAGTTGGCTGGCGATCCGGGTGACATCGTGGTTGCCGATGAAGGTCGTGGGCACGAAGGTGTCCAGAAACTCGTTGTGCCGCACCAGCGCCCAGTCCAGCTCGTGAAAGTTGCCGTCGTTGAGCGCGCTCCACGCGGCCTTCCACAGTTCGTACTGGGTCACCGAGTCGAAGCCGGATTCACGCACCCGGTGCGCGTAGTCGCCGTGGATGATCTCGGCGAGGAAGTACGCGTCGGGGAACTGTTCGCGAACGCGTGGGAGCACTCCGGCCCAGAACTGGTCGGGGACCGCGTAGGCCGCGTCGAGGCGCCATCCGTCGGCGCCGCGCCGCAGCCAGTGCGTCATCACGTCGACGACGTAGTCGGCCACCGCCGGGTTGTCGTGGTCCAGCGCCAAGAGGTCGCCGTGTCCCTCGAACACGTCGACGCCGTCGCCTCGCGTGCGCAGCCACTCGGTGTGGGCGAAATCGGTTCCGACATGGTTGAAGACGCCGTCGAGCAGGATCCGAAGTCCGCGGCGGCGTGCCTCTTCGACCACCGTGTCGAAGTCGTCGTCGCCGCCGAGTCGCGGGTCGATATGGAGGTGGTCGGTGGTGTCGTAGCCGTGGGTTCGTGAGGAGAAGATCGGCCCCAGCGCGAGCCCGGAGGCGCCGAGTTCGATCGCGTGGTCGAGCCAGTCGAGGATGCGCAGCAGCCGATGCTCGTCCGGCCCCGGCGGCGGGTCGGCGGGATGCGCGCCGACGAAACCGAGCGGGTAGACATGCCACCAGATCACGTGCTCGACCCAGCCCGGTTCGGAGACGGCCGCGGAGTGCGAGAAATCCGTCATGGCTTGAACTTCGCTTCGTAGAGGGTCTTCATCGCCTCGCTGAACTGCTCGGCGGGCCCGTCCACCTCGGCGTCGGGGGCGATCGTGGTGATCGGCAGCGACACCACCGGCGGTGGCGGCGCCCCCCATTCGGCCAGCCATCTGGTCAACTGCTCCGACGAAGCGGCGTACACGATGCGGCCGAGCCCGACCCAGGCGTGGGCCGCCGCGCACATCGGGCAGTGCTCGCCGGAGGTGTAGACGGTGGCGGCGGCCCGCTCCTGCGGTGTCAGGTTGGCCGCCGCCCAGCGCGCGATCGCGAACTCCGGATGGCGCGTGCGGTCCCCGTCCTTGACGCGGTTGCGGTCCTCGAACAGTGTGCGTCCTGCGTCGTCGACGAGAAGGGAGCCGAACGGCTCGTCACCGCCTTCCAGCGCTTCCCGCGCCAGCTCTACGCAGCGGCCGAGGCGGGCGAGATCGTCATCGCTGATGGCCACACGTCGGAGTCTACGGATCAGTCGCAGCAGGCCGGGGGCACGTCCAGCCGACAGGCGCAGGACGCGCGGACAACGACGTCGGCGCGTCCTGCGGCGAGGGTGAGCTGTTGACCGATGATCGCCGCCTCGGCCTCTCGGCCCAGCCGCTGCAGGCATTCGTGATAGCCGTGCAGGCTCCACACGTTGTTCGGATGCTGGCACGGCCGGGGCAGCGTGGGATCGAGTCCGAGGTCGGCGGCATAGACCGCGGCGGCCTCCTCGACGCGACCCTGTTCGAGCAGCAGCGCACCGTAGGCGTGGCGGGTCGGCTGCATCCAGCCCCAGGGTTCGTCGTACGGCAGCGCATCGTCGAGTTCGATCGCCCGCCGCAGATGCGCGAATGCGGTCTCGTAATCTTCGGTGCGGTAAGCGATCTCACCGTCAAGCATCTCGGCGGCGATCGCCAGGATGTCGATCACGGTGTTGTTGAACAGGTATCGGCTCTCGGGTATGCGGTCGTAAGCTTCGGCGAACGCCTCGCGTTCGGCGCGGGCTTGTTCCAGGTTGCCCGTGGCGGCGTGCGCGACGCCGCGTCCGTAGTGGATCGTTGCGACGGTGCTGCAGTACAGCTGCGCGTCCTCGGGCAGGGGTTGGGCTATCAGGTCGGCCCAGCGGCCGAACCTCACCATCACATGGGTGCGCAACGGCACGAACGCTTCGAGCCAGTCGGCCATCGGCGGAGACTCGATCGCCAGCAGCTCGGGGCTGAGCTGGGCGGCCAGCTCATCGGCGGCGGCGAACGCGGCGCGTGAATTGCCTTCGAACATCGCCGAATACACCACGAAGTGCAGGTTGTGCGCCCGGTACAGGGAGTAGAAGTTCAGTGGCCCCTCGTGTTCGACGAACCTTCGGTCCACGTGTATGGCCGCCTGATTGGCCACCACCGAGTCGCGGTAGTTGCCGCACAGCACGTCGATGTGGCTGGGCATGTGCTGCAGGTGGCCGGCGTCAGGCACCAGATCGCGCAGCAGGTCCGCGGCGGGCAGCGCATCCTGCGGGGCCGCCGACATCTCCATCGTGTGCACGTAGAGGTGCAAGACGCCAGGATGGCTACGGCCCGCCGCGGTGGCCAACGCGCCGTCGAGGATCCGTTTGGCCGCCACCACACGCGAGCCCGGCGCGGGCTCACCGGTTCTGGTGTCCCACAACGCCCATGCCGTCACGTTCACCAGTGCGTCGGCAGCCAGTGCCTGCACATCGACGTCGTCGGGGTGGGCCTGCGCCAGCGCCGCCATCGAGTCGGCGTACTGTGCGCCACCGGCTTCGAGCGCCTGGGTGTCGTCGGGGTCGTCGGTGGGAAAACGGGTCTGCAGCGCGGCGATCAGCCCGCGCTCGACCGGTGATGCGCGATGGTCGCCGGCCAGTCGCAACTCCATCCTCGCGCGTGCCAGCGACGCGGCCGCATCGACGGGATCGAAGGCATCCCAACCCTTGTTGTAGTTCGGCCCTACCGCGTACGCGATGCCCCAGCGGGCGATCCCCAACCCCGGGTCCAGTGCGAGTGCCCGCTCGAAGCAGCGGATCGCTTCCTCGTGGTTGAACGCGTAACTCCATACCATTCCGCGGTCGAACCATACCTGCGCCTGCGGCGACGGGGTGTCAATCGGCCGGTGATACGACCCGAGGTCGTAGTAGGTCTCGTCGCCGAGCGAGATGCTCATGAACGGCACGATAATTCACCCGCGCAGCTCCCGAGCATCTTCTGCGGCTCCAGCGCAAGGCGACGAGTGATTCGACAACCCGCACTGCAACGTGTTCTAGTTCTTGCGTGGTGGAGTTCACCGACATCGGCGACGTGTCCGCAGCGGATATCGACCGGCTGCGTGGTGTCTACGGCCCGCTCGCCGAATCGGTCCGACAGTTGATCGACGCGACGATCCGCACCGAAATGGACGCCGACACGGTCGCGGCGATCCGCGAGAAGATCGACGGCGCGACAGCTGCTCTGCGATCACGGCAGATCGACGGACCCTTCGGCGTGCGCTTCACCACCGGCGGAGACCGGCTGCCGTGGGGGAACCCGGTGATCGGACTGCGCAACCCGATCGCACCACCGTTGACCATCGAGCACGCTGAGGACGGAACCGTGTACGCCGACTTCGAACTCGGCGCCGCCTACGAGGGCCCGCCGGGACATGTGCACGGCGGGATCTCGGCGCTGATCCTCGACCACATCCTCGGCGAGGTCGCCGCCAACTCGATCAACCCCCGGTTCACCGGAACCATCACCCTGCGGTATCTGCGCCCGACGCGCCTCGGGCGGTTGCACGCCGAGGCGACGACCACGAGGTCCGAAGGCATCAAGTCCTATGCGACGGGCTATCTCGCCGACGACGAGGGTGTGACAGTGGAAGCCGAGGGTGTGTTCATCGAGCCGAAGTGGGCTCGCGGATAGCGGCGATCCCCGACAAGGCACGGGTGATCGCGCCGATCTCGGCGACCAGCACGCGGGCGGCCCCGTTGTCACCGGGTAGCCCCTCGGCCTTCTCGCGGACCTGCTGATAGGCGGCCGTCACGGCCGCGATGTCCACCGTCCACGGTGTCCCCGGATTGGGCGGCGCCCCTCGCAGCGCATCGACGAAATCGTCGACAGCGGCGACGAACTCAGGAGTCAACGTGGGTGGCGGCCGGTTCGGCAGGTTGGCCTCCAGCGCGGTGCACGAAATGGTGACGGCGTTCAGCGCGGTGCGGTACGACCGCAGCCACCGGCGCAGCTCGCGGGACTCCATCCGGGTCGCACCCGACGCGGCTTCGAAGCCGGCGCGGGCGCGGTACGCGTGTTGCCACGCCGATGACACCGCGTCGGCCGGACGATCGAGGGGATGGACATAAGCCCTGACCACCGTTGCGGCGTAATCGATTTCGGTTTTGAGGAGCTCCCCGGCGCGGTGATGCAGCCGGGTCAGCGCGTGGTCGGGCAACGCGACGTGCGCCAGGACCGCGAGCCCGCCGCCGACGACGATCGAGAACAACCGGTCCTCGAGCGTCGCACCGGAGGTGATGGCGTCGATTTCGAGGAAGAACACGACAGAAGCAGCCACGGCCGCGCTGGTGGCGATGTATCCCGTCCTGGTCGCGGCATACGTCGCGGCGAGGCCCAGCGTGGCAAGTGCGGCGGCGACCAGACCGGTGGGATGGGCCACCATCACGATCACCGACGCGACGACGACCCCCGTCGCGATGCCCGCAAGCCGACCGATGCAGCGCGTATAGGTGTGAGCGGTCTCCGGGCGCAGCACCATGAGCACAGTCAGCGCGATCCAGTAGCCGTGCGCCACGGGAGCGAGTCGGTCCGCGCACGCGGCGAGTGCGACCGCCGAGGACAGCCGGACGGCGTGACGGAACAGCGGTGACGTCAAGCTCATGTGGGAACGGACGGAGGTCAGCGCCCCGCGCGCGGGGCTGATCAGGTCGGGCCGATACAGATCGGGAAACCGCAACTCCGCCGCTTCATGCAGTTGCTGGGAAAGCCGTTTTACCTCAGGGCTTTCCGGCTCGTCCAGTGCGGCCGCCGCGGCGTCCAGCCGGACCAGACCGTGCTCGGCGTTACGCCGCGCGACGTGGGTGTGATCGGCGATCGCGTCGAGGACCTCGGCCGCTGCCGCCAGCACCCGGGAGACGTCGTCGCGGTCGCCGACCGGGGTGCCGCGCAGCATGCGCAGCGTCGCCATGATCCGTTCGGGCAACCGGTGCCCACCTCGGTACGCCTCGGGTCGTCGGCCCGCCTGGGTGTCGATGAACGCATCGCGCAACGACGGCTTCAGCGTCGCACCGGCAGGTGTCTCCGCATCGTGGGCGAGCTGACGCGCATCCGTGGCCAACGCGCCGTATGCGTCGGCGAGCGCCTCGCGTTGAGTGCGCCATCGCTGCGGCGGCCAGAGCGCGATCAACCCCGCCTGCAGGGCACCGGCGACGATCGTCAGGGCGGTCGGGACGAGGACGGACGACACCGACGGAGACAGCGGCGGCGCGATCACGAACAGCGCTCCGCCCGCGGCCGCCACCATGCCCGCGTTGTTCCCGACGGCCCACTGCAGACCGGCCCCGAAGCACCACAGCGCCAGCACGACGATGAACACGACGTCGAACGAGGAGAGCAAGGACCCGAAGAAAACGGCCGCGTCCATTTGCACGGCGACGATGAGCACTCGGGCGATCCGCCCGCCGGGACTGTCCTGCAGGGCCACGGCGCCGGCGACCGCACCCGCGCCGGCGGCCCAGACCGCGGTGGCCCCGGAGTCCCACAGCAGCGCGATCGAGGCCATCGCCAACACCCCGAGCAGGCTCCTGACCACCGCCCACGGTTCGGGCATGGTCGGACGGAGGGCATCGATGACCCTGCTGCGGGTGCTCACGTACTCATTCTGACGCTTCCGCGCGGCATCGCAGGGACATCGCACGCGTCAATTTATCGATGTTGCGGGGATGTAACCGGCCACCGCCGGGCAGCCCGGCACCGCGAGCTCAAACCTCATGTGCCACAGCACAAACCCGTTACCGGCGAGACGTGGTCGGTGTCGTCGATTCGCCTGCGCCGACGCGGGTGGGGCGTTAGAGTCAGCCGACGGGGTGGGGCGACAGCATCGGAGGTGCCGGTGGCGCATACCGCTGTCGCGCGCGAATCGACAACCGATGCCGGCCCGCCGTTCCGTATTACGAGCACCCCGTCTCATGAGAACCACCGAGTTGATCCGTGCACGTCGACGGTGGCTCGGCCAGGGCAACGAAGGGGATCGTCATGAGCACCGCGGCCGAGCGAGCAGCACAACTCGATCTGGTGGCCCGGTTGAAATCGGCCTATCCCGAACTACCGGATGCGCCGACGCCGGATCTGCTCGATCACAACCGGATCACCGCATATCTGAAACCCGTCCACGATGTCGGCGGGGAACCGGATGCGCCCATGAAGTACGAGAACAAGCAGTACGAACTCTGGGAGCACATGACCTATGTCATCTGCGAAGTGCTGGCCTGGCGCGGCATCTGGCTTTCCGAGGAGCGCCGCCGCATCGGCAACGTCGATGTGGGCCGAGCCGAGTATTTGGGGCTGCCGTACTACGGCCGCTGGCTGTTGGCCGTCGCCCGCGTGCTCGTCGAGAAGCACCACATCGGCCTGACCGAGTTAAGTGAGCGGATGGCAGAGGTCAAGGCCCGCTACGAGGGTGGGCTGGCGGGCAAGAAGCTGGAAGCCAAGCCGAAGTTCGAAGGCGACGGAGCAGACGTCAAGCGCAATGCCCACCACAAACACGCGGTGGGCAAAGGCGACCCGCAGGTCTATGCCGGGCAGGCCGATGGACCCAAGTTCAAGGTCGGCGATGCGGTGGTCGTGCGTGAATTACCGGTGATCTTCTACACCCGCACACCCGAATACGTACGCGGCGCACGCGGTGAGATCGCGACCGTCGCCTACGAAAGTCCGGCGGCCGAGGACGAAACCTGGGACCGCCCTGCCCAACCGGAATGGTTCTACGTCGTGCGGTTCAACATGTCGGAGTTGTGGCACGGCTACACCGGCACCGGCGACGACGTCATACAGACCGAGATCCCCGAGCACTGGCTGGAGGCCGCTTCATGACACACCACGATCACGATCACGATCGCACCGTGGCGCCGATGGTCGACGAGATCACCGACTTCGAGGTCCTCGAGATCGCGTTGCGCGAACTGTGCATCGAGAAGGGCATCTTCACCGCCGAGGAGCATCGCCGCTTCACCGAGTTCGCCGAACAGATCGGCCCGACGCCCGCGGCTACGCTCGTCGCCAGGGCGTGGCTGGATCCCGAGTTCAAAGAGCTCGCGCTGGCCGAACCCATGACCGCCAGCAAGGAGGTCGGAGTGGACTGGATGGAGCCGACCGGGTTCGGAACACCCAGCGACTTCACGGCTTTCGAGATCCTCGCCGACACACCCGACGTGCACAACGTGATCGTGTGCGCGCTGTGCTCCTGCTATCCGCGCCCGATCCTGGGCAACTCACCGGAGTGGTACCGCACACCCAACTACCGCAGACGGATGGTGCGCTGGCCGCGTCAGGTGCTGGCGGAGTTCGGTTTGTATCTGCCCGACGAGGTGACCGTTCGCGTGCAGGATTCCAATCAGAAGCACCGCTTCATGGTGATGCCCATGCGTCCAGAGGGCACCGAGGATTGGACCGAGGAGCAACTCGCCGAAATCGTCACGCGGGACTGTCTGATCGGCGTCGCCCTGCCCAAGCCGGGCGTCACCACCAACGTCATCACGGACACCCGTCCGGCCGTCCACCCGGCCTCGGAAGCATGAGCGGCACACCGGATCCCGGTATCGAACAGACCACGGTCGCACCGCTCGAAGAGATCGTCGAACGCAATCAGGTCTGGTCCCGGATGGCGGCGAAGTACGGGGTGGAAAACCCTGTGCCGCCGTGGAAGACCAGCCTGGACGGGCTCTGCGACGCGCTCGACCGGGCCGCATACGAGGCCGACATTCCCGACTTCAAAGCGCGCCGAGACGAAGAGGACGTCTTGACGGCGACGCGCTACGCCCAGTTGCCCTATCCCGAGAGCCAACTGGTGGCGCTGGCGCACTCGCTGGTCGCCCGAGGTGTTATCGACGAGAACGAGCTGAGGCAGCGACTGACCCGCATCCGCGAGCGGTTGGAAGCCTGACGGCTGAGACGCGGTAGGTTCCCGTCGTGGAGAAAGTCGTCATCACGCTGCGCCGGGCCAACGCCGACGACGCCTGGTGTGCGCGTCTGCACGGCCAGGTCGTCCCGGATCTGCTGAGCCTTGACCCTCCGGGTCTGACGCTGAACGTGCGCGACGGGGTGGTCCGCGACTCGCTGATGACCCTCACCACGCTGGATCCACCGGTGGTCGGCTTCGTCAGCCTCTGGGCCCAGCAGCATTACGGCGATCAGGTCACCGCAGCCCTGGCCAGACTCCGGCAGGAGGTCGAGGACGTGGCGGCTTACCTGGTCACCGAATCGGTCCCGATAGCCCCGCCGGACAGCGCGCCGGGGGAGCGGACGGAGGGATTCGCCAACGTCGCGCTGCTGCGCAGGCCCGCCGACCTGGACGAGGCGACCTGGTTGACCCGCTGGCACATCGACCACACACCCGTGGCCATCGAAACCCAGTCCACGTTCGGCTATACGCAGAACGCCGTCGTGCGGGCCCTCACGCCGGGCGCACCGCCGGTCTCGGCGATCGTCGAGGAGCTGTTCCCCTCCGCCGCGCTGTCCGATCTGCACGCGTTCTTCGGCGCGGACGATGACGACGAGTTGCGCAGACGCATGGAGCGCATGGTGGCCAGCACGTCGGCATTCGGCGCGAACCGCGACGTCGACACGGTCCCGACCAGCCGCTACGTGTACCGGACGCCCTTCGCGAACTCCTCTACGGTGCAAGGAGAGTCATGACCACACTCGACGATGCCGTTGCGCTGGCTGCGGGCGAGAGCGGGCTGGCCGTGGTGTCGACGTTGCGCGCCGACGGCACCATTCAGGCCTCACTGGTCAACGTCGGCAAGCTGACACATCCGGACACCGGGGCACCGGTGCTCGGCTTCGTCACCTACGGCAAGGTCAAGCTGGCCAACCTTCGCGCGCGCCCGCAGCTGGCGGTCACCTTCCGCCTCGGGTGGCAGTGGGCGACCGTCGAGGGCAACGCCGAGCTCGCCGGGCCGGACGATCCTCGACCGTGGCTCACCGACCCCGACAGGTTGCGACTGCTACTCCGGGAGGTGTTCCAAGCCGCGGGCGGAACCCACGACGACTGGGCGGAATACGACCGCGTGATGGCAGAGCAGCGCCGCACCGTGGTACTCGTCGCACCCACCCGGGTCTACAGCAACGGCTAACGCTTAATCTGCTGCGGTGGCTGAAACGACCCTGCGGATCGCCGACGACAACCGGATTCGCACGCTTACTCTGAACCGGCCGGACGTGCTCAACGCGTTCAACGAGGAGTTGTACCTCGCGACCGCGACCGCGCTGAGGGACGCGGCCGCCGACGACGAGGTCGCGGTCGTCCTGCTGACCGGGGAGGGACGCGCGTTCAGCGCGGGCAACGATCTCAACGAGATGCAAAGGCGCATCACCGATCCCGCGTTCAACGAACAGGGCAGCCACTTCACCACGATGATCGACGCGCTCGCCGATTTCCCCAAACCGCTGATCTGTGCCGTCAACGGCGTCGGCGTCGGCATCGGGGCGACGATCCTCGGCTACGCCGACTTGGTCTTCATGTCGGCCGACGCGCGGCTCAAGACGCCGTTCACGAGCCTGGGTGTGGCGCCCGAGGCGGCGTCGTCGTTTCTGTTGCCGCGGCTGATCGGTCGGCAGAACGCCGCATGGCTGCTGATGTCGTCGGAATGGGTGGACGCGGCCGAGGCGCACCGGATGGGTCTGGCCTGGAAGGTGTGTCCACCCGAGGAGTTGTTGGCCGAGGCGCGCAGGCACGCCGAAGTCCTCGCTTCGCGGCCCATCGCCAGCCTCATGGCGGTCAAGCAGACGATGACGGCGCCAACCCGCGAGGGAATCGACGCCGCGACGGCAAGGGAGAACGAACATTTCGCGGTGTTGATGGGCGCGGCGGCGAACGCGAGTGCGCTGGCCGACTTCACCGGCAAACGCGACCAGTGACGCGAGGCTAGTGATTCACCGCTCTGGGCGCCGTGTCGTCGGCTTCGCAGTGCGCCGCGATGATCGCCCGCAGGGTGCGCCGGCACCTCCCGCAGTCGCCGCCGGCGCCGCAGGCCTCGGCGACCTGCTTCGACGTCCGTGCGCCGTTGGCCACGCATTCGGTCACGTCGTGGCTCGTGATTCCCATACACAGGCAGACAAACATCGCGCCCCCGTCACCCCTGCCCGTCGATGCTCATCAGGTGGGCGAACCGACCGATGAAGTGGCTCGGATACGGACCCAGTCCCGAGTTGGTCATCCACTCCGCGGCCGCGTCCGGGTGATCGATCCACTGCCGGGCGGCGGCTTCATCCTCGATCTCCTGCAGGATCATGACTTCCTGCCCGTCGTCGAGGGCACGGTAGACCCAGATCTTGCGCACCCCGCCGCGCTTGAAGCGTTCGACGCCGTCGTGGATCTTGACCATCAGGGCCGACACGTCCTCGACCGACGACATGACGCCCACGACCACCCGGCCGACGTGATCGGCGGGCGAGGGCGGGTAGAGGTCGATCTTCTCGACCACTTCGCCACCGAAGATCGGCGGGATGTCATCGACGCCGGCGATGTCGAACCATTCGAAAACCGCCGATGACCGAAGAACGTCACGAATTGATCGCGCATTGCGGATTCCAATTGTCACCAGGACGCGGTTGGGCTCCCAGATCGACTCGTATACGACGACATGATGGGCGCCGATTGACTGCAGATTATCGCGACGCTTTTTGAGCCATTTCCACATTCGCTCGACATCAGCGACGCGAAAATCGCACGCCAAAATCAATGAGTGCAGATCGATCTGACCCATCGATTCTTCCCGTCTCGCTCGTACCCTCGCCAATGGTTAGCGCAGTCTAACCTTACTTAGCCTAGGCAGTCCAGACTAGGCCCCGGATCTGCGCCTCGAGTCGCCGGAGCGGTTGAGAATCCACACAAAAACACGCGTTGCGCAGGTTTTAAAGCGCGCTTGCGCGGCGTAACTGCACTAGCGTTGAAGGTGCACGACCGACAGCGAGTCTTGACCAGCCCTCAAGTGCCTAGGAGCGATCATGCAAGGCGATCCGGACGTCCTCAAACTGCTCAATGAGCAATTGACGAGCGAACTGACGGCCATTAACCAGTATTTCCTGCATTCCAAGATGCAGGCGAATTGGGGCTTCACCGAACTCGCCGAATACACGCGCAAAGAGTCCTTCGAAGAAATGAATCACGCGGAGGACATAACCAACCGAATTCTCCTCCTCGACGGGCTGCCCAACTATCAGCGACTGTTCTCGCTGCGGATCGGCCAGACCCTGCGTGAGCAGTTCGAGGCCGATCTCGCGATCGAGTATGAGGTGCTCGAGCGCCTGCGCCCGGGCATCATCATGTGCCGCGAGAAGGGCGACGCGATCTCGGCGACGCTGCTCGAGAAGATCCTCTCCAACGAGGAGGAGCACATCGACTACCTCGAGACCCAACTGCAACTGATGGACAAGCTGGGCGACGAGCTCTACGCGGCCCAGTGTGTGTCGCGTCCGCCGACCGCCTTGTAGCGCACCCGCCCACTCCCGCGCACTGTCTCCTAAATGGCGCGAACGTGCGCGTCTGCACAGGACACACCGCGCTTTTGCAGCGTTTTGTGCACGCTCGCGGCGGCAACCCTCACCCCGTGCGTAACTTTCATAGCCTTCCTAACGATATGGCTGGAGGGTTCGCATCGGAAGGGAAGCAGTGACGAGGCACGCCACGACAACGGCCGCCGATCCCGCCGCCGGCGGCACGGAGATCGGCCCGCGGCGCCGCAACGCCATCTTCGTCGCGGTGCTGCTCGGGATGCTGCTGGCCGCACTGGACCAGACGATCGTGGCGACCGCACTGCCGACCGTGGTCGCCGACCTCGGCGGCGCGGGCCACCAGTCGTGGGTGGTGACGAGCTACCTGCTGGCGTCCACCATCGTCACGGCCGTCGTCGGCAAGCTCGGCGACCTGTTCGGCCGCAAGAACGTCTTCGGCGTCGCCGTGCTGTTCTTCTTGGCCGGTTCAGTGCTGTGCGGGATGGCCGGTTCGATGACCATGCTCGTCGCCTCCCGGGCGCTGCAGGGCGTCGGCGGTGGAGCCATCATGGTCACCGCGATGGCGTTGATCGGCGAGGTCATCCCGCTGCGCGATCGCGGTCGCTACCAGGGTGCCCTCGGCGCGGTGTTCGGTGTCACCACCGTGATCGGGCCGCTGCTCGGCGGGTTCTTCACCGACCACCTCACCTGGCGGTGGGCGTTCTGGATCAACGTGCCGGTCGCGCTCGTGGTGCTCGCTGTCGCGGCGGTGGCAATCCCGCCGCTGGCCAAATCCGGGAAGGCCGTCATCGACTATGCGGGCATCGTGTTCGTCGGACTGGGCGCCTCCGGGTTGACGTTGGCCACGAGTTGGGGCGGCAGCACGTATCCGTGGTCCTCGACGCCCATCATCGCGTTGTTCGTTGGCTCCTTCGCGGGCCTGGCCGTCTTTGTGTGGGTCGAACTTCACACCGCCGAACCGATCCTGCCGATCCGGTTGTTCGCCAGCCCGGTCTTCACCGTGTGCTGCATCCTCGGGTTCATCGTCGGGTTCGCGATGCTGGGCGCGTTGACGTTCCTGCCGACCTTCATGCAGTTCGTCAACGGCGTCTCGGCGACGACGTCGGGTCTGCGCACGCTGCCGATGGTCGCCGGGATGCTGATCACCTCCATCGGAAGCGGCCAGATCGTCGGGCGCACCGGCAGATACCGGATCTTCCCGATCGCTGGCACCGCGACCATGGCGGTGGCGTTCCTGTTGCTCTCCGGTATGGATGCGGCGACACCGACCTGGCAGCAGTCGCTGTATCTGTTCATCCTCGGCACCGGGATCGGCCTGTGCATGCAGGTGCTCGTCCTCGTCGTGCAGAACACCTCGAGCTTCAGCGACCTCGGCGTGGCCACCTCTGGGGTCACCTTCTTCCGGACCATCGGAAGTTCGTTCGGCGCAGCGATTTTCGGCAGCTTGTTCGCCAACTTCCTCGCCGACCGGATCGGACCGGCGCTGGCCACCAGCGGTGCGCCGGCGCGCGCAGCGGAGTCACCACAGCTGCTTCACACGCTGAGCCCGCAGATGGCCGCGCCGATCGTCGAGGCCTACGCCGACTCGCTGGGTCGCGTGTTCCTGTTCGCGGTACCCGTGGCGGTCGTCGGCTTCGTCGTCTCGCTGTTCCTCAAAGAGGCGCAGCTGCGTGAGGTCGAGACGGTGTCGGCCTCGGATCTGGGTGAGGGGTTCGGGATGCCGAGCACCGAATCGCCCGAGAAGATCCTCGAAGTGGCCGTCGGCCGGTTGTTCCGCGACTCGCCGGAGATCCGGCTGCGCAGCCTGGCTCGGGAACCCGGATGCAACCTCGACGTCAGCCAGATGTGGGCGCTCCTTCAGATCTACCGGCAAAACCAGGTATTCGGCTCGGCGACGCTGACCGACATCGCCGAACGGCTCCGGGTGCCGCACGAGATCATCGAGCCGACGTTCGACGATCTCGTGCGACGCGGTCTGGCGCTTCGCACCGACGAACGGCTCTGGCTGACGCAGAACGGGATCCGGCAGGTCGACGCCATCTCGACGGCGATCGTGGGCCGCATCGTCGAGAAGTTGGGCACCTCGCCGTCCTTCGAGGGGCGCCCGGACCGGTTCCAGGTCGAGGCCGCACTGGAGCGCATTGCGCACCGAATGCTTCTGCAGCGCGACTGGACCGACGACCGCGCCCAATTGGTCACCACCGGCTGACTCTGCGGGTCCAAAACTAGAACGCGTTCCAATTCGACGGCGGCGAGCGTACGATGCGGCCATGAGTCGAATTGGGGATTTCGCCGACGATGACGCTGCCGCCTGGGTGACGATGTCGCCGGATATCGGCATCGCGATGGCCGGCTTCACCAATGCGGTTTACACGAAGAACCGGCTGCCGATGCGGGTTCGCGAACTCGCGCGCATGGTCATCGCTCTGGACAACGAATGCGTGGTGTGCCAGAACACCCGCGACTCTGAAGGTCTGGCGGCAGGCGTCGACGAGGACCTCTACAACCACGCCGCCGAATGGCGAACCTGGCCGGGCTACACCACGGAGGAGCGGATCGCCGCAGAGTTCGCCGAACGGTTCGCCAGCGACCACACCGGCCTTCGCGACGACGAGGACTTCTGGCAGCGCTGCCGCGAGCACTTCTCCGACGAGTTGCTCACCGATCTGGCGCTGTCGTGCGCGATGTGGCTGGGCATGGGCCGCATGCTGCGCACGCTCGACATCGGCCAAAGCTGCAAGATCACGCTGTAGGTCCAAGCGGGGCGCGCTATTGTGCGCAGCCGTAGGCTTGCGTCAGACCAGTCCGGTCGCGTCGAACACCCATGACATGTCGGCGTTGGCGAAGTCTTCCATCCACGTGGGCGGCGCGTTGTTGGCCAGCGCGCCCATGTCCCAGTAGTCCTTCCACAGCGTGATCTTGCCGTCCTCGACCCGATGCACACTGACGAATTTCAGTACGGCTGATTCGCCTGTGGCCCAATGCCATTCCTCGGAATGCTCGTACATCACGTCCGCACCGTTGTCGACCAGCAACCCCGTGAAGTTCTCGTAGGAGGCCAACGGCTCCAAGCCGATCTTGAGCCGCTTGACGATGTCCTCCGGCCCACGCGCCGCGGCAGCCGGACCTACGGGCACGTCGAGGTAGATGCAGTCCTCCGACAGAAAGGTCTTGACCGCCTCCCAGTCACGCGCCGACAGCGCCTTCCACATGCCCAGAACCGTATCCTCAACCGACACTGGCCAATTCCCCTTCCTGCTCGACGAGCGCGGGCGCCTTGTGCGCTGCGCGCAGGAACCGTCCGGTCCGCCGTTTGCCGACGAGATCGGTCGGCTTGCCGTCGAGGAAGACCGCGCGGCCGCCGACGAATACACCCGAGACAGTGTCGTCGTTGCGGTTGACCATTCGCGACAGCCCGCCGTAATGGTCGACGCGCTCTTCGGCGTAGCGGTCCAGCGAGTCGTCGAGGTGCGCGGGGTCGACGATCACGATGTCGGCGCGGTCGCCGATACGCAGGTGCCCGGCGTCCAGGCGATACCAGTCGGCGAGCTCACCGGTGAGTCGGTGCACCGCGTGTTCGACCGTCATGAACGGCTTCCCGGCGCGTTCGGCGCTGTACACGTGGCGCAGCAACCGCAGACCCATGTTGTAGAACGCCATGTTGCGCAGGTGCGCACCGGCATCCGAGAAGCCCATCTGGATACCGGAATCTCCGGCGAGCTTCCTGAGCACCTCGGGGCGATGGTTGGAAATCGTGGTGCGCCAACGCAGCGCCGCGCCGTGTTCGAGCACCAGGTCGAGGAAGGCGTCGACGGGATGCACGCCGCCGCGCTCTTGACCGACCTGTCCGAACGACTTGCCGACGATCGATGCGTCCGGGCACGCGACGATCTCGGCGTCGAAGAAGTCACGCTGCCACACCCGGATACCGAGCTTGCTCTCGTACTCCTTGCGGAACCGGCGCCGGTAGGCCGCATCGCGCATGAGCTCGTTGCGCTCGACCTCGTCGCGAAGATGCAGCGCCGCCGCGCCCGCGCCGAATTCCTCGAAGACCACCAGATCGATGCCGTCGGCGTAGACCTCGAAAGGGACCGGCAGATGCTGCCAACGGAAGTTGCCGCCGAGCCTGTTGACCAGCCGCGCGGCCGGACCGAGCGCGTGGATGCTGTACGGGTTCGATTTCACATCCGCGGCCGACAACAAGCTGGTTTTGAGCGGATTGCGGATGAGGCCCAGCGACTGCGCCAGCTGCGAGCCGAGGTTGAGCGGGTTCTCGATGTCGGGGCCGGACTGCAGAACCCGGCCTGCGCGTCGCAACAACGCCTTCAACCTACGCAGCTCGCGTGGTTTGGCGTAGGTCGACGGCAGGGTCCTCGACCGGCACACGTCACCGTCGAGCTTGTCGAAAAGCAGCTGCTGCGAGGACATTCCGACGAATCCGGCTTCCAGCGCCTCGGACAGCCAGCGCTCCATCTGAGCTTGCTCGGCCTTGGTGGGGCGCTGGTCCTTACGCGTGGCGCGGTCGAGTCCCATGGTCGCCGCGCGCATGTCGGAGTGACCGATGAATGCCGCGATGTTGGGGCCGAGCGGCCGGGATTCCAGCGCCTGGATGTATTGCTCGCAGTTCGACCAGGTCTTGTGGTCTTCGACCGCGGCGATCACGTGGTCGCGGGGAATCGCCTCGACCCGACCGAAGATGTCACCGGCGTCGCTGGCGTCGACGCGCACCGTCGACAGCGAGCAGGACCCGAGCATCACAGTGGTCACACCGTGCCGCAGCGACTCCGCGAGGGCGGGACCGTTGAGCACTTCGACGTCGTAGTGGGTGTGGATGTCGAGCATGCCGGGCAGGACCCACTTACCCGTCGCGTCAATGACTTGCGGGCACCCGGTCGCGTCGAGATCGTTTTCGCTGGCCGCCACCACACGACCCGCGCGGATACCGAGGTTGCGGATCGCCGACGGAGCGCCGGTGCCGTCGAACCAGCGGCCGTTGCGGATGATCGTGTCGTAGGTCACCCCGCCATAGAACAGCCCAGCGGTTGCCATGTCAACGAAATGTGTGAACAGATTCGTGAACTTGTCTACTTTGCTTGCTGACGTGCATGTATCCGCGATGTTGCGGCCCGTGCGAGGGTTCCGGCGGTGTCCGTATCGGGGCATACTCGCTGGGATGACCCCCATCCAGCGGTACATCGCCGAAGAGATCGCCACCGACCACGTCGACGGTCTGCTGTCCCGGCGGGAGGCGCTGCGCCGGCTGGCGCTGCTCGGCGTCGGCACCGCGGGCGCCACCGCGTTGTTCGCCGCATGCGGCCAGAACCGGGAGCCGACGGCCGACGCCCCGGCCACGTCGAGCGGCGCCGCCACGGCCAGCGCCCCGCCGCCCGGCAGCGAGACAGCGGTGGCGACCACACCGGTGACGTGGGCCGGGCCTCGCGGTGAATTGCAGGCCGCTTGGGCCCAGGCGCCGGACGTCCGCGGCGGCGTGCTCGTCATCCACGAGAACAAGGGACTCAACGACTACATCCGTTCGGTGGCGGGTCGCTTCGCCGGAATCGGCTACTCAGCGCTGGCGATCGACCTGCTCTCGGCGCAGGGCGGGACATCGACGTTCGCCGATCCCGCGGAGGCGACCGCGGCGCTGGGCAAGATCCCGCCAGAGGAAGGGGTCGCGGATCTGAAATCGGGCATCGACGAACTGCAACGCCGAGTGCCCGGGAAAAGAGTCGCGGCCGTCGGCTTCTGCATGGGCGGCGGGTATGTGTGGCGGCTGCTGGCCTCCGGCGAGCCCAGGCTGTCGGCAGCAGTCCCGTTCTACGGACCCACACCCGACAACCCCGACTTCTCCGGGTCGAAAGACGTTGCCGTGCTGGGAATCTACGCGGCTCAGGATCAGCGAGTGAACGCCACCGAACCCGTCGCACGGGCGGCACTCGAAAAAGCCGGTCTGGTGTTCGAGTTGGTCACTGAACCCGACTCCAACCACGCGTTCTTCAACGACACCGGCGAGCGTTACAACGCGACCGCCGCTGCCGACGCGTGGCGTCGTGTGCAGGACTGGTTCACCCGCTACGTCGCCTGATCCCATTCCCGCGACCGTGCGCGTCTGCACACGACACGCCGCGGAAAAGCAGCCGTTTGCGCACCGTCGCCGGCCGACGAGTGTGCGCAAACCCCGCCACAGTCCGCACATTCACCGGTAGTTCGTCTGCCCGCCAACGACTCGTCAACGCCAGCACACGGCCCACGGTCACATTCAGCGCACGCGCGACGTGCAGATCGCCAATTCCTACGGTCCGCGCTCGGGTGGCATGCGCACACCGGTCGATCGCCTCGGCGCCGAGTACCGCACGCTCGTCGGCCCGCGACGGTGCACAAAGTGCGGACCGAACGCGGCGTGTCGTGTGCAGACCCGCACGCTCGCGCATGAGTGGGTAAGTGGGTAGGTGGGTAAGGCAAGAGGATGGTGCACGCTCGCCGAAAGGGGGCACGCGAACGTGTGGCCTTGGCCTACGATCCGGAGATGATCAGGTCGCTGATGGTCGGGGTCTTCACCGTCGCCCTGAGCTGTGCGTCGGTCACCGCGACGGCAGCCGCGGACCCGGACGAGCCGCCCTGCTCCTTCACCCTTTCCGCTCCGCACGTCGTGCACGTGTCAGGAACGGACATGGTGGCGGTGACGATGTCGCCGTCGAACTGCGATGGCGGCACGCCGTATCAGTCGATCGCCTGCGTCGAGCTCCAAGGCAATGCGGGGCCGGAGAACTGTGTGCAGAACAACGGGCTGTTGACAGCGCGAGCGTACTACTCGCCGTATCAACCGGGCGCGACGTACGTGGCGACGGGTCGGGGTTGCTCGACGTCGGGCAATCCGCCCGAGCCGGTCTGCGAGCCGTCCGGACCGTTGACCGCGACGCTCTAGCATCGCCCAACGGGAATCCTGAGTTCCGCTCCGCAACAACGCTTTTCGTTGCCCGAACGGGTGGATTCGTCGGCCGACGAGGCCGAATTTCCTGCCAGACATCCGCGACCGCGCCGACATCGAATCAGCAAGCGCTCCCTTCATGGCCGCCCCTAACTGTCTGACCATCGGCCGTTTAGCCGGATGGCTGCCCGGGCACACGCAGAATTAGCGGGTTCGTCAACGAGCCGGCTCGACAGACCAGAGGAGCCGACATGGATAACAACGCCATCGTGTGGATCATCGTCGCCATCGTTCTGATCGCCGCGATCGTGGCGGTGGCGCTCCTGGCGCGCAACGCGCGCAACAAGCGACGCCGCATGGAAGCCGATCGGCTCCGCACGGAGGTCGACGAAAAGTCGCATCATCTCCGCAAGCGCGAGACCGTCGCGCAGGAAACCGAGGCACGCGCCCGTGCCGCACAAGCCGAAGCAGAGGCGAAAGCCGCCGAGGCGGCCCGGCTGCAGGATGCTGCCCACACGCACCGCAATGCGGTCAACACCAAGCGCGACGAACTCGACGAACAACGCGCCCGCGCCGACGCCCTGGACCCGGAGACGCGAACGTCCGACTCGGTCGCCGATCCGTCGACCACCAAGACCGATGGTGTGCGAGACGATCGAACCACGCGTCCCGACCCGAACCGGGCCCCCGAGCAGCACCACCGCTCGTGACCGAAGAAGCCAAGACCGCATCGGCCGTCCTCTTCGATATCGACGGGACGCTGGTCGACTCGAACTACCTGCACGTGCATGCCTGGTATCGGGCGTTCGAGGAGGTCGGTCACCCGGTCGAGGCCTGGCGCATCCACCGCTCCATCGGGATGGATGGCACGACGCTGGTCAACACGCTGGGAGCAGAGGCTGACGAGGAGACCCGTAGCCAGGCCGAGGATTTGCATTCGCGCTACTACAAGGAGTTGGCGCCGCACCTGAGGCAACTGCCGGGCGCACGCGGACTGCTCGAAGCGGTGCACAAGCTCGACATCCGGGTCGTGTTGGCGACCTCGGCACCGGAAGAGGAGCTGTCGGTGCTGCGCGAGGTGCTCGACAGCGACCACCTCGTATATGCAGTGACCTCCTCGGAGGATGTGGACACCGCCAAACCCGAGCCCGACATCGTCGAGGTCGCTCTCGAACGCGCAGGGGTGCCGGCCTCGCATGCCGTCTTCGTCGGCGACACCATTTGGGACGTGGAAGCCTGTAAACGCGCAGGTGTCGACAGCATCGCAGTGCTCAGCGGGGGAGTCTCCCGCAGTGAGCTCGAAAAGGCCGGAGCGCAGCGGGTTTTCGGGCACGCGCTGGAGCTCTGCCAACATCTCGACGACACACCGATCGCCGCGCTGGCCAACATCGTCGGCGCCCGCTGAGCCTCGCCCGGCGTCAGCGGGGCAGCGCGTAGCGCAAGATCGCGGCGACGCCGTCGGCCGGATCGATGCGCTCGTCGGTGCGGATCAACGCAGCTCCGGTGTTGATCGCCGCCATCGGCAGCGCCTCGTCGACCCGCAGGGTCTGGCTCGGGGCCGTGCCGAGCTCGGAGAGGACGTTGGCGTTCGGCGCGATCGTGGTCAGGTCATCGCCGGCCACGACGGTCGCGTCGCCGACGTCACCGATGATCAGGGTGTCGACCGCGCCCGCCCGCAAGGCCGCCGTCACGCCGTCCAGCCCTTCGGTCGCCATGCCCTCGCCGCGCCCGAGCTCGGCGGTGAAGCGTTGTGCGGCGTCGTCGATTGCCGCCGCGCGGCGACGCTGAAACTCCTGGTCGATCTCGTCCTGCAGGTCGGCGTCGTCGAAACCGCTGTGCCGCGCCCCGACGCCCACGTCGACCACCAGCGAAGCGGCCCGCTCGGGTAGTTCCGCGATCAGGTCGGTGCGCGACTGGACCTCGCCGACGACGAATACGACTTCGGGTCTGGCGTCGTCGACCAGCGTGGTCAGCTGGCTTGCGACCGCCCGGATGTTCTGTTGGCGCGCCTCATCGCTGGTCCGCTGCGGATCGCCATAACCCGGTGTGTCGGCGCCCGAAGCCTTGTGCACCGGGTAGGCGTGCCCGTCGACGGTGTCCGAGACCGCGGTGCCCTCGCGATACAGCGTGATGTCGCCGCCCTCGTAGTCCACGATCACCACGGCGTACGTCGGCCGGTCGAGGCCGTGCTCGACGACCGGGACGATGTAGGGCAGTGCCGACACCCGGACGACAGGCTCGATGGGCCGAATGAGGTGTTCGTTGACCAGGACACCGTCGGCGCTGGCCACGACCGCGCGACCGCTGGGCCCGACGGGGGGAGCCGCATCCGTGATGGCCTGCTCGATGCTCTCCGTCACCGCCGGATCAGCGCCCTGCTCCTCGAGCTGTTCACGCAGCGCCCGCCACTTCAGGTCCATCTGGGCCGCCGCGTCGGCGGTGTTGTGGGAATCGTCGAAATACACCGACGCATACGGGCCGTTCGAAGTCAGCAGGGTACGAAAGTGTTCGGGATGCATAGCCGTTGGTTACCCATGGAGCGCCTGACGACACAAGCGATCGGCCAACCCGCGAACCATGTCACCGCCTGCGGCGCGACCCAGCCGTGACGAGCTCAGCGAGGCGGTGTCCAGGACACCGGCAGGCGCTTGATGCCGTGGATGAACGGCGACAGTAACCGCGCCGGTTCCTCGGTGGCGGAGATGTCGGGTATCTGCCGGTGCAGTTCCTCGAAGACGACGCTGATCTCGCGCCGGGCGAGGTTGGCGCCTAGACAGAAATGCGCTCCACCGCCGCCGAATCCGGCGTGCGGATTGGGGCTTCGTGTCACGTCGAACGTCCAGGGGTCGGCGAACTTGTCCTCGTCGCGGTTCGCCGAGCAGTACCACAGCGTGGCCTTGTCTCCGGCAGACATCGTGACGCCGCTGAGTTCGCAGTCTTCGGTCAGGGTGCGGCGCATGTAGTTCACCGGGAACGCCCACCGAACGATCTCCTCGACGGCGGTGGGGGCGACGGTCTCGTAGTCCGCCCACCACCGCTCGCGTTCGCGCGGGTAGCGGGTGAGCGCGAGCACGCCGTGGCTGATCGCGTTGCGGGTGGTCTCGTTGCCGGCCACCACCAACAGGATGAAGAACGATGCGATCTCGGCCGATGTCAAACGTTCCCCGTCGACTTCGGCTTCGACCAGCGCGGTCGTCAGATCCTCCTGCGGGTGGGCGCGACGATCTTCGGCATGTGCGGTCGCGTAGGCGCCGATGTCCATCGCGACCTTGACGAACTCCTCGTAGTCCTGCGCGATGTCTTTGTCCCCGAAGCCGAGAATCACGTTGGTCCAGTGGAAGATCTGCTGATGGTCGTCCTCGGGGAGGCCCATCATGTCGCAGATCACCTGGAGCGGCAGCGGTCCGGCCAACTCCGCGACGACCTCACCGTGGCCGTCGGGATGTTCGGCGATCATCTCTTCGACGAGGCGCCGGGCGCGGTCTCTGACCGAGGCCTCGGTGCGTGCGACCACCCTGGGCGTGAAAGCCCGGCTGACGATGTTGCGCAGCCGAAGATGACGCGGATCGTCCGTCACGATCATCGAGCCGAAATACTCGGACAACTCCGGGTTCGCGTCGTTGATGGTGATGCTCGGACTCGAGCTGAAGATATGCGGATGTCTGCTGGCGTACCAAACGTCGTCGAACTTGGTGATCGCCCAGTGGCCGGGACCTTCGGCCACACCGGGGGTTTCCAGCGGTGCGTGAAACGAGACCGGCGCTTCGCGGCGCAGCGTGGCGAAAGCGCCGTCACGGAAGTCGTCGGGTTGCACCCAGAACTTCCAGGAACCCAGGTCGACCTCGGACAACGGCACCTCGGGCGGCGGGGTGCCGTTGGCCCTGATCATGTGCGCGCCAAACGTGGGCGGTGTCGCGGTGTCCACTCGTCCGAGGGTAGGCCGATATTCGCCCGGGGAAGGCCGATCTGCCCGCGTGGCCAAATTGATTACGACAACTGCCAGTTCATGTTCTTGGCGAACACGCGGGCCTCGTCGGAGATGGTGCCCAGCTCGTGACAGCGCTGGATGTAGCCCTGCACCATCACCAGGAAGTTCATCGGGTTGTAGGCGTCTTCCTCGTAACTCCACTTCCCGTCACCGGCGTACCTGAGCACCGTGATGACCGGTGTGCCGTGCACGCTGCCGTCGCCCGGATCCTTCATCGTGTTGACGTTGCGGTTGATCACCCAGCCCTTGTCGACGTCGATCGAATACCACTCGACCGGATAGAAGGGCATCTCGCTGCCGGGGAATGTGTTCATCGTCGAGACGATCCAGTCGCGGATGCTCTCTCGGCCGGACATGTCGCCCAGGGCGTGCTCGATGTAGGTCGCGTCCTCGGTGAAGTGATCGGCATAGCTCGACCAGTTCCACGTCTTCCCGATGTCGACGACCGCGTCTTGATAGGCGCGGAACGCCTCGTCGATCTCCTCACGTGACCACTGACCCATTGCAGGCTCCTCGGCTCGCGGCGTACCTGGCATGTGTTCTATCAAAGGTGTCGGCCCCACCGGGGCGGATTGACACACGGTGCGGCCCGTCTGGCCGACGCAGGAGTGCCCACCGAACTGCATGTGTACCCGGGTTGCCCCCACGCGTTCGAGGCCCTGGCCAGAAACGCCGGCGTCTCGCAGCGGGCGATCAGCGATCGCGTCCGGCGCCTGCGCAGCCTGTAATCCGCTGGCGGACAACGTTTCTGTCAGCTGCCCTCGGGCGTCTCGACCACCGCCTTGATGCGCTCGAGCGTCTTGCGCATGTCGCGGATGTTGCGCCTGCGCCGAAGCTGGCCTCCGAACACTGAGAACAGCTTCATCAGCAGCGAGTCATTGAGCCGGAAAGACTCGGTGACATCAGTACCGCCGTCGACGGGGGTGAGCCGGTAATGCCAGTTGTTTACGGGCTTGTCTCCGATGAGCACCGCGAAGCCGAATTCCCTGTTCGGTTCGCAGGCCGTCACCTCACACGTCGTCCAGTAGACGGGCCCGATCTCGTTGCGTTTGACGTGGCCCCGGAACCGGGCGCCCAGCGCGGGACCGGTGGCACCACCGAGCCACTCGGCCTCCATGACTTCGGGGGAGAACTTGCCGGTGTTTCGCACATCGGCGATCAGGTCCCAGATCCGCTCCGCCGGCGCCGCCATCGACACCGTCACCGCTCCGTCCACCGTTTCCTCGCTCTCTGGCAAGCGTTTTCGAGAACCCTAGCGCCCCGTGGACCGAAGCCGCCCCGAAAGCACGAGTAAGTACGATGGCGGCGACGTGAAAATTCGATTCGGGATCGGGCTCGGCGCTGACATCGGGCCGCAACAGCTGCCGGACATCGTCGACCAGCTGGAAGACACCGGCGTCGATTCGCTGTGGTTTTCCGAACTCGTGTACTCCGAGGCCGTCGATCCGTTCGTCGGAATGGCTTTCGCTCTGGCCCGCACCCGCAGCTTGAAGGTCGGTACGTCGGTCGCGGTGCTACCGGGACGGCACCCAGTGCTCGTCGCCAAGCAGCTGGCCTCGCTCGCGGCGTTGGCGCCCAAACGGGTGCTCCCGGTCTTCGGGTTGCGGTCCGCCATCGCCGCAGAACGCGAGATCTTCGTGGTGCCCGACGGGGCGCGCGCCGCGGTGTTCGACGAGGCGCTGCGGCTGCTTCGTGCGGTGCTCGAACACGACGACGTCTCGTTCGACGGCGCCTATTACACGGTCTCGTCGGCGGCGGTGGCACCCCGGCCCGTCAAGCCGCTCGACATCTGGCTGGGCGGGTCCGCCCCCGCCGCGTTCCGGCGCATCGGTCGTCTGGGCGACGGTTGGCTCGGCAGCTTCGTCACTCCCGCCGAGGCGCGCCGAGCCCGAGAGGCGATTCAGCGCGCGGCCGAGGACGCCGGGCGAGAGGTCGAGCCGGACCACTTCGGCATCAACCTGGCCGTCGCCGACGGCGCAGCGTCGCCGCAGATGCTGGCGGCGATCAGCCGGCGCCGGCCCGATGTCGACCCCTCCGAGCTGATCGCCGACGGCTGGCCGCAGCTGCACCGGCAACTCGACGCCTATCTGGACGCCGGCCTGACCAAATTCGTCATCCGTCCAGCGGGGCGCATCGCGATGGCCGAATTCGTCGACCAGTTCGTCGTTGAGCTGCTCCCACGGCAGAACTGACCGTCGCCGCGACCGCCTCATCGCGACGAGATGTCGCCGTACAGGTCGGGCCAGGGCGGCCGTCGCACCATCGCCACCCCGGCGAGCGCTGAGGTCACCAGCCCGACCAGGATCCCGGCCAGGGTGATGCGGGTCGCGTCGACCGCTGGTCGCCATACCGCGTCGCCGTCCTTGATGACGAACACACCGGCCGGCCTGCTCGTCACCTTGACGTTCGGCTCACCGCCGCGCCGGGCTCGGCCGCGGACTTCGGCGACGGGGATGACGGTGGTGCCGTCGGCCGTCGCGTAGGGCTCTCCGAAGACGCGCGAGGCGTCGGGATCGAAGTCGAGGCCCTCGAGCAGTTCCGCACGTAGATCCATGCGTCATGCTTACTACCCGCAGGCGAGCGAGGCAGCGGATCTCGCGACGAGGCGCGACGCGGTGGGTTATTCCAGCGGCAGGTCGTCGTCGGGGATCGGCACCTCGATCGCCTGATCGACCAGATCAGCCTCGTTGGCGTCCCACGTGCGTTCGCGGGAGATCGCCGAGGTGTCCTGCCAGGTGTCCTGGTCGTCCGGGTACACCGGGGTGCGCTGGTCCGCCACGTCGGCTTCGGGAATGGCATCGCCGAACGCGAGGCCGTCAGGTGTGCTCATGATCGGTCTCCGTTCTCGTTGAGGGTTACCCGTATGGGGTCCAACTTTAGTGCGGGCGGCAGCCGTGCGGCGATACACACGCTTGACCAGGGCAATGACGGCTGCACCCAGGCGTTGTGCGTAAACTGCCTGCGACGGGGGAGGCTCTCGAACCGTGCGGAGCTTCGACCTGACCCAATTCGACGCCAGGGGCTGACCGTGCCAGAAAAAACCACCGATACCGCCCAGGACCTCACGCCGCATTTCGAGGATGTGCAGTCGCATTACGACTTGTCCGACGAGTTCTACCGGCTGTTCCTGGACCCGACGCAGACCTACAGTTGTGCCTTCTTCGAGCGCGACGACATGACCCTCGAGGAAGCCCAGCTCGCCAAGATCGATCTATCGCTGGGCAAGCTTGGCCTGCAGCCGGGTATGACGCTGCTCGACATCGGATGCGGTTGGGGCGGGACGATCAAGCGGGCGTTGGAGCGCTACGACGTCAACGTGGTGGGCCTGACGCTCAGCAAGAACCAGCAGGCCCACGTCCAGAAGGTGCTCGACGGCATCGACAGCCCCCGCAGCAAGCGGGTCCTGCTCCAGGGTTGGGAGCAGTTCCACGAACCGGTCGATCGCATCGTGTCGATCGGCGCGTTCGAGCACTTCGGCCGCGACCGCTACCCCGAGTTCTTCAAGATGGCATACGACGCGCTGCCCGCCGACGGAGTGATGATGCTGCACACCATCGTCAAGCCCGACGATGAGGAGTTCGCGGAGCGCGGTCTGCCGCTGACCATGACCAAGCTCCGGTTCTTCAAATTCATCATGGACGAGATCTTTCCCGGCGGGGATCTGCCCCAGCCCGTCGCGGTCAAGAAGCACGCGACCCAAGCAGGATTCAAGGTGGGCCTGGTGCAGCCGTTGCGGTTGCATTACGCCCGCACGTTGGACCACTGGAGCGCCGCGCTCCAGGCCCACAAGGACGAGGCGATCACGATCCAGTCCGAAGAGGTGTACGACCGGTACATGAAGTACCTGACCGGCTGCGCCGACCTGTTCCGCGAGGGCTACACCGACGTCTGTCAGTTCACCCTGACCAAGAGCTAACGCCGACGCAGGGCCCGCCACAGCCGCAACGGCAACAGGCCGAGTAGAGGCGCGCGCTTCCCGAGGTCGTCGGTATCGCGTTTGTTGAACGCTTTGGCGTATCTGCGCGCGTCTTCGGCGGTGGCGTATTCCTTGGCACCCTGCGCCTCGCCACACCGATCGCACTTCCACCGCATGATGCGGCCATCAGCGCGGAACGTCGGATTATGCCCGAATATGCTGCAGCCCAACGTCATTGCTGTGGTGTTCCCAGTGGCATACCGACCTTGCCACGGGGGTGTCGGGCGATTCGGTTCTCCGCCAACGCCGCCCGCATCGCCTTGCGGAACTCGCCGGGTCCCCAGTACCGCGCACCGACCGCCCTGTGCAGCTCACGTACGGACATCGGTTCGTGCTCGCTCACCGCGCGCGCGATGGTTTCGATCTCGTGGTCGAGCGCCGACTCGGGCACACCGGGCGTCGGCGGCTCACGCCATGCCCCGTACCAGCCCGCCGCCGGGCCGGGCCGATAGCGCCGCGCCTGGCTGGCTGCCCGCGCACGTTCGGTGCGCTCGGCGATGCGCGCCTGGCGGGCCGCGCGTTCCTCGTCACGCTCCGAAGGCGCTTCGGACTTCTCCTGGTCTTCGTCGGCGGTCGTCAGCGGCATGGCCAGATCTTCGAGTTTCTGGCCCTCGGCCTTCACACCGAACATCAGCTCGACGACGCCCCCGACGGCCATCACCGCCGCCCCGATCAGGAAGCTGACCGCGACGAGCCCGCGATCGCCGGATTCGATGAGTTGGCCGAACAGTAGTGGTCCGGTGATACCGCCGATGGCCGTGCCGACCGCGTAGAAGAACGCGATCGCCAAAGCCCGCGTCTCCATGGGGAAAATCTCGCTGACGGTGAGATATGCGGCGCTGGCTCCGGAAGAGGCGAGGAAGAAGCACACGCCGAGCACGGTCATGAAGACCCACACGCCGCCCGACTGAGACACGAACAGCACGGTCAGCGCCACCGCCACGGCCGCCGAACCCAGATATGCGAACGCGATCATGGGTTTTCGGCCGATTGTGTCGAAGAACCGGCCGAGCAGGATCGGGCCGGCGAAGTTGCTCAGCGCCCACAGTGCGTAGAAGATCGGGACGGTGCCCGACGCAACATCGTAGAAGCCGCTCAGCAGCGTGCCCAGGTTGAACGTGAAGGCGTTGTAGAGGAACGCCTGCCCGATGAACAGCGCGAGGCCGAGCACGGCCCGGCGGGGATACTTCGTGAACGCCACGTGGGCGATCTCCCGGAACGGAATCGCCTTGCGCTGGCGCACGGTCAGCGTGCCCTCTGGTTCTTCAAGGGTCTGCCCGGTCTCGCGTTCGACCTCGCGCTCGATCTCGCCGACGATCCGTTCGGCTTCATCCTCGCGACCGTGAATGAACAACCACCGCGGGCTTTCCGGGACGTTGCGCCGCACGACGAGAATCACGAGACCGAAGACGGCGCCGATACCGAACGCGATACGCCAACCGATGTCGGCCGGGAAGATCGCGGTGTTCAACAGCACCAGTGCGCCTGCCGCACCGCCGGCGGCGCCCAGCCAGTAGGAGCCGTTGATGATCAGGTCGACGCGGCCACGGACACGCGCGGGGATCAACTCGTCGATCGCGGAGTTGATCGCGGCGTATTCACCGCCGATACCTGCGCCGGTGAAGAACCGCGCTATGTAGAAGTACCACGGCGCGAACGCGAAAGCCGTTGCCACCGTGGCGGCGAGGTAGACCGCGAGGGTGAGCAGGAACAGCTTCTTGCGGCCGAGCCGGTCGGTGAGCTGTCCGAAGAACAAGGCACCCAGGCACGCGCCGGTGATGTAAATCGCCGCGGCGATGCCGATTTCACCTGCGGTCAACTCGATCCCGCTGCCGCTCTCCGTCAACCGAGAGGCGACGTTGCCGACCATGGTGACCTCGAGGCCGTCGAGGATCCACACCGCGCCGAGTCCGATGACGACGCGCCAGTGGAATCGCGACCAGGGCAACCGATCCAACCGGCTCGGAACCTGCGTGGTGATCGTGCCGGTTTGCACCCCAGAACTCATCGGCAGCCTCCTCGACCGTGGCCCAATCGGCTAGGGAGTACCCAACTTGTCGAAAAACATCCGGAGGCCGCCGAAGTCGCCTCAGTCGAGGAGGCTTCGCTGAAGGAGCAGCGTGTCAAGCCATCGGTCGTGCTTGAATCCGACCGCGGTGAGCCGGCCGGCCTCGAGGAAGCCGCGGCCCCGGCGCAACGCGGCCGAGAGGGCCGCCACTGGGTCAACAGCCGACAGGATGAGATTCGCAGTACGGCGTCGTACCCGGGAAGCGGTGGCGATGACTGGCGACATAGCGGTACACCGCGTCCTGCAACGCACGGATTCCGGGGATCCGGTACACGAGAAGCGGGATCCGGGTTCCCAGCGCGGCCGCCACTGCGGCGTTCACCGCCTGTGCGCCGTCGTACACAGCGCCGGACTGGTCGTGCCATCGCGCGACGTCGAGGATCCGTGACTGCGGGATGCCCAACCGCTCGGCGACGCCCTCGCCCTGCAGCGGCGCGGTTCGCAGATCACCTGTTCGGTTCATCTTCAGGACGAAGTAGACGGCGCGGGTGCACATCCCGCAGTTGCCGTCGAAGAACAAGGTTCCGGCCATATCGCCATTGTCTCTCCGGTTTCCCTGCGGTGCACACTGGTGGGGTGGAATTGGTGACGCTCGACGACATCCAACAGGCGGCCGCTCGGATCCGGGCCTTCGTGCTGCGCACACCGCTGCTGCCCGCCCCGTGGGCCGGTGACGACGACCGGCCGCTGTGGGTCAAGCCCGAGAGCCTGCAGTCGATCGGGGCTTTCAAGGTGCGGGGTGCGTTCAATGCGATCGGCCACCTCGACGAATCCGTACGCACCAGGGGAGTGGTGGCATATTCGAGCGGGAACCACGCGCAGGCGGTGGCCTACGCGGCTGCGGTGTACGCCATACCCGCCCACATCGTGATGCCGCAGGAGACGCCGGATGTGAAGGTGGCGGCGACTCGAAGCCATGGGGCGACGGTGGTGTTGTGCGGTGCGGGACAACGGGAACGGGTCGCCGCCGAGGTCGTCGAGGAGACCGGCGGTGTCCTGATACCGCCGTTCGACCACCCCGACATCATCGCCGGCCAGGGCACGATCGGGTTGGAGATCGCCGAGGATATGCCGAGCGTCGACACGGTCCTGATACCCGTCAGCGGCGGCGGCCTCGCCTCGGGGATCGGTACGGCGATCAAGGCGATGTGCCCGAATGCCAAGGTGATCGGGGTCGAACCGGAACTGGCCGCCGACACCGCCCAGAGCCTGAGCGTCGGACATCGCGTCGACTGGTCCATCGAGGACCGCAACCGCACCATCGCCGACGGGTTGCGCTCGCAACCTTCCGAATTGACGTTCGCCCACCTGCAACGGGTGCTCGATGACGTCGTCACCGTGACCGAAGACGAAATTCGTTCGGCGGTACGCGAACTCGCTCACCGTGCACACCTGGTGAGCGAACCCAGCGGGGCGGTCGCCCTGGCCGCCTACCGTAAAGGGCCGAGCCCGGCGGGCCGAACGGTCGTCGTCCTCTCCGGCGGCAACATCGAACCCGCCCTGCTGCAGGAGATTCTGGCCGGCTAGGCGTACGGGGAGGCCGCGATCAATGCACTCCCTCCATATGGCGGCTGATCCACGGCGCGAGCGCGAACACCACCACACCGGCGGCTACCGCGACCGCACCGATGATCCCGAAGTAAGCGAACTCGTGCGTCGCCTTGTAGTAACCGGCCAACACACCGGACATCGCCGTTCCGATACCGACCGAGAAGAAGTACAGCGCCATCATCTGGGCCCGGAACGCCTCGGGCGCAAGCTTTGTGGTCGCCGACAATCCAATCGGTGACAGCATCAGCTCGCTGATCGCGAACACCGCCATCACACCGACGATGTACAGCGCGGGCACCGCGCGGCCGGTCGTGCCCGCCATCGGCAGAAACAGCAGGAACGCCACACCCATTCCGATCACGCCGTACGCGAACTTGCGCGGGGTGGTCGGGGCGCGGTTGCCGAGCCTGGTCCACATCGCCGCGAACAGCGGTGACAGCGTGATGATCCACACCGGTTCGATGGAGCCGATCCAGTTCGACGGCGCGGTCCACCCGAAGATCGACCAGTTCATCCGCTCGTCGGAGTACACGGCGAGCACGGTGAAGATCTGCTGGAACAGCGACCAGAACACGGCGTTCGCCACGAACAGCGGGATGAACGCGCGCACCCTGACGCGTTCGACGGTCGTGACGTTGGCGCTTCTCAGCATCACGACGAAATAAGTCACCGATGCCGCAACCAGGACACCGGTGGTGACGTGCGACAGGTTCGCCAGCGTCACCACGCCCGTCGCGAACACCACTCCGATGACCACAGCCCCCGCCAGCGCAATGGCCACCAACCGACCGATTGCGCTGCGTGGCAGGGGATTCGGTACGTGACGTCCGTGGTCGCCGAGATTGCGACGGAAGACGACGTACTGTGTCAGGCCGAGGGCCATTCCGATTGCTGCGGCGCCGAATCCGTAGTGGAAGCCGACGTGGGTCTGCAGCAATCCGGTGATGAGCGGACCGACGAAGGCGCCGAGGTTGATACCGAGATAGAACAACGTGAATCCGCCGTCGCAGCGCGGGTCGCCCTTGGCGTAGAGCGTGCCGAGTAGGGACGACGCGTTGGCCTTCAGCGCTCCCGAACCGAGAGCGACGAGCACCAGCCCCACGGTCACACCCGCCAGGTCGGGGATGACGGCCAGGGCGATGTGGCCGAACATCACCACGACGCCGCCGTAGAAGACGGTGCGCTCCATGCCCAACACCCGGTCGGCGATCCAACCGCCGAGCACGGTCGACAGATAGACCAGTCCGCCGTACGCGCCGACGATGCCGGTCGCGGTGCTCTGCGGGAGCCCGAGACCGCCCTCGGTGACCGAGTAATAGAGGTAGTAGCCGAGGATCGTCAGCATCCCGTAGAAGGAGAACCGCTCCCACAGCTCCACTCCGAACAGGTTCGCCAAACCGATCGGGTGACCGAGCACCGTGCGACCGCTTGGCCCGCCCTCCGTCTGCTGGACTCCTGCCATGGTTCTTCACATTGCCACGGCGACGCGTGCGCCGCGCCCGATGGCGAACAATCGACCCGGCAAAGCTGTTCGGCCTTCTCTTACAGGAGGTTCAGCGGCACAGCACATTTCGATTCCGGCCCGTGGCAGCAGCTTTCACCGCAGCGCCCACTCCCCGGGGAGGCGGCGGTGCGTCGTACTGTTACGGTCACCCCGGTAAGTGGACGTCCGAAGGGGTATGAGTGGACGCCGTACTCGGCTTGTCGGTGACACCGTCGGCCGTCGGTCTTGTCCTCGTCGAAGGGCAAGACGCCGACGGCGCAACCGTCGACCGCGAAGCCATTGAGATCCTGCCGACCCGCCGGTCGTCTCCGCGACACGCCTCCGACGAGGCCGCAGCCGCGGTGCTGCGCACCGAAGCGCTTGCCGCCAGCCGCGGTCACCGGTTGCACACCATCGGTGTGACGTGGAGCGACGACGCCCAAACCGAAGCGTCGCTGCTCCTTCGATCGCTGCGCGAATGCGGATTCGACAACGCGGTGGCGGTGCAACTGCCCGAGGCGTCGGAGGCCTTGGCGTGGGGTGTGGCCGAGTTGATCGGCAACGAGGTCACCGCGGTGTGCGTGATCGAGTACGACGCGGTCATTGCGCTGGTCGTCAACACCCGCGAGGGGGCGGTGCAGACCGCGGTCAGCCACTCGATCGACAGCGAAGAATCGTTGATCCGCTGGTTGAACACGGTGTTCACCAGGGTCGACTGGCGGCCCGAGGCGTTGGTGCTGGTGGGGTCGGGCGCGGATCTGGACGCGATCATGCCCCGGCTGGAGACCGTGTTGTCGGTGCCGGTGTTCGCGCCCGCCGAAGCCGGGTTGGCCTTGGCGCGCGGCGCTGCGCTCGCGGCGGCCGACAGCGGTCCGTCGGTGTTCGACGCCGAGCAGCCGCTCGAGCGCGCAGGCAGGCGGCCTCGACGACAGCCCGCCCATACCGGGCCGTTGGCCATGCTGGCCGCGGGGACGGTCACTTTCGTCGTATCGGTCTCGGCGGCGATCAGCATGCAGCTGGCGCCGGGCAAGGACACCACGCCCGCCGAGCCGAGCCCGGCCGCCAAATCGTCGCCCGATATCGCGGCAGCACCCGCGCCCCGCCCGGCCGTTACGCCTGTGCCCGCGGCACCGCCCGCACCGCCACCGGCCGCGATTCCGGCGCCGCCGGAGGAACCGCCCGTGGCCGTCGTCGACGTCCCCGCAGCGGTGGAGGATCCGCTGCCCGCCGCACCGCCACCTCAAGGACCCGTCGCGCCGGTGCCGCCCGCGCTGCCGCCGGAGTCGATGGCTCCCGGTCTGGTGCCTGCAGAGCCCACTCCGGTGCCCGAGCGCCGAGGCTGGTTGCAGCGCATCAGGGACCGGTTCTCCGACGTCGGCGGCGACGACCCCGCGCTCCAACAGGCACCGGCACCACCGCCCGTCGATCCCGCGCTGGCTCCACCGCCGGGGGCGCCGCTGCCGCCGCCACCGCCCGAGGCGGCCGTCACGCCACCGCCCGTGGACGTCGCACCCCCGGCCTCCGAACCCGCGCCGCTGCCGCCGCCTGGGTGACTCGCCGACCGCCTGCGGCACAATCCGGGACGCGACCCGCATAGCCCGATCGCAGCGCAGTACTGCCCGCGCCGGTTGGGCGAATCGCGAACCGATGGTGTGCTGGGGGCACTGGACCCGTCGTCGGCGGGGATTTGCCAGCCGCCAACCGAATCACGACCTCGTCTGAGGCCGATCCGGTGTGAAACGTTCTGAGCAGCGCGTTCGATAAGCGTGGGGAGTGGGTATCCGCCCGTGCTGCGACATGCGCGCGCGAGCCCGCCTTGCGATTGCCCGGGGAACTCCACGAGACGAATTAGGATAAAAGTGTGCTGAAGCTACGAAATATGCTCGCGGTGGCGAGCCTCGCGGTGCTCACCGTGGTCTCCGCCCCGACCAGTTCAGCGGGCATCGCAACGCCGAACGCAGTAGCCAGCATTCAGCCTGCCGGCCAGACGGTCGGTGTGGCGCACCCGATCACGGTGACGTTCAAGCAGCCCATCGACGACCGGGCGGCCGCCGAGCGCACGTTCGGCGTCTCCGCGCCGGCGATGCCGCCCGGTACCCAGAAGGGAACCTTCGCCTGGCTCGATGACCGTGTGCTGCAGTGGACTCCGGAGGAGTACTTTCCGGCGCATTCCACCATCACCGTGATGGCGGGCGATGCCAAGGCCAACTTTCAGACCGGCTCGGAGGTGCTCGCGGTCGCCGACATCGACGCCCATACCTTCACCGTCAGCGTCGACGGAGAAACCATGCGCGAGATGCCCGCATCGATGGGCAAGCCGGGCTTCGCGACACCCAAGGGATCGTTCACGGTGCTCGAGAAGCAGAGCCCGGTGATCATGGATTCCCGCACCATCGGAATTCCGCTGGACGATCCCGAAGGCTACAAGCTCACCGTCTACTACGCCGTCCGCATCAACTGGGGCGGCGTGTACGTGCACTCGGCACCCTGGTCGACGGGATCGCAGGGATACGAGAACGTGAGCCACGGCTGCATCAACCTCAGTCCGGACAACGCGGCGTGGTACTACGACATGGTGAGCATCGGCGACCCGGTCATCGTCCAGGCTTAGTCGCCGGGCGCGCCGACCGGTTGCGCATCGGCATGCAGGTTCTTCACCGTCGGTGAGTTCTGCACCTCGGCCGGGTCGGGATAGGTGCCGAGCACCCTGTCGGCAGTTCCCGAACTGGTCACGGTGAACCAGTAGTGCTCGTTCTTGAAGTGATGATGCCGGTGGTTGCGCCAGATCGCCCGATACAGAGCGGTTTTCGGTTTGTAGTCGCTGTGGATCAGGTAGTGCGTCCACTCGTAGACCAGCCCGAGCGTTCCGATACAGACGAGGTATGTAAGCCCTATACCCAACCGCGGGAACGCCAAGAGGCCGACCGCGACCGTCAACGGCAACACCCACGTGGCCAACGACTTCCATGGGATGAAGATCAACGGGACGTCGCGCGGATCGCTGTGGTGCGCGCGGTGCTCTCGCGCCAGCAGAGGGTCGACCGTCAACGGGCCCAGCCGTTTCGGCTTCCAGTGCAGAACGAAGACGTGGATGATCCACTCGAAGAACGGAAACAGCGCGAGCATCACCACCGGTACCATCGCATCGGTGGGCTGCCAGTCGCCGACAGCGATACGGGCTATCACCGCGGCGACGAGGGTGGCGCCGATCATCCAGGGGGAGGGGTGTTTCCAGAATTGGCGCAGCGCATCGGTGAGCGTGAAGTCCTTGCGTGCGCGCCGTGCGGTCGTGGTCATCGTTGATCCTTCAGATTGTCGAGAGCGTCCAGTAGCGCTGCGGTCGCCGGTTCGAGGAGGTCCTGGGCGGCCCGCCGGGCGCGCGCCGGATCGTGTGCGGTGATCGCGTCGGCCAACTCGCGGTATGCGTGTGGCCTTCCGACTTCTGCGGCCATCACGGTGGCCAGGGCGGGAAGCGCGGGTTCGTAGGTGGCTCGCAGCGTGTTGTACATCAGCCGGAACGCGATCGAGTCGGCCCCGTCGACGATGTGGTCCCAGAATGCCAGGGCATGGCGTTGCTGCGCGACGGGATCGTCCTCGGTGTCCAGATCTCGCAGAGTCTGATCGAGCGCTTCGGCCAGAGCGGGACCGCTGCGTTCGGCGGCCAGTTCGGCGACCTTGGGCCCGTTGTGCAACCGCGTCTCCAGGATGCTCCTGACGACGGACAGGTCGAGTTCGCCGGCCCGGATGAGCAGCCGCGGAAGGAGATCCAGACCCGCGTGGCGCCGAAAGTCGCGCACGGTGGTCGCATCACCCTGCCGCACCTCGACCAGGCCTGCTGCGGTGAGTCGCTTGAGCGCCTCCCGAACCGCGGGCCGGGAGACGCCGAGGACCTCGGCCAGTCTGCGCTCGCTGGGCAGGTGCTCGCCGGGTTGCATCTGCCCGCTGAGCACCTCGGACACGATCTGTTCGAACACGTCCTCGGGCACGGAGCGCCGATTAACCGGTTGCAGGGCCATGTGGTTAGCGTGCCACCGGACAGGCCAGAGGTCAAGTGGTCAGACCAGTGGATCAGGCTCCCGCCAGCCGCTCCTTCATGGTCTCTGCCAGGCTCAGCGTCGCCGATAACGGGCGCACCATCACGGTGAGCTCGCTGATGGCCCCGTCCTCATCGGTTCGAACGAAGTCGCATCCTTCGATGTCCTTGTCGCCGACTTTCGCCTGGAACACCAGCGCGTGGTCCCGGACGTCGGCCGCTCCGATCTCACGGACGTAACGGAAGTCCTCGAAGACCTCCATCACCGCCGCGAGGATCGTTCGCAGCGCATCGCGCCCCTCGTATGGGGTGAAGACGACGGGGCTGCGGAACACGATGTCGTCGCGGCACAGCGCGATGACGGCATCGAGATCCCCGGACTCGACCGCCCGACGAAACTCATGCACGACGCAGACCCTCAGCAGTGGGCTTCGATGCGGAAGGTGGCCGTCACCGCGTTACTCGGGTTGTCGGTGAACGACCCATCCGCCGACCCGGTGATGGTGAACGTGCCGCCGTCGCCCTCGACCTCGGCCTCGCCGATGTTCCCCTGCCAGAAGTTGCCGGTGAAGCCGCCGAAGTCGTGGAAGGCCACCGATTCGACGGTGACCTTGTCTCCGGTGCCGACGCTGGCCGTGAAGCCTTTGTTCTCGTCGGGTGTCTCGATCGTCCACAGCCACCCGGACTGGGTGCACGACACGGCGTGCGGTCCACCGGTGCTCTCGCCGTTGATGGTTACCTTCGCGGTCGTCCCACCGAGTGCCGCGGGCGGTGTGGAGCAGCCCGCGACCCCGGCACCGAGAATGACCGCGGCCGCCGCAACGAGTCGGATGTCCATGACGCCAGACTCTATTGGTGTTTGCGGCCGCATATGCGTGGTTCGGTCGACTACCGGTGCGGCGTGTTCCGGCGGTCAGCGGCCGGGGATACCCGTGTACTCGGGATTGGGTGGGGCCGACAGCGCGATACCGATCCGGTTGGTCGCGCCGATGAACCCGGCGATCGAGATGCCCTCCAGGATCCGATGATCGCCGGCTCTCACCGCAAGGCGGCGGCGGTGGCGTCATCGGCGGGCAGGAAAGCCTCGATCGAGAGCTCGGCGGCGGTGAGGTCGAGCGCGGTGCCGAACGTCGTCACGGTGGACAGGAAGGTCAGCAGGCGCCCGTCGGGTGTGGCGAGCTCGAGCGGTACCGCCACGCTGCCCAGATCCGATGAGCCGGCGGAACCGCCGGGGTAGGAGTCGATTTCGGCCAAGAGCGACGACAGCTCATCGGAGCCGCTCACGGCGACCTCACGCCGGAGGCGCTCGATGAGGTGGTGCCGCCACTGCGCGAGGTTTCTGATCCTCGGCGCCAGACCGTTGGGATGCAAGGCGATGCGCAGCGCGTTCGGGCGTTCGAGCAGTTCTGGTGCGACACCGTCCATCAGCACGCCGGCACCCTCGTTGGCCCGCACGATCTGCCATCCGCGGTCCACCACGACACACGGAAAAGGGTTGTAGGCGAACAGGACTCGATCGATTCCGGCGCGGACTGCAGCCATGTCCGGGTCATCGAGGGACCGCTCGGGGTGCACCGGCGCCAAACCTGCCGCCATCAACAGCTGGTTCTGCTCACGACGCGGCACGTCGAGCACCTCGGCCAGCCGCAGTACCATCGTCCGGCTCGGGGTGGATCGTCCGGTCTCGATGAAGCTGACGTGCCGGGGCGACACATCGGCGGCGACGGCGAGATCGAGCTGGCTGAGCCGACGGCGGCCACGCCACTGTTTCAACAGCGCGCCGAATGTCTGGGTCTGCACAGCCGCGAAGGTCATGTTGCCAGTGTGGCCGCCCACGGGCGCCCGGGCCACTACCTGGCAGGTAATTGCGCTGGTTACCTCAGGAGGGCAGCGTTGTCAGTGCCATCGAACAGAAGGAGGCAATCATGGGGGCGATACCCGCGACGACGCCGATCCCCCGGTGGCTGCGTTTCGTGCTGATCTCCGACCGCGCCGGGTCGGCGTGGTACATCGGTGCCGGCTTCTTCTTCGCGCCCGCGCTGGCGATGCTGTCGCCGTGGCCGGCCGTCACCACCGCGCTCTGGATCGTCATCGGCGTCTTCGGGTTATGGCTGGGCCTGCTCGGCATCGCGATGGCGACCGGTCTGGCCATGGTGCTGAAGTCGAACGGCGAGATACCGGAGGAGTACTGGCGCTCGATCATCGACTACTGATACGCGGTGGGGGCCCGGACGGGACAGACCGTGGGATAAGGCGTGCCCCCGATGGACAACTCACGGTCCGGTCTTGCGAACAAGACCCGGCTTGGTAGTCGATCCCGTCCGGGTGGAACCAGACACCCGTCTCTTTCAGGTGCCGAAGTGAAGGTATCGATGCGCTGCCACCCGGCGCGTCCGCCGATCGGACCCTTCCCCGGTGGAAAGGGGTGTCCACCGATCGGGGGACGCCGTCACGGCGCGGGCTCGCTGCGGGCGCCGACGTAGTCGACCTGCCAGTGTTTGATGCCGTTGAGCCATCCGGACCGGAGCCGTTCGGGCGGGCTCAGCGGCCGCAGGTTCGGCATCTCGTCGGCGATCGCGTTGAAGATGAGGTCGATCGTCATACGGGCCAGGTTCGCGCCTATGCAGTAGTGCGCACCCGTGCCGCCGAATCCTACGTGCGGGTTGGGATCTCGCAGGATGTTGAAGGTGTAGGGGTCGTCGAAGACCTCTTCGTCGAAATTGGCCGACCGGTAGAACATGACGACCCGGTCGCCTTTCTTGATCCTCACACCGGACAGCTCGGTGTCCTCGAGTGCGGTGCGCTGAAACGACGTGACGGGGGTGGCCCAGCGCACGATCTCGTCGGCGGCGGTGACGGGCCGTTCCCGCTTGAAAAGCTCCCACTGGTCGGGGAATTCGGTGAACGCCATCATGCCTTGGGTGATCGAGTTCCGCGTCGTCTCGTTGCCCGCCACCGCCAGCAGAATGACGAAGAAGCCGAACTCGTCGTCGGTGAGTTTGTGCCCCTCGACGTCGGCCTGCACGAGCTTGGTGACCAGATCCTCGCCCGGGTTCTTGCTGCGCTCCGCGGCCATCTGCATGCCGTACATGATCAGCTCGACCGAGGCGGCGGTGGGGTCGTTGCGGGTGTACTCCGGATCCTGATCGCCCACCATCTGATTCGACCAGTGGAACAGCTTCATCCGATCTTCCTGCGGCACACCCATCAGCCCCGCGATCGCCTGCAGTGGAAGCTCGGCCGACACCTGCTCGACGAAGTCGCCGGAGCCCTCGGCGGCGGCCGCCCTGACGATCTTGGCCGCGCGCTCGCGCAGTTCGGCGCGCAGGGATTCGACCGCGCGCGGGGTGAACGCACGCGAGACGATCTTGCGCAGATGCGTATGGTGCGGGGCGTCCTGATTGAGCAGGACCACCTTGCCGCCCTCGAGCGATTCGGGATCGGCCTCGTCGCGATAGCGGGGAAGCGCGGTCTTCTTGTTGCTGGAGAAGACGTCGCTGCGTCGCGAGATCTCCTTGACGTCCTTGTGCTTGGTGACCACCCAGAAACCGTCGTCGCCGAAGGCCAGGTTTCCTTTCGTCTGTTCGTTCCACCAGATCGGCGCCACCTTGCGCAGCTCGGCGAGTTCGTCGACCGGCAGGCGTTCGGCATAGATATCTGGATCGGTGAAATCGAATCCGGGCGGAAGGTTCGGGGTCGGCATGGCTGCATTCCTCTATGACGTCGTCTAGTGCCCTCACCGCCTTGCTACACCACGGTCAGGGGCTGGTGAGGCGGGTTCGGGAAAGTCCGACGAAAAGAGAAGTGGAACGTGTTCTCTGCGTCGCGGTAATTGACCTCTTCGTCACGACGAGCACTCCTGTAACAATTCTGCGAAACTGTTCGAACCAACAGTGACGCCGTCGAAGGCCGCGCTCCGGTCTTACGGCGGTAGCCCGGAAAGGGGGCAGCGGTGAGGATCGTCATCAACCCGAAGAAGCTTTCGCTGCTTGGCGCGGGATTGGCAGCGGCACTCATGGCCGCTGCGCCGCAGACCCTCGCCGAACCTGCCGCGCCGGTTCCTTCGCCAGCGCCGCCCGCGGCGCCCAGCAGCGCGCCGGTTCTGGAAGCCGCTGCGCCGGCGCCCGCCCCGCCACCGGCAACCGCCCCGGATCCGTTGGCGTTGATGCGCCCTGTGCCCGCGGCACCACCGCCCGCGCCTGAAGAAGCCGAAACCCCGGCCACCCCGCCCGAGCCCGTCCCGCACCTCGCGAGCCCGGAGACGCTGCCGCCGGGGACCGTGCTGGACCCGACCGGCCGAGGAAACGAGAGTCCAAACGTCAGCTACCTGAAGGACTTGTGGCACGCCGTCCAGAGGCAGGAGATCAGCGGTAAGGAAGCGTTGATCATGGGTCTCGCACAGCGCGGCATGAACACGCCGATTCCGGAGCAGAAGCCCGGACCCTACGTGCCGAACGCGCCGGCAGCTCCCGCGCAGGTGGCGCCGGCGCCCCCAGCGCCGCCCGTTCCCGCGCCTTCGGCGCCCGTTCCCGCGCCTTCGGCGCCCGTTCCCGCGCCTTCGGCGCCGACGCCCTAGCGGCGGACTCGTTCCAGCAGCGATCGCACCGTTTGCACGTGCGAATCCTCGATCGTCGACCACAGCCTGCGCGCGATCGGGTTGTCCTGACGGACGAACGTCGCGAACAGTAACCCGCCGTCCCGGCGGCGCAACAACAGCTCCCCGGGCATTCCGATACGTGAGTGTGCACCGAGCAGGACGGAATCGGCGACGGTGTCGCGGATGGGCCACCCGAGGATCGTCCGATTCGACCCGGGGGGCCGCAGCTTGAGTCCGATCGCCGACCACGCCGAGAGCAGACGGATGCGCATGTGAACCGGTGCCCCTTCCAATATCGTGCGCATCCAGTCTTCGGCACTGCGCTCGAGCGGATGCTCGATGCCGACCTCGAAGGCGTCGGCGTAGTCGATACGCCCGAGCGTGCTCACTGACAGCAGCGCATCCACCGGGTGTACCTGCCGAACGCGGTGTTCGGAGGCTTGGGTTTTCGTCATGGTTGCCTACCTTTCATGGTGTCGGTTCACATTCGGCCCACTGCGCCACAGTCGGCCGATGTCGCGCAGCATCAGCGGATAGACGATCAGGTGACGGAAGAGGGCGATCGCTGTCAGATACATCCGGCCCATCGCGCCGTTGGGCCGGACAAGAACCGCCATCTGCCCGCGGTGCACACCCGTGGCGTCGGCCATCCAGCCGACATGCAGGACCCCGTGCACGGTTCGGTTGGCGATCTCCACCGCGAATTCGTCGTCGGTGAGGTACAGGGGTTCAAAGTGATCGTGTTCGATGCCGAGTTGTGATGCCGTAGACCGCAATTCCGGCGCGAGCCGGTCCCGCAGCGTCGCGACGCGTACGCCCAGTCCTTCTTTCGGCGTGTCGAGCGCGAACCACCTTCCGAGCGCCCAACGGGCAGCGAACAGCGCGCGTACGACGGGGGAGGTTCTGCCGGGGTCGAACGCGCGCCAGAGGCCGACGAGGTCGCCGAAATCGTCGCGGCTGCCGGGCGTGGGAAGCGCCCAGACGTCGAGAACCTCGAACTCGCCCGCGATTTCGTGGATGCGCCAAGGCCGGGCCAGGTGCTCGGCGTCGGCGAGTCGCTCTCCACCAAACATACATAACTGTATGCTTGAATCCGTCACGCCGTCAAGGCCTTAGCACGGGGGTTCCCGATGGTTGCTCAGATCCGCACACCACGGAACGGGTGGATCGACGCCGGACTCGAGGCGTTGGCAGCGGGTGGGCCGGATGCCGTTCGGGTGGATCTACTCGCCAAAGCGTTGGGCGTCACGCGTGGCGGGTTCTACTGGCACTTCACCAATCGACAGGACTTCCTCGACGCCCTGTTGGAGTCGTGGGAGCAGCGGAGCACCGACGACGTGCTCGCACGTGTCGAGTCCGAGGGTGGAGACGCCAGGGCAAAGGTCCGCAAGGCCGGCCTGCTCACGTTCTCGAAGGAACTTCTCCCGGTCGACCTAGCGGTGCGTGACTGGGCCCGCCGCGATCGCGCGGTGGCTCGGCGCCTTCGTCGTGTCGACAACCGACGGATGGAGTATCTGCGTACTCTCATCGGCACTTTCGTCGACGACGATGCCGACGTCGAGGCCCGGGCCATGCTCGCCTTCTCACTGGCGATCGGAGGTCACTTCATCGCCGCCGACCACGGCGCACTGACCAGACGCGAAGTGCTGGAACGGGCCACGCAGCGACTTCTCACCGAGTGATTTCGGTGTCGCTTGTCGCGCTCAGCGCAGCGAACCGCACCGAAATCAGACCGAGGCGGCCTCGTTGATCTCGTCGAGCCTGCCGGTCGCCTCGAGGTACTCCTGCACCCAGCGCTCGATTACCGTCGCGGTCTTCTCGACCTTGCTGAACTGCCCGACAACCTGACCGATCGGGTTGAATGCCACGTCGACGGACTCGTTCGGGTACTTGTGGGTGGCGGCCACGGCCATTCCGGAAACCATGTACTGCAACGGCATTCCGAGCGGCTTGGGGTTGTTGGGATCCTCCCACGCCTCGGTCCACTCGTTGCGCAGCATCCGCGCGGGCTTACCGGTGAACGACCGGCTGCGCACGGTGTCCTTGCTGGTGGCCTTGACGTACGCGGCGTGCTGAACCGGGGTGTTCTCCGACTCTTCGACCATCACCCACTGCGAACCCGTCCAGGCGCCTTGCGTCCCGAGCGCCAGCGCGGCAGCGATCTGCTCGCCGCTGCCGATGCCGCCGGCGGCCAGCACGGGCACCGGTGCGACCTCCTTGACGACCTGCGGCCACAGCACGATCGAGCCGATCTCGCCGCAGTGCCCGCCGGCTTCGCCGCCCTGGGCGATGATGATGTCCACCCCGGCGTCGGCGTGTTTGCGCGCCTGCGACGGCGACCCGCACAGCGCGGCGACCTTACGGCCTTCGTCGTGGATGTGCTTGATCATGTCGGCGGGGGGAGTGCCGAGCGCGTTGGCGATCAGCGTGCACTTCGGATGCCGCAGCGCGACCTCGACCTGCGGGGTGGCGGTGGCCTCGGTCCAGCCGAGCAGTTGCAACGCGTCGTCGTCGCTGTGGTCGACCGGGACGCCGTGCTCGGAGAGGATCTTCTTGGCGAAGTCGATGTGCTCCTGCGGGACGAGATCGTTGAGCGTCTTCTTGAGCACCTCCGGGTCCATATCGGCGGAGTCCATGCCCTCGTACTTGTTCGGGATCACGATGTCCACGCCGTACGGGTGGTCTCCGATGTTCTCGTCGATCCACTTGAGCTCGATCTCGAGCTGTTCCGGGGTGTATCCGACGGCGCCGAGCACGCCGAATCCGCCGGCCTTGCTCACGGCGACCACCACGTCGCGGCAGTGGGTGAACGCGAAGATCGGGTACTCGATGCCGAGGTCGTTACAGATCGGGGTGCGCATGCCTGCTCCTTGGTGTCACCGCTCAAATTGAAACGTGTTCTAGTTTAGTACGCGCCGAGGTCTTGCACGAAAGAGACCTCGTTGCCGTCCGGGTCGGCGACGTCGAGGACCTTCACCAGGCCGGCGATCACGACGACCTCTCCGGTCTCGACACCCAGCTTCGCCAACTCGGCGGTCTGCGCGTCGAGGTCGTCGACACCGATCCGGACCGCCGATCGCCCGGCCCGTGCGTGGTCCTCCATGAGCTGCAGCCAGGCCGTCGCAGTGATCTGCCACTCGGCGACGCCCTCGATCGGCTCGAGGTCGGGGCCGCGCCCCATCACCTCGCAGTACCAGGACCGGGCGGCCACAAAGTCGCCGGTGGCGACGACGGCGGCGATGTCGTTGAACTTCCCAGCCACGGCCCCAATCCTTCGCCGAGATTCAGCGTTATGACGGGATTCGAGCGAAATCCGTCATAAACGACAGTCTCAACGCATGCGGTCAGTCGTAACCGATCAGCCTCCGGAACGACACCCGCCTGCGGTTGCTCGCCCCCTCGACGCGTAACACCGGCCATTCGCGCTCGGCCGCCATCGCGGCGAGCCCGGGCCGCGGGTTCACCGGCCGCGGATTGCCGACAAGAGCCATCAACACCGAGTCCTCGTCGCCGTCGGCGTAGAAGTAGCTGCGTTGCAGCTCAACATCATTGGCCTCGCAGAAACGCTGCACCGCGGTCGATTTGTTGGCTCCCCAGATGACGGGCTTGGCGATCCGGCCGGTGAGGAGGCCGGCTTCGTCGACCTCGAAGTGGTTGCACAACACGTGGTCGATCCCGGTGAACCGGGCGACGGGCTCGGCGTGGATGGTCAGCGCCGAACTGCTGAGCACGACGGTGTGACCGCGCTGCTGGTGGGCTTGGACGATCTCGTGCATGTAGGGGAACACGCGCGCCGCCACCCGTTCGACGAAGAGCCGCTCGCCGAGCTCGTCGAGTTCGGCCAGGGACTCGCCGCGCAGATAACCGGCCGCGCGGGTGAGAAGTCGCTCGAATTGCATGCGGCCCAACCGGTATCGCAGCGACGCTTCGACCACACCGAGCACCTCGCCGATGCGCGCCTGTCTGCGACGGATGCGGTCGGCGGCGTGTGCCGTGGCCGTGAAGCCGTCGACCAGCGTGCCGTCGAGGTCGAAGAACGCTCCGACGCGGGGACCCTGCGGGCTCGCGGCGACTTCGGCTACCGCGTCCACGCGTTCGGGTATCGCCGGCTGCAGGCTCATAACCTCGTCAGCCTACTGAGCCGAATACAGTCCCTTGCCCGTCACGAGCGGCATGTCCAAAGTGGTCCGGATCCCCGGCGCGGCCGCCACCACGTCCGGAATCGCGTTGACGATGCGGCCGGCCGCGGCCAGGATCGCCGCGTAATTGTGGTCACCGTTGCGGCTGGTCGGGCAGATGTCCATGACGTAGGACGGCTCGCCGGTGATCTCGACGCGGTACGAACCGCCCGGCTGTGCGGGTTGGGCCCAGTCCGGTCGCAGGTCACCGCGCAACCGCGTGACGTGCTCGACGACGATCGCCGGCCGTCCTCCGACCATGCCCTCGATCAAGAAGCGCACCGCCGCCACGGTGCCCTTCTTGATCGTGCCGACCGCGACGTCGAAGTCCTCGGGGGCAGGCTCTTGTTCGACGGAGTCCTTGATCTCGTCGACCTCGATGCCCAGACCCGCGGCGAGCTGCCGGATCGCGGTGCCCCAGGCGATGCTCAGCACCCCAGGCTGGTACAGCATCGGGAGGTCACCGATCTCGTTCCCGAAGCCCATCACGTCGAACATCACCGTGGCGCCGTCGTAGCTCGCATAGTCGGCGATCTCCATCGTGCGGATCTGTTCGATGCTCTGACATGTTCCGGCGAGCGCGAAGGGGAGCAGGTCGGTCACGAAGCCCGGGTCGACGCCCGTCATGAAGACCGTCGAATTCCCGTCTCGCGCAGCGTCTTCGACTCGCTGAATGTACTTGTCAGGGATCACCTGCCACGGGTACTGCAATACGCCGAGACCGGAGCCGACCACATCGATGCCCGCCGCGAGGATTTTCCGCACGTCGGCCATCGCGTCGGGCAGTCGGGTGTCGCCCATCGCGCAGTAGACGACGCACTCCGGTGCGCCGGCGATGATCGTGTCGAGATCATCGACCGCGGTCACTCCGGTGGTGACGTCGAGGCCAGCCAGCTCGCCGGCGTCCTTGCCCACCTTGGCCTCCGACGAGACCCAGACGCCGGTGAGATCGAACCGCGCATCGTCGATGAGTTGCTTCAGTGCGAGGCTGCCGCAGTTGCCGGTTCCGATGAGCGCCACCCGAATAGCCATGGCCAGCAGTATGCGTGGTGGCCAGCCAAATTGGAACAGGTTCTAGTTCTGCGCGGGGTGCGGTAGCCTGACGCCCCATGGGACGTGTGGACGACAAGGTGGCTCTGATCAGTGGCGGAGCGCAGGGGATGGGCGCGGCCGATGCCCGTGCACTGGTTGCCGAGGGTGCCAAGGTAGTGATCGGCGACATCCTCGACGAGAAGGGTAAGGCGCTGGCCGAGGAGATCGGCGAGTCCGCCCGCTACGTGCACCTCGACGTCACCCAGGCCGACCAGTGGGAGGCCGCCGTCGCCACCGCCGTCAACGAGTTCGGCAAGCTCAACGTGTTGGTGAACAACGCGGGCACCGTCGCGCTCGGGCAGATCGGTCAGTTCGACATGGCCAAGTGGCAGAAGGTCATCGACGTCAACCTCACCGGCACCTTCCTCGGCATGCAGCATTCGGTTGAGGCGATGAAGGCCGCGGGCGGCGGATCGATCATCAACATCTCGTCGATCGAGGGATTGCGCGGCGCGGTGATGGTGCACCCGTACGTCGCCTCCAAGTGGGCGGTGCGCGGGCTGACCAAGTCGGCGGCACTCGAGCTGGGGTCGCACAACATTCGGGTGAATTCGGTGCATCCCGGCTTCATCCGCACCCCGATGACCAAACACTTCCCGGACAACATGCTGCGGATCCCGCTGGGCCGGCCCGGTCAGCCCGAGGAGGTCGCCACGTTCGTGGTGTTCCTGGCCAGCGACGAGTCCCGATACTCGACCGGCGCCGAGTACGTCATGGACGGCGGCCTGACCAACGACGTCCCGCACAAGTAGATCTGGCGCCGCCTCCCGAGCGCGCCGACCTCCTCCCGAGCGCGCCGACCTCCTCCCGAGGGCGCCGAACGTGGGTTACCCGCACGTCTTCCGTGCCGCGAGCGTGACATAGCCCCACACTCGGCCAGGGGTGGGTCCGCCGTCGGCGGGCGCGGTTCGGGTCAGATCAGTCGACGGCGGCGAAGTTCACCGTCGCGGTCGCTCCGACTTCGTCGTCGTTGCCGCGGTAGATGTCGACCTGCACGACCGCCGAACGTTTCCCGGTACGCAGAATCCGCGCGACCGCCCTCGCCGGCCCGATCTTGATGGGCCGCAGGTAGCGGATGAACAGGTCGGTGGTGGCGATGGCGTGGCCGAACGGGGTGACTCGAGAGGCGAGTTGACCCGCCGTCACGTCGGCCATCGTCGCGATCAAGCCGCCCTGCAGACCGCCCGCGGTGTTAATGGTCCGCTCGTCGACCGGCATCTCCATCGTCACGGTGCCCTCGGGCGACGGCACCTCCGTCAGGCCGAGTTGGTCGAACAACTCGCGAAGCGACTTGGGCGCGGTCATGGGTAACGACATTACCGCCGTGCGCCGCCGCTGTGTCGGGTGCGTAATGTCGTCAATCGTGAGCGCACGCGCGGGCATCGTCGTCACCGGTACGGAAGTCCTCACCGGCCGGATCCAAGACCTCAACGGACCCTGGCTGGCCGACCGGCTGCTGGAGTTGGGTGTCGAACTGGCACACATCACGATGTGCGGCGACCGGCGCGGCGACATCGAGGCCCAGCTGCGTTTCCTGGCCGACGAGGGTGTGGACCTCATCATCACCACCGGCGGACTGGGGCCCACTGCCGACGATATGACCGTCGATACCGTGGCTCGGTTCAGCGGCCGAGAGTTGGTGTTGGACAACCGACTCGAGGAGAAGATCGCCGACATCGTGTCGCGGCTGATGGCACGCTTCCCGGACGTCGACGCCGAAGCGATCCGGGTGGCCAACCGCAAACAGGCCCTGATCCCCGAAGGCGCTGACGTCATCGATCCGGTGGGCACCGCGCCGGGTGTCGTGGTTCCCGGCTCACCGACGGTCGTCGTGCTGCCCGGCCCGCCGCGGGAGCTGCAGCCCATGTGGCCGTTGGCGTTGCAGACCGCCGCGGTGCAGAAGGCGATCGCGGGCCGCACGGTGTATCGCCAGGAGATGGTGCGGATGTTCGGGCTTCCGGAATCCGGGCTGGCCGACACGCTGCGCGACGCTGAACGCGAGGTCGACGGCTTTGATCGGCTCGAGATCACCACCTGCCTGCGGCGCGGCGAACTCGAGGTCGTCACCCGATATGAGCCCGACGCCGCCGAGACGTACGCGAAGCTGATGGCGCTGCTGCGCGATCGCCATGGCGATGCAGTGTTCTCTGAGGACGGCTCTCGCATCGACGACCAGATCGCTCGGCTGCTGGCCGGGCGTCGTATCGCGACCGCGGAGTCGTGCACCGGCGGGCTGTTGGCCGCGCGACTGACCGACCTCGCCGGGTCGTCGGCATATGTCGCGGGCGGGGTGGTCGCCTACGCGAACGACGCCAAGTCCGAACTGCTCGGCGTCGACCCCGCGCTGATCGAACGGCACGGCGCGGTCTCCGAGCCCGTCGCCGAAGCGATGGCCGACGGGGCGCTGACCCGGTTCGGCGCAGACACCGCGATCGCGATCACGGGCATCGCCGGGCCCGGCGGTGGGACGAAGGACAAGCCGGTCGGCACAGTGTGTTTCAGCCTGAAGCTGGCGGACGGCACCGCGGTGACCAGATCGATGCGGATGCCCGGTGACCGGGCCGACATCCGCGAGCGGTCCACCACCGTGGCCATGCACCTGCTGCGTCGGGCGCTGAGCTGAGATGCGCGTCCGCAGCCTCCTGCAGCGGTGCCATGCGGATCGGCTAACGTACGGGTCCGACACAGGAGGAGTACCGATGGCGGAGAACGCGCGCGAGCAGATGTCTGAACGCGCCGTAGAGGTCGGATGGGACCGCAGGGAGGCGGACCGTACCGACTACTACACGCGTAGCCCGGTGCGTATCCACGTGATCTGGCAGGGCAACGACGCCATCAGCGGCGGTGCGCTGTACCACGACGACATCCTGATGGCCTACAGCCGGGACCTGTCCACGGTGTCCGGCTGGCTCAAACGCTGAGCTGTAGCGCTGAGTTGAGCGGTCAGGGACGCTGAGGCTTCTGTTCGTCCCACACCTTCAACATCGTCTGCAGGATTTCCTCGGCGCGGCCGAGGCCAGCGAGGTGACTCTCGCCGGGCATCGTGTACAGCTCGGCGTCGCGAAGCTTCGAGACGACGTGCTCGCCATGCTTGAACGGGACGATGTGGTCGGCGTCGCCATGCCACCACCGGACGGGCACCGCGATCTCATCGAGCCGGAAGCCCCAGTCGCGGGCGAAGACCACGATGTCGGAGAACGGGGCCGCCAACTGCTTGCGGCTGCCATTGAGCAGGTCGTCGAGGAACATCGCCTTGATCTCCGGCCGGGCCAGAAGCCGGCGATCGCCCTCGGGTGACACGCGACCGTAGAGATCGGTGATGGGGGAGGCGACCGGCTTGATGAACCGGATCAGTGCCGAGGCCAGCAGCCCGACCGGGATTCCCGCGTACTGGAGCAGCGGTGCGACGCGTGTGCCGAGGTTGCCCATCAGCCCGCCGGGGATCGCGTCGGGGCCGACCGTGGGCGCGACGCCGCCGATTACCCCCGCGACGACGACGCGGTCGGGCATCGCGGCGGCGCACCCGAGCGTGTACGGGCCGCCACCGGAGAGGCCGACCACGGCCATCTTGTCGATACCAAGCGTGTCGGCGATGGTGCGCAGGTCATCGGCGAAGTCGACGACCCGCTCGTACCGGTGCGGGGTCGAGGATCCGATCCCGGGCCGGTCGAGGCCAATCAGGCGGATGTTCGCCTTCTCCGCATAGATGCGCGCTTCCATCGGTATCTGACGGCGGGCACCCGGGGTGCCGTGCAGCCAGAAGATGGCGCGGCCTTGCGGGGCACCGAACTCGGCGAAGCCGATACGTCGATCCTCACCGACAGCGACGCTGCCCTCGAGCTTCGGGCGGGCGATTGCGACAACCATGGCGAGAGTGTCTCACGACGCCCGGCCGATCATTCCGATCAGGCCACCTGAAACACGTACGACGCGGCGGTGGTGACTCGGTCGTCGACGCCCTCGTCATGCATCAGCACCCGGACCGCGAACGTGTCGTCGGACCCGCGCAGCGCTTCGGTGTCCACCCGGAATGGGCCGGCCTTTCCGCGCGCCATGAACATCACATGGCAGGACACGCCGTGGAGACGGCCGGTTCCCGCGGCGGCGGCCGCGGCGTCGATGGCGGCGGTCTCGAGGATGACGAACTGCGGTCCGACGTGCAGGGCCGCATCGGGCGATGCGACCTCGACCGACAGTTCGGGCAGCCCCCAGCGGCCGTCTGGCCGGCGATGGCCGCCGAACACCTGCCACAGCGGCGGCAGGTCGGGGGAGTCGACGATCTCGAGGGGGTTGGCCTCCATTCGTTCCAGTCCCTCGGGCGGGATGCCGATGCTGACCCCCTGACCCTCGATCAGCGCGAGCACGCGGTCCGGCTTGTCGGCGTCGACGATCTTTGCGCGGCTGTAGCCCATCTGGCGGCCGACCCTCAGTTCCTCGGATACCACCTCGAAGCGTCGCACGCCCAGGCCCGGATCGAGGATCTGGCAGGAATGGATGACCGGGTTCGGCACCGCCTCCAGGTCGGACATGTGGCCACTCTCGGGTGCCGAGATGCCCAGCACGGCGAACAGCAGCCCACCGGCCGCGTCGCGCATATCGCGGCGCACGGTGACCGTGTTGTCCTCCTCGACGAGGTCCATCTGCGCGTAACTGCGGCCGATGTAGCGATAACTCAGCAGTCCGCCCCAGCGCCTGCGCAGTTCCTCGGCATACTCCTCGGGTGAATCGGACAACTCGCGGATATCGCGCAGCACGCGTACTCCCATCTGAGGTAACGCCGACGGCGGTCTACTGCAGTCGGCGCGGCGATACTTCCATCTGATAACCGGCGGGGAACGTCATCTCGATCACCCGCAGTTCGTCGTGGGCCTTCGACTCGAGTTCGAGGACGACACACCCCTCGCCGAGGTCCTTGGCCTCCAACACCGTGTAATGCTGACCGCCACCGTTGACATCGACGACAGGGTCCCCTGAGCGCAGTGCCTCGACCGCGACCAGGCCGCGGGCTTTTGCCGGGTGTGTCTCCACGCGACCAACGGTAGGCCAAGTCACCGCGGCGCTCGGGGGTTTCAGCCGACCGCCAAGGTGTAGAAGAAGCCGCCGACGATGAGCGTGGCCAGGCAGAGCCCGAAGGTTCCCAGAGCGAACGGCCAGCCCCGCTCACGTCGCACCAGCTGCACGACCGTGACGATCAACCCGGCTACACCGATGGCAGCCGCGATCAACAGCGCGTTGATGATCGCGCCGACCGCGCCCGCCTCGCTACAACTTTCGGGAGGGCAGTGATCCAGGAACGCGAGGGAGAAGAGCCCGAACACCGCACCGACGACGAGCATCGCGGCGGTCATCACCAGGGCGACTATCGAAGCCGCGATGTCCGCGCCGGACACCGGCCGCTTCGGGGGCCGCGGCATCGGGTAGGCGGGCGGATAGCTCGGTTGGACCATGACCGCAGATGCTAGCGACGCGATACCCGGTTTCCTGTCGAAACGCCAGGACATGGACCATCATGGCGCTATCGAGCCAGCCGCACGGGAGGTGCCGATGGACAGCACGATGCAGGACTTTCCACTGACTCTGACCACGATCCTGCGACACGGCACGGGGTGGCACTCCGGTCGCAAGGTGATCACCGCGACGCCCGACGGTTCGCGGGAGATCAGCTACGGCGAGCTCGGAAGCCGGGTGGCCCAGTTGGCCAACGGGCTGCGTGCGCTCGGAGTGACCGAGGGGCAACGGGTCGCCACGTTCATGTGGAACAACCAGGAACACCTCGAGGCCTACTTCGCCGCGCCGTGCATGGGCGCGGTGCTGCACACACTCAACATCCGCCTGGGCGGCGATCAGGTCGCGTTCATCGCCAACCAGGCCGAGGATTCCGTTGTGCTGGTGGATATGTCGCTCGTGGCGTTGTTCGCACCGATCCTGCCGCAGCTGGCGACCGTGCACACCGTGGTCGTGGTGGGGGAGGGCGACATCTCCGAACTCGCCGACGCGGGCCCCACGGTGATCCGGTACGACGACCTCATCACCGAGCAGCCGCTCGAGTACGACTGGCCGGAACTTGACGAAAAGATTGCCGCCGCAATGTGTTACACCAGCGGCACGACCGGCAACCCGAAGGGCGTCGTCTACAGCCACCGGTCGACGTATCTGCACTCGATGGCCGTGTGCTCGGCCAACGGCATCGGTCTGGCCGACGGTGACCGCGTGTTGACGGTCGTTCCGATGTTTCACGCCAATGCGTGGGGTCAGCCGTATGCGTCGGTGATGGCCGGCGCGGATCTGCTGCTGCCCGACCGGTTTCTGCAGGCCGCCCCGCTGGTCGACATGATCGAGCGTCACCGCCCGACGGTGTCGGCGGCGGTGCCGACGATATGGAACGACGTGCTCAACTTCTTGCACGCCAACCCGGACAGGGACATCTCGTCGCTGCGCAACGTCTGCTGCGGCGGATCGGCGGTCCCACTGGCGATGATGAAGGAGTACCAGGAGCGCTTCGGCGTCGTCATCCGGCAAGGTTGGGGTATGACCGAAACCTCTCCGCTCGCGGCGATTGCGGTCCCGCCACCGGAAGTGACCGGCGAGGACCACTGGACGTTGCGGGCCGCGGCCGGCCGCGCATTGTGCGGTGTGGAGATCCGCATCGTCGACGACCAGGGCGCAGTCCTGCCCAGCGACGGGAAAGCCGTGGGCGAGATCGAGATTCGCGGCCCGTGGATCACCGGCTCGTACTACCTCAACGCCGACTCGAGCAAGTTCGACGAGGGGTGGTTGCGCACCGGTGACGTCGGAAAAATCGATCCTCAGGGCTTCATCACGTTGACCGACAGGGCCAAGGACGTAATCAAGTCCGGTGGGGAGTGGATCTCGTCGGTGGAGTTGGAGCTGCGCATCATGGACCACCCCGCCGTGTACGAGGCGGCGGTCGTCGCGGTGCCCGACGATCGTTGGCAGGAGCGGCCGTTGGCGGCGGTGGTCCTCGACGAGGACGCGTCCGTCACCCCCGACGAGTTGCGGAAACATCTGAGCGACAACGTGCCCCGATTCTGGTTGCCGGAGCGTTGGGCATTCGTCGAGGAGGTGCCCAAGACCAGCGTCGGAAAGTTCGACAAGAAGTTGATCAGGGCGCGGTACGCCGACGGCGCCTACGACGTCGTCGAGTGCCGGGACTGATCGCCCAGGCGCCGAACACACGGCGAACCGTTCCGGCGCGGGTGGCGGGTGGTTTACGGTAGCGACGACGGTCAATCCGGTGGCTAGACACCGCGGATGAGGAACGGGGACGAAGACATGCGCCGATCGATCCGACTGATGGCCTCGGCCGCCGCGCTCACGACCGCGGCACCCCTGGGGTTGCTGACCGCCAGCATCGCGGCGGCCAATGACACCTTCGTCCCGATGAACCAGGTGTCGCGGCGTTGCGATTACAGCGAGACCGACTACAACGGCCCGACCGGCTATGGGCGGGGCACGAGCGTCATCAGGTCGAGCGGGTCGAATCTGTCCGCGGATGTCACGCTCGACGTGGCCGTACCCAACACGCGCTACGACGTCCGGCTCATTCAGGTTCCGCGGCCGTCGTCGGCACCGTGCCTCGGCAGCGATCCCGGTGTCGCCATGGCTCCGTTGCAGACCAACGGTGTCGGTCACGGCACCGTCAGCCTCCACGACAGCATCGAACCGGGAGCGACGGGGGCGTGGGTGTGGATCACGCGGCCCGACCCGTTCTCCCAGGACCCCAAGGAGTTCTACACCAGCGACATGATCGTCAAGATCTGACGGCGGTGCGCTCAGGCGGCGACGACGACGGTCAACTCGTCGCCGCGGCGTTCCACCCGCATACCCGCGCGCCGCGCCACGGCTGCGACCGCGGCCGCATCGGCAGGTTCGGATCGCGAGGCCGCCAGTACGCGCGCGAGTCGCCCCTTGTGCGCCTTGTTGAAGTGGGTCACCACGCTGCGGCGCCCGTCCGGATGCTCGGCGACCACGTCCACCCGTACCGCATTGGGCAACCGGCCGAGCGCCGCATACGAACCGGAGCGGAGGTCGACGACCAGGTCGTCGACGGCCCAGTCGGCCAGCACAGGTTCCAGCAGTGGGCGCCACCGCGTCGCCAACGACGGCCGGCCGGGTAGCTTCGACGTTGCCGAGAGCCGATAGGCCGGGACCGGATCGTCGGCGCGCAGCAGTCCGAACAAGGCAGAGCCGACGGCCAGCCGTGCCCTTGCCCGCGCTGCGGCGGCCCCGCGCAGCGATCCGACGTCCAGCGCGTCGTAGAGGACGCCGGTGTAGCGGCTCATCGCTGGCAACGTCGGCGCGACGTGCAACTCCGCGTTGCGCTCGATCTCGGCGTCCTGTGATGCGGAGAGCCCCAGGGCGCGCCGGCATGCGGGCCGGTCGGCGGCCAGTTTTACGAGCTCGTCGAGCAGTTCGGCGCGCAGGGGCCCGAGCTCAGGCGAACTGAGCGACTCCAGCTGCAGTGGGGGCCCGTCGCCTCCGACCCGTTTGGTCTCCGAGGGCGGAAGAAGCACGATCACGCCGCAGAGGCTATCCGGGCGCGGGTCACGCTCAGGCCGGAGGCATCGGAGCCGGCGGCGGCGGCGCGAACGGGTCGGCCGGAGGAGGCGGCGGCGGGGGTGCCAATGGCGCGCCAGGCATCGGAGCCGGCGGCGG
>NZ_LZIK01000035.1:0-11578 GCF_001667105.1 Mycobacterium sp. 852002-51152_SCH6134967 | reverse complement strand
CGGCGCGCAGCGTCGCCAGGCACAGCGCCGCATCGCGTTTGACCGGTCCGCCGATGAACATCGTCTTCGGTTTGGCGGCGAGCTTGGCCCACTGGGGCAACACGTTGTAGACCGCGGTCTCGCTCGCCCGGTTCAGGACGACGCCGAGCGTGCCGCCGTCGTTGTGCTCGACGACGTAGATGACGCTGCGGCGGAACGTCGGCTCCAGCAGGTCGGTGTTGGCGAGAAGCAACGTCCCCGCCCGCACTCGAGGCGCGGCAGGGGCGATGAAATCCTCCGGGTCCTCTGACTGCGCCACCCGTCCATCATGGCACCGGCAACCCCTGTCGTGGCGGACAAGCGCGACGCCGCCGCGATATTTGTACTGTGGATGCGGTCCGATCCGCCGCTTCTGAGAACGTGATCTCCCGTGCCCGATTTCCGCGCGCCCGTCGCCGTCTGGCGGTCGGTGCGCAGCCTGCCCGAGTTTCGGCGTCTGCTGGAACTGCGGCTGGTGAGTCAGTTCGGCGACGGCCTGTTCGCGGCAGGGTTGGCGGGCGCGATTTTGTTCAATCCGCAGCGCGCCGCAGAACCGTGGGCGATCGCCGGCGCGTTCGCGGTGCTGTTCCTGCCCTACTCGCTGCTCGGCCCGTTCGCCGGCGCGCTGCTCGACCGCTGGGATCGTCGGCTGGTGCTGGTCGCGGCGAACGCCGGCCGCCTGGTGTTGGTGCTGGCCGTCGCGCAGCTGCTCGAATCCGGCGCGGGCGACCTGGCGATCCTGTGCTGCGCGCTGATCGTCAACGGGTTCACCCGCTTCGTGTCGTCGGGCTTGTCGGCGGCGCTGCCGCACGTGGTGCCCAGAGAACAAGTGGTGGCGATGAACTCGGTTGCGATCGCGACCGGCGCCGCGGCCGCGTTCCTCGGAGCCAACTTCATGCTGCTGCCCCGTTGGCTGTTCGGCGCCGACGACGCAGGCGCCGCGGTCATCATCTTGATCGTGGCCGCCCCGGTGGCGCTGGGACTGTGGCTGGCGTGGCGTTTCCCGCCGCGGATGCTGGGGCCCGACGACAGTGCGCGGGCCGCACACGGCTCGGTGCTCTACGCGGTCGCCACCGGCTGGGTGCACGGCGTGAAAACCGTGATCGCGGTGCCCGCGGTGGCCGCCACGCTGACCGGGCTGGCTGCGCATCGGATGGTGTTCGGGATCAACAGCCTGCTGGTGCTGGTGATGGTGCGCCACACCGACACTCAACAGGTCGCCGGGCTGGGCACCGCGGTGCTGTTCGTCGCGGCGACCGGCGCCGGGGCCTTCATCGCCGCCGCGATCATGCCCGTGGCGGTGCGCCGCTGGGGCCGGTACGCCACGGCCAACGGCGCGTTGGCGATCGCTGCGCTGGTCCAGCTGGCCGGGTCCGGGCTGCAGCTGGCGATGATGGTGGTGTGCGGGTTCCTGCTCGGCATGGCCGGTCAGGTGGTCAAGCTGTGCGCGGACAACGCCATGCAACTCGACGTCGACGACGGCCTGCGCGGCCACGTTTTCACCGTGCAGGACTCGCTGTTCTGGATGGCATTCATCGGTGCGATCGCGTTGACGGCGAGCGTGATTCCTGCGGACGGACACCAACCCGCGCTGGCGTTGGCCGGCGTCGGCGTATACCTCGCCGGTCTGGCCGCGCACGCGGCGATCGCGAGACGAGCGGCTCCGACCCCGGGTTAAGGTGACCGGCATGGCTGGTGCCGCGCCGATGGTGGCCGACCTGCGCGCCGAGAGCGACGAACTCGACGGCCTCGTGGCCGATCTTCCCGCCGCGCGGTGGGCCGAACCCACTCCGGCAGAAGGCTGGACGATCGCTCACCAGATCGCGCATCTGCTGTGGACCGACCGTGTCGCGTTGACCGCCGTCACCGACGAGGCCGCGTTCGCCGACCTGCTCGACGAGGCGGGCAAGAACCCGACCGGCTTCGTCGACGCAGGCGCCGAGGAGTTGGCCGCCATGCCGCCAGCGGACCTGCTCGAAGAGTGGCGCACGACCCGGTCCCGGTTGCACGACGAGCTGCTGACCGTCGCCGAGGGCCGCAAGCTGCCCTGGTTCGGTCCGCCGATGAGCGCCGCGTCGATGGCGACCGCGCGGCTGATGGAGACGTGGGCGCACGGACTCGACGTCGCCGACGCCCTCGGTGTGCGCAGGCCGCCCACGGCGCGGTTGCGCTCGATCGCCCACATCGGCGTGCGTACCCGCGACTTCGCCTTCGCGGTCAACGGCCGTCAGCCGCCTGCCGAATCGTTCCGCGTCGAGTTGCGCGCCCCGGACGGGTCGACGTGGTCGTGGGGACCGGAGGACGCGACCCAGCGGGTCACCGGTGCGGCGGAGGACTTCTGCATGCTGGTGACCCAGCGGCGCCCGCGCTCGGAACTCGATGTGCGCGCAGTCGGCGATGACGCCGATGAGTGGCTGGGCATCGCGCAGGCGTTCGCCGGCCCTCCCGGTAGCGGCCGCGGCAGCTAGTCGCCCCGTTTTTGTCGAAGTCACTCCATTCGCCCTGCTGTCGCCGCACGATTGAGGTGCCCGACCCGGGGGACGGTCATGGATTTCTACGCGCTGCTCGACGACGTGCTCGAACTTCTTCGAGAACGCGGGCGCGTCTCCTATCGCGCACTTCGGGAGCAGTACGGACTGGACGACGAACGGCTCGAGTCGCTGCGCGCCGAACTTCACTACGCCTACACCGACCGGGTCAGCGCTGACGGGCAGGGCCTCGTCTGGCGGGGTGACGACGAGGCTCCCGCGGACGCGGAACGGCGACAACTGACGGTGTTGTTCTGTGACCTCGTCGACTCCACACCGCTGTCGCGTCGGTTGGATCCCGAAGATCTCCGTGACGTAATGCGCGAGTACTACGGCGCGTGCGGCACCGTGATCGACCGATTCGACGGTCACATCGCGCAGTATCTCGGCGACGGCCTGCTGGTCTTCTTCGGCTACCCACAGGCCCACGAGGACGATGCGCAGCGGGCGGTGCGGGCCGGTCTGGGGATGGTCGAGGCGGTCGCTTCGCTCAACACCGGGCTCCGGAGCCGTCACGGCGTCGAGTTGGCGATCCGTCTCGGCTGCCATACCGGTCTCGTCGTAGTCGGCGAAGTGGTCGGAAAGGACCGACACGAACTGATGGCACTCGGCGATACCCCCAACATCGCGGCCCGGCTGCAGGGCGTGGCCGAGCCGAACACGCTGGTGATCGGTCCCTTGACTCACGACCTCGTCGGCGGCTACTTCACCTGCCGACCCCTCGGAACGCCCGCTCTCAAAGGCGTGGCGACGCCACTGGAGATTTACCACGTCCTCCACGAAACAAGCGCCCGCACAAGGCTCGAGGCGGTCGCCGCAACGGAACTGACACCGATGGTCGGACGGGACGCCGAAGTGAGTCTGCTCGAAGGGCGTTGGGCTGCAACTTGTCTCGGCAGTGGCCACGTTGTGTTGATCAATGGAGAGCCGGGTATCGGCAAGTCGCGGTTGGTCCGTGCGCTCACCCAGAGGGCCGCCGACCAACAGGCCTGGGTGACCGCGTGCCAGGGATCGCCCTATCACCGGGACACCGCGTTCTATCCCTTCATCGATCTCTTCGAACGGGTGGTGCTTCGCTTCGAGCGGCCCGAGACCGTCGACGAAAAACGCCACAAGCTCGAAACGTTCTTCAACGCAAGCGGCTTACCGCTCGACGATGCCCTCCCCCACCTGTGCGCGATGCTCTCCATTCCACCGCCCGAGGACGCGGCATTCCCCGATCTTCCGCCCGATCAACAGAAGCAGCAGACGATGCTGGCGCTTCAGTCGATTCTTCGTCGCCGCGCCGCCAGGCAACCGGTGCTCTTCGTCGTCGAGGACCTGCATTGGGTTGATCCGACGACTGTCGACTTCTTGAGGACGTTCGTCGACCAGATCTCCGATGTCCGAGTGCTCGCGGTGTTCACCTGTCGTCCCGAGTTTCGTGATCCCTGGACCGATCACCCGAACATGACTCGCATCGATCTCGCTCGCTTGGGCGCCGACGAAGCTGTCGAGATGATCGGTCGAGTGGCCGGCGGAAAGCCCCTACCCCGCGAAATCGTCGCCGATGTGGCGGCGAAGACCGATGGGGTCCCGCTGTTCGTCGAGGAGCTCACCAAGACGGTGCTCGAGTCGGGTCTGCTCACCGAGCGCGCGGACCGGTTCGAGTTGGCCGGTCCGGTCGCACCGTTAGCGGTGCCCAACACCCTGCACGACTCATTGATGGCGCGCCTGGATCGGCTCTCGGCCACCAAGTCCTTGGCGCAGTTCGGCGCGGTGATCGGCCGCGAGTTCAGCTACACCCTGCTGCGGGCGGTATCCCCGTGGCCCGAACACCTTCTACAAGCGGGTCTAGCGCAATTGGTCGCTGCCGAATTCCTCTACCAACAGGGCGCTCCCCCGCAGGCGACATACCGGTTCAAGCACGCACTCGTTCAGGATGCGGCCTACCAGTCGCTGTTGAAGGGCGCGCGGCAGCAGTACCACCAACGGATCGCCGCCGCAATCGAATCGGCCTTCCCAGAGATCATCGAGACGCAGCCCGAGTTGCTCGCTCGGCACTACACCGAGGCCGGACTGACCGAACAAGCCGTTCCCTACTGGCTGGCGGCGGCCAAACTGGCACTCGGCCGCCATGCCAGCCAGGAGGCGGTGAACCACGCCAACCGTGGACTGCAGTTGGTTGCCACGCTTCCCGACACGCCCCGGCGAGCCGCCGTCGAACTGTCGCTCCAGCAGGTGTTGGGTCCTGCGCAGAGCATCCTGACCGGTCCCCATTCGGTGGAACATGTGCACGCTCGTGCATACGAGTTGGCACGCCAGCTGGGCAATACCGCAGCGTCTTTCCCCGCGCTCTCCGGCTTGGCTTACGCCAGGATTCTCCGCGGGCAGCTTCCCGAAGCGCGCCGGATATCCCGGGAGTTCCTGGAAGTGGCTGAGCCGCACGGCGATGCGCTTGCCTTGGCGGCTGCCCATTGGATGGTGGCCTACTCCGCATGGTGGCAGGGTGACGTCGTGGACGTTCGTGTCCACAGCCGTAGAGGCCTGGAGTACTACAACCCCGATCAGCACCTGGCCGGTATCGCCGCCTACAACCAGAACCCCGGAATCGTGTGCGGGTACCTCGACTCGCTGTCCAGCTGGGTGCTTGGGTATCCGGCCCAAGCGAGCGAAGCCATCGAGCGAACGGTGGCTCATGGCGAGGAACTCCAGCATCCGTACAGCATCGCCATCGCTCTCCTGTTCGCCGCCAAGCTGGCACAGCTTCGCCGTGAACCCGAAACAGCGCATGAGTTGGCCGAGGAGGCGCTGCGCGTCTCCACCAACCAACAGTCGCAAGCGTTGATGCTGTGGTGTCTACTTCCGCGCGGTTGGGCACGCGCGCGACGGGGGGAAGTGGCCGCGGGAATCGCCGACATCCGCGAGGCGATGGACCGCCGTCGGGCGATGCGGATGGGTGCGGTGTGGCCCTGGTATCTGGCGCTGTTGGCGGAAGCCTACGGCGCTGCAGGTGAATTCGAGAAGGGTGTGGCCGCCCTGGACGAGGCCGAGGAATGGGTACGGCGCAACGACGAGCGCCTCTACGCTGCGGAAGTGCATCGCATCCGCGGTGAACTACTGCGCGCAGGGGCGCATCCCGATGCCACCGCTGCCGAGAGATGCTTCAAGGCGGCGCTCGCCGTGGCACGCGATCAGCAAGCCAAGTCGTGGGAGTTGCGCGCGGCGACCAGTCTGAGCCGGATGTGGGAGGCGGACGGACGACACGACGATGCGCGCGAACTTCTCGAGCCGCTCTACAACTGGTTCACTGAAGGCTTCGACACCGCCGACCTGCGCGACGCCAAGCAGCTACTCGAACGCTTGTGATGAGAGTTCTGCGGCCGAGTCCGCCCGGCCGTCGCCGTTGCTGTCGGTCAGCTTGATGTCCCACTTGCCGTCGGCATCGGTGTCTGCGTAGGCGTTCTCGCCGGCGAGCACCCGGTCGGCGAGCCCGTCTGCGTCGACGTCCACCAGGCGGTCGTCGGCATGGCCGTCGGCGTCCAGGTCGACCGTCGGCCCACCGAACTGCTCGACCCCGTCGAGGCCGAACCAGCGCAGCCCGCGCTCGACGCTGAGCGTCCAGGTTCCGGTGCCGTCGTCGGTGAAATGGGTTGCGGCGTCGGCGTGGTCGCGCACGAGGCGCTCGGCGATACCGTCGTCGTCCAGGTCGGCCATCGCGTCGTCGAGCATGCCGTCGCCGTCGAAGTCGAGCCCGACCGCTTCGAATACGCCGTCACCGTCGACATCCACGTCGGGCGTCGCGGACCAGATCGTCGCTGAGCCGTCGCCGTCACCGAGGCAGTAGTCCATGACTATGAGACGCACCGCTCCGGCCGCAGGTTCCACCCGCCTCCGCCTCGCTCGAGACCGGCGCAATGGTCGAATTCGCGCGCGCTGACAACCGAAACGTCGGGCTCGGCGAAGAAGCGGGCTCGTTACTGCCCGCCGCGGGCGTTCCACCACGCCAGCAGTTCCTCGACGGCCTCGTCGCGAGGCAGCGGTCCGCGGTCCAAGCGCAGCTCCTTGAGGTACTGCCACGCCTGACCGACCTGGGGGCCGGCGGGGATGCCGAGGATCTCCATGATCTCGTTGCCGTCGAGATCGGGGCGCACCCGCTCGAGGTCCTCCTTCTCGGCGAGTTCGGCGATCCGCTGCTCGAGGTCGTCGTAGTTGGCCTGGAGCCGGGCCGCGCGACGCTTGTTGCGCGTGGTGCAGTCGGCGCGTACCAACTTGTGCAGCCGCGACAGCAGTGGACCGGCGTCGGTCACGTACCGGCGCACCGCCGAATCCGTCCACTTGCCGCCGCCGTAGCCGTGAAACCGCAGGTGCAGGTACACCAGCTGCGATACGTCGTCGACCATCTGCTTGGAGTACTTGAGCGCGCGCAATCGTTTGCGCGCCATCTTCGCGCCGACCACCTCGTGGTGGTGAAAGCTCACCCCGCCGTCGGGTTCGTGCTTGCGGGTGGCGGGCTTGCCGATGTCGTGCAGCAGCGCCGCCCAGCGCAACACCAAGTCGGGTCCGTCGTCCTCGAGCGCGATCGCTTGCCGCAAGACGGTCAGCGAATGCCAGTAGACGTCCTTGTGCTGGTGGTGTTCGTCGATCGCCATTCGCATCGCGCCGACCTCGGGCAGCACCACATCGCCCAGCCCGGTCTGCACCATCAGGTCGACGCCCGCGACCGGATCGGCGCCGAGCAGCAGCTTGTCCAGTTCTGCGGCCACCCGCTCGGCGGTGATGCGTCCCAGCTGCGGCGCCATCTCCACCAGCGCGCTGATGACGCGCGGCGCGACGGTGAACTCCAGCTGCGAGACGAAGCGTGCGGCGCGCAGCATGCGCAGCGGGTCGTCGCCGAAGGACACCTCGGGTGCGGCGGGGGTGTCGAGCAGCTTGGCGCGCAGCGCCGCCAGGCCGTTGAGTGGGTCGTGGAAATCGGCGGGTCCGTCGGCGGTGATGCGCACGGCCATCGCGTTGGCGGTGAAGTCGCGTCGCACCAGGTCGTCGTCGAGGTTGTCGCCGAACCGCACCTCCGGATTGCGGGACACCTGGTCGTAGGTGTCGGCGCGGTAGGTGGTGATCTCGAGACGCTTGTCGCCCCTGCCGACGCCGAGGGTGCCGAATTCGATGCCGGTGTCCCACAGCGAGTCGGCCCACGGCCGCAGCAATTTCTGCATCTGCTCGGGACGGGCGTCGGTGGTGAAGTCGAGGTCGGTCAGCGCACGGCCCAGCAGCGCGTCACGGACGCTGCCGCCGACGAGATACAGCTCGTGGCCGGCGTCGGCGAACAGCCGGCCGAGTTCGCGCAGCACCTCGCCGTGGCGGTTCAGCTCCACTTGCGCGGTGGCAAGGAGTTCGGCGTCGGTGGAGGAGGCGGGCACGTTCGGACAGCCTAGTCAGGCGACGATCAAGCGGCCCCCAGGCCGCGATGAGAAGCCGGACGATCCAACCCAGTCAGGCGGCCCCTAGGCCGCGGAGCCACACAAATGTGCAACGGCTCTATCACGACCGGTGAGTGCGGCGGGGGCGAATATGCGTGGCAGCTACTATCGCTTGGGTGTCGGACGGCGAACAGGCCAAACCCCGACGGCGCCGAGGGCGACGTCGTGGCCGACGCGCGGCAGGTCCGCCCGAGGCGGCGCCCGACCCGTCGGCGCAGCGCCGCCGCCCCATCCCGCAGCCCCCGGCCGGCCAGACCAACGCCGCACCGAAGAACGGTGCCGCCGTCGACGGAAACAAGGACACCAAGGGTGGGCAGTCCAAGAAGTCTCGGCCGCGGCGGCCACCCGACCGGCTGCGCACTGTCCACGAAACCTCGGCGGGCGGCCTGGTCATCGACGGTATCGACGGCCCCAAGGAGAGTCAGGTCGCCGCGCTGATCGGCCGCATCGACCGGCGCGGGCGCATGTTGTGGTCGCTGCCCAAAGGCCATATCGAAATGGGTGAGACCGCCGAGCAGACCGCCGTCCGCGAGGTCGCCGAGGAGACCGGTGTGCAGGGCAGCGTGCTCGCCGCGCTGGGCAGCATCGACTACTGGTTCGTCACCGAGGGCCGCCGCGTCCACAAGACCGTGCACCACTACCTGATGCGTTTCCTCGGCGGTGAACTGTCCGACGAGGACGTCGAAGTCACCGAGGTGGCGTGGGTGCCGCTCAAGGAGCTGCCCAAGCGGCTGGCCTACGCCGACGAACGCCGCCTCGCCGAGGTCGCGGGCGAGCTGATCGACAAGCTGCACGCCCATGGCCCGTCCGCGCTGCCGCCGCTGCCCCGCTCGTCGCCGCGGCGCCGCCCCCAGACGCACTCGCACACCCGCAACCGTCGTCCCGACGAACGCGCCCAACCGTCCCCGGGGGCCGAGCGGTGGGGGCACCGCCCGCCCGAAGGGCAGGGCGACGAGTGGGGGAAGATGCAGCCCGGCCGCCGGACGAACGGTTGCGGACAGGGCTCGTGACCGCCGCAGCGCTGCCGCGCGCGCTGGCCGCGCTGATCGTGCTGGCGCTGAGCGCCCTACCGCTCGTCCTACCGCCGGCCGCCGCCGCCCAATCCGATTCGACGCCGTTCCTTCAGGTCCGCGTCGACCGCGTCACCCCCGACGTGGTGACCACCACCAGCGAGCCGGTGGTCACCGTGGCCGGCGCCGTCCTCAACGTCGGCGACCGGCCGGTGCGCGATGTGGTCGTTCGGTTGGAGGATGCCGCGGCGGTGCGGACGTCGACCGGCCTGCGCACCAACCTCACCGGCGACGTCGACCAGTTCGAGCCGATCGGCGAGTTCGTCCCGCTCTCGCCCGAACTCGCTCGCGGACAAGAGGTTCCGTTCACCCTGTCCTATCCGCTGCGGTCGGCCGACCAGCCGTCGCTCAGCATCGACGAGCCGGGTGTGTACCCGGTGATGGTCAACGTCAACGGCACCCCCGACTACGGCGCGCCCGCCCGTCTCGACGACGCCCGCTTCCTGCTGCCGGTGCTCGGCGTCCCACCCGACCCGGGCGCCGATTCGGGTGACGCGGTCACCGCGATCGCAGCGCCCGACACGTCCAAGCCGGTCCGGTTGACGCTGCTGTGGCCGATCGCCGACCGGCCGCGGCTGGCCGCGGGCGCACCGGGTGGCGCCACCCCGGTACGGCTCATCGACGATGAGCTGGCGTCCTCCCTGGCACCGGGCGGGCGCCTCGACACGCTGCTGTCGGCCGTCGAGTTCGCGACCACCCCCCAGGTCGATCCCGACGGACGGGTGCGCGCCGCGACATGTCTGGCGGTCGACCCCGATCTGCTCGTCACCGTCAACGCGATGGCGGGCGGCTACGTCGTCAACAACGGCCCCGACGCGGGGCCCGGCACCCCCACTCGCCCCGGCACCGGGCAGGACGCGGCGGTGGCGTGGCTGAACCGGCTCAAGAACCTGGCGACGGGCATGTGCGTCGCCTCCACCATCTACGCGCAGGCCGACCTCGACGCGCTGCGCCGCGTCCGCGACCCCGGGCTCAGCCGGATAGCGACGACCTCGGCGGGCGACATCGTCGACCAGATCCTGGGCGTCACCTCGGTGCGCGGCGCCAGCCTCGTCGGCGACGGTCCGCTGACCGGCCCCGCGGTGCGTCTGCTGTCGGACCTGGGCGGCCAGACAGTGGCCCTCGCGGCCGCCGAATCGGGCTCGGACGACGGCACCGACGTCGCAGATTCCGGCGTCGCCGACACCGAACCGGTCCGCTACACACCACAGGTCGTCGCGGCGCCGTTCGACCCGGCCGTCGGCGCGGCGCTCGCCGGCGCGGGCACCGATCCCGTGGCGCCGGGATATTTGGACCCGTCGCTGGACGTCCCGCTGCAACACGATTCGGCGGTGGCCCGGCGCCAGGACGCGCTGGGCGCCATGCTGTGGCGCGCCCTCAATCCCGACGTCTCCCCGCGGACCCAGATTCTGATGCCGCCGATGGCGTGGAGCATCGGCCCCGACGACGCCCGGGCGATGTTCCGGGCGGTCGCCACGGCGATCAATGCCGGGCTCGCCGAGCCACGGCCGCTGCCCGCGGTGATCGGCGAAGGCAGCGCCGTCCCGCCCGACGACATGTCCCCGCTGCCCAGCGACGAGTTGGGTGACCCCGACGCCCGGTTCGACGACGCCGTCGTGTCGGGCATCGCCGCGGTCACCGGGCGGCTGTGGGGGCTGACCGCGGCGCTGACCACCGACGAACGCACGGGGCTGACCGGATACGGCTACACCGCCCCGCTGCGCGAGGACATGCTGCGCGCACTGAGCCAGTCGGTGCCGCCAGACACCCGCAACGGCCTTGCGCAACAACGACTCACGACGGTCGGGCACACCGTCGACGACATCTTCGGAGCGGTCACGATCGTCAACCCGGGCGGGGCCTACACGCTGGCGACCGAACGCAGCCCGCTTCCGCTGGCGTTGCGCAACGACCTGCCGGTTCCGATACGGGTCCGCCTCGACGTCGACGCGCCCCCGGGGATGACGGTCACCGACATGGGCGAGATCGTGCTGCCACCGGGCTACCTTCCGCTGCGGGTCCCCATCGAGGTGCACTTCACCCAGCGCGTCGCCGTCGACGTCGCGCTGCGCACGGTCAATGGTCTGACGCTCGGAGAACCAGTACGGCTGTCGGTGCACTCGAACGCCTACGGCAAGGTGCTGTTCTTCATCACGCTCTCGGCGGGCGCCGTGCTGGTGCTGCTGGCCGGGCGTCGGCTCTGGCACCGGTTCCGCGGACAGCCCGATCCCGCCGACCTCGACCGTCCCGACCCCCTCGAGGTCGCGCTGCACTACGACGACGACACCGACGCACCCCTGAGCCGGACCGGACGCCGAGGCTCAGGCACCCGCGGCGGTGCCGGGTGAGCACGCCCGGGCCGCCGCCTCGGCCCCATCCGCCGGCACCGCCACGAACGTGGCCCGGTCACACACCTCCCCCTCCCCCGCCTCGAGCACGAGCGCCGCGATCAGGTTAGGCAGCTGGTAGGCCACAGAGAACGCGCTGGTGAGTGCGGCGCCGA